>JBHEOD010000084.1:0-16542 GCA_046261745.1 Binatia bacterium
AACTGTGTCCGCCCCCACACCCCTTCCGCTGCCCAATGCGACTGCCAACCTGACCGCCTTCGCAGCCGCTGCTTCCGCCCCCAAACCCGCGGCGAACGCGGCCGCTTCCGTTCCGGCACCTGCAGCTCAAGGTGACGCTTACGCGCAAGCGGCTGCCCCGACCCAACCTGCTCGCGTTCACGACCCCGCACCTGTCCCGACCAACGCGAATCCGCCGGCAAAGCCGGCGCAAGGGCCGGAATCCATGCCGCCAGCGGCCGAGGACTCCGCGCGCGCACCGCTGGCCCGTGTCGATGAACCCGCTGCCGTCAAGAAACCGGTCGCCGCGCCGCCGGCGGCCTCCAAGCCCGAGATTCCGCCTGTAACTCCAGCCGCGCCGGCCGCTGCCGCACCGCCCGTTGCCCCCGGATCATCGGCAGCGATCCCCGATACCGCGGGGTCGACCGTCACGACCAATCAGCCCGGCGGCGACTGGTCCGTGCAGGTCGGACTCTTCCGCGATGCCACCATCGCTCGCAGGCGGGGCGAAGAGGCACGCAGTCGCATGCCGCTGCAGCTTCGCGGTGCCGATCTCGTGGTCGACCGGGCCCTGGACGGCGTCCACGTAACCTCGCGCATCAGCCGGCTCAGTGAACAGGACGCCCGCGCGGCATGTAGCGAGTTGCAGCGGGGTCGAGTTCCCTGCGTTGTCGTCCCGCCGGGTCGTCCGCTCATCGTCGCCACCAACTAGTTTCTCTAGTTCCTCCCCCCCACCCCTCGCTCGCTGTCGTGCCGGCCGCAGTGGGCCGTGTCACTCGAGCCGCGCGACCGCCCGGACGAATCGACGCAAAGGTGAAAAAAACCAACCTCCCGCTGCTGTGCCGACAATCACGCGGCGGTGTTCGTGATGCGGAAGCTTTGGTTGTCCAAGTTGACGAAATCCCTGAAGTCGTACAGGGTCTATCTGCAAGGCTCGCTCCCGGGGTCCGATCGGAGTTCCCGACGGGCCACGGCTGGGCGGCAGTGTGCCTTGCAACGCGGACGAAGAGACAGAGATCCGTGCTCTGCCTGTGTTCAGGCTGAACACGACGGGGACGGGCCGGTCGGCCTGCTCGGCAGAAAGGCGAACACCGACCACGGTTGGTCGAGAGAGGGAAGAAGGAGACACCATGAATAACACTACGAATTTCCACGGGCTGGCTCGCGCGTCGGTGGGCCTGTTCGCGTCCACCGCCTTGACGGCAGTGATCGCGATCACCGGCTGGAGCACCAGCGCAAACGCCGCGCCCTGCCTCGATGAGGCATTCGGCGGCAGCACCAACTGCACTTCCAACGACATCTCGGTCTCGACCATCACCGTCACGGATGTGCTCGAATCGTGCGACGGAAGCCCGGGGGACACCTTCACCTTCAACGGCACGCTCAACGTGCAGCCCTCCGCACAGAGCCGCTACGACATCGGGTTCTACATCGGCGCGAATCCTCAGACCTCCACGGACGACGACTGTAGCGTCCTCGTGATTCCGCCGGCCGTCTCCGACATCGATGGTGACCAGTGTGGCGACACCGTGGGCTCCGGACTCCTCAACGTCCCCGTCACCAACGTCACTGCGCCGTGCGCGGACGGCGACGGCGACGGATTCTTCGACGTGAACGCGTGCGCGAGCTGGGACCAGAACGCAGGCGAGGTCTGCACCGGCCCGCAGGACGCGGTTCCGGGCACTTCCTCCAAGTGCAACTGCGAGATCGTTCCGACGAACATCGCGGTCCCGCACTGCACTCAGCCCGAGCACGCCGATGCCTGCGAGGACAACAACCCCTGTACGAACGACGTCTGCAACACGGTCGAGTCCGGTCTCGGCGACCTGTTCGGCTGTACCCACACCAACAACACCAACCCCTGTCGAGCCTCCACCGGCGAATGTGACGCTGCCGAGAACTGCACCAACGGCGCGTGTCCGGCCGACGGCTTCCTGACGAGCGTCTGCCGCGCCTCCACCGGCGTCTGCGATCCGGCCGAGAGCTGCACCGGCAGTTCCGCCACTTGCCCCACGGACGGATTCCTCACTTCCGTGTGTCGCGCCGCCGGCGGCGTCTGCGACGTGGCCGAGTCCTGCGACGGCAGCACGGGCGCCTGCCCGGCCGACGGATTCTTCAGCGGCAACACCTGCCGCGCTTCGGCCGGCGTCTGCGACGTGGCGGAAGTCTGCAGCGGGTCCGCCGCCGCGTGTCCGGCCGACGCGAAGGTCGGCTCCGGCGTCATCTGCCGCGCGGATGAGGGCGAGTGCGATGTCGCCGAGGTCTGCAGCGGCTCGAACGTGGACTGCCCCGCCAACGGTTTCGAGCCCACCGGCACCGAATGCATCGGCGACGGCAACGTCTGCACCGACGACGAGTGCGACGGCTTCGGCACCTGCCAGAACACTCCCAACACCGACCCCTGCGACGACGGCCTGTTCTGCAACGGAACCGACACCTGCGAGGGCGGATCCTGCAGCGGCCACGCCGGCGACCCCTGCGCCCAGGGCGGAGTCTGCGGCGACGAGTGCAACGAGACTGCCGATAACTGCTTCGACCTGGCCGGCACGATCTGCCGCACCGGCACCGGGGTCTGCGACCAGTCCGAAGTCTGCACTGGTTCGTCGCAGGACTGCCCGGCCGACACGTTCGGCTCCGGCAACACCTGCCGCGCCGCGAGCGGCGTCTGCGACGTGGCCGAGACCTGCGACGGCAGCAACGCCGATTGCCCGGCCGACGGCTTCGTCTCCAGCGAGTCGACGTGTCGCGCTTCGGCCGGCGTCTGTGACGTGGCCGAGAGCTGCACCGGCCAATCGGCGGCCTGCCCGGCCGACGGCTTCGTCTCCAGTGCGACGGTTTGTCGCGCCGACGCGGGCCAGTGCGACGTGGCCGAGAACTGCACCGGCGCAGCGGCGGCCTGTCCGGCTGACGGTTTCGAGCCTGTCGGCACGGACTGCCAGTTCGACAGCAACCCCTGCACGGACGACGAGTGCAACGGCAACGGCGCATGCGTGGCAGGCCCCAACGCCGACACCTGCGTGGACGGCGGCTGCACGGGCCACTCCGGCGACCCCTGCGCCGGCGGCGGCATTTGCGGCGACAACTGCAACGAAGAGACCGACGGCTGCTTCGACTCGGCCTCTACCGTTTGCCGTCCCTCGGGCGGCATCTGCGACGTGGCTGAAAATTGCACCGGAAGCTCGGGCGCGTGCCCGGCCGACACCTTCGTCAGCTCCGCCACGACGTGCCGCGCCTCCGGCGGCATCTGTGACGTGGCCGAAGCATGCACCGGCTCCTCGGCAACGTGCCCTGCCAACGCGTTCGTGTCCTCGGCAACCACCTGCCGCGGATCGGCCGGCGTCTGTGACGTGGCCGAAACTTGCACCGGATCGGCGGCTACCTGCCCGAACAACGGCTTCGTGGGAACCGCTACCATCTGCCGAGCGGACGCCGGCGACTGCGACGTAGCCGAGCGCTGCACCGGAGGCGACGCCTCCTGCCCGGCCAACGGCTTCGAAGCCCCCGGGACGCAGTGCACGAGCGACGGAAACGTCTGCACGAACGACACCTGCAACGCGAACGGCGTCTGCCAGCACCCGAACAACACGGCCAGCTGTGACGACGGCCTGTTCTGCACGGTGGGCGACTCATGCGTCGCCGGTCAGTGCAACGGCACGCCGAGGGTCTGCAGCAACCCCCACGAGTGCGTGGACAGCTCGTGCAACGAGTCGACCGACTCCTGCCAGTTCGTTCCGAACAACGAGGAGTGCGACGACGAAGACCAGTGCACGAACGACATCTGCGACGTGGAACTCGGTTGCCGCCATATCTTCGCTTGCGAGGACATCTGCCGCACGTCGAACTTCTACGGCAAGCGTGCGAGCGGCGACGACAACGTCGTCCAGGGCATCCTCGACGCGGTCGGCGGACTCGAGGTCTGCGGGCAGACGATCACCGAGACGAGCATCGACGGCAGCGTTGAAGGGCTCGGGCTCGACTCCGCCCTCGAAGGAATGTGCGTCCGCGTCCGCGGACAGAAGATCCGCTCGCTCTATCGCGAACTCGTCGCCACGGCGCTGAACTGCACGATGAGCGGATCCTTCGGTGACGCAGACTTCTGTGACGAAGTCGTCAACCGTTTCGTCGATGTGGACTTCACCGACTGCGACGCGCTGTGTGCCGGCGATCTCGAAGTCGGCGAAGACCAGTTCGAGAACCTCGCCGACAACTGCATCGAACACCTCGAGTGCTACAACAAGGGTGGAGAGATCATCGGCAACAAGTGCGCCCTGGGCACCTGTGACATCACCGATGAGCCGTGCGGCGGAAGCTACGGCCCCTGCCCGCCGGTGGCAGTCGGCCAGACCTTCCCGATCCTGCAGGTCTGCGATCGCTTCCCGGACAACTGCCGCGACGAGCAGTTCTGCCAGGATGCGCTGGAAGTCTGCCCGGACCGCCTGGGCTCCTCCGGCAGCCGCGCCTGCCAGAATGCCAAGAAGAACGACTGCACCATCGACGACTGCGATACCGACATCGACTAGTTCCACTCCCAACCCCCGGCTGCACACCCAGTGCAGCCGGGGCGCCCGACAAAAAAGGGGAGCCGCTCACGCGGCTCCCCTTTTCTCGTCTCAGGTCCCGATTTTTCGCACACCACACCAAGGCAAGCGCCGGGGGCGGGGGCACGCGCGCCCGCGTCCTGGAGCGGCGGCGGAGTGGCAGCGGTGCGGAGCGAGGACGTAGCGGGCGCGCGTGCCCCCCCCCGGCGCGGCTCCCCAGCCGAACGTTTCGGATGGGGTCCGGCCCCAATTTCGGCGCCGCGCAGCCTGCCTAGCGAATGAACAGTTCCGCGATCTGAACAGCGTTGAGCGCCGCGCCCTTGCGCAGGTTGTCGTTGCTCAGGAACAGCGCGAGCCCGCGCCCGCCGTCAACCGACGTGTCCTGACGAACGCGTCCCACGTAGCTGGGATCCTTGCCCGCCGCCTCGAGCGGCGTCGGGACGTCGAGCAGCTCCACGCCCGGCGCTGCCGCGAGCAACTCGAGGGCGCGCCGGGCGCTGATGGGCCGCGCGAACTCCGCGTTGATGCTGAGCGAGTGACCGGTGAACACCGGCACCCTCACGCAGGTTCCGCTCACACGCAGGTCCGGAATCGCGAGGATCTTGCGGCTCTCGTTGCGCAGCTTCTGCTCCTCGTCGGTTTCGAGCGAGCCGTCGGCGACGTAGCTGCCCGCATAAGGCAGCACGTTGAACGCGATCGGCTTGGCGAACTTCGAAGCCGCCGGCATCGTGACCGCCGAGCCGTCGTACGCGAGGCCGCGCGCATCCGCGACGGTCGCGCTGGCCTGACCGTGGAGTTCCTCGACGCCGACCAGCCCGGCACCGCTGACGGCCTGATAGGTGCTCGCCACCAGCCGCACCAGGCCGGCTTCGTCGTGCAGCGGCTTGAGAACCGGCATGGCGGCCATCGTGGTGCAGTTCGGGTTGGCGATGATGCGCTTGCGCGCGTTGGCGATTTCGCCCGGGTTCACTTCGCTGACGATCAGCGGGACGTCCGGATCCATGCGCCACGCCGACGAGTTGTCGATCACCATCACGCCGGCCGCCGCAAACTTCGGTGCGAGCTCGCGCGAGGACTTCGCGCCGGAGGAAAACAGCGCCAGGTCGAGACCGGACGGGTCGGCGGTGGCCGCGTCCTCCACCGTGATCTCCGTCGAACCCCACGGCAGCTTTTTGCCCGCCGATCTCGCGGACGCGAAAAAGCGGATCCCGCTCACGGGAAAGTTGCGCTGAGCAAGGACGGCCCGCATCACGGCTCCGACCTGGCCTGTGGCTCCGACGACTCCGATCTTCATGACGCTTCGATCTCCATGGGGTGACGATTTGGTTACGAAACCATCGGGGTACTTACACGACCACGGCTGCGAAGGCGACGGGCGAAATCGCGGCGCCCGGCGGCGCCGGGAACCGAACGTCAGCCGAGGCAGCCGTAGAACGCGTTGATCAGCGCCGACGCGCGAGGATCGACCAGGATGTAAGGCCCCATGCGATTCATCACGTAGGAAAAGCCGACGCGTGCCTTGGGATCGGCGAACGCGACGGAACCGCCGGCGCCGGGATGGCCGAATGCGCCCTCGTTGGGGCCGAGCTCGCAGCCCGGCTGCGACAGCATGAAGCCGAGGCCGAATCGCGTGCGCAGCCTCAGCACGAGGTCGGAACCGACGCTGTGCTCGACTGCCGCCTCACGGGCAGCGTCCGGGCCCAGCACGTGCACGCCGCCCACATCGCCGCCGCACGCGATCGCGCCGTAGAGCATTGCCAGCGCGCGCGCCGCTGCGTGCCCGTTGGCGCCCGGGATCTCCGCGCCGCGCCACGCGCGGCTGTTGACGGTTTCCGGCAGCATCAGGCTGGGCGGGTTCGTGAAGGCCAGCGCCGTGACCGACGTGGGATCCGACATGATGAGTTCCATCAGGCTCGGTTGACCTTCGACGTGGACCAACGGGGGCGGCGACAGGTCGGCGCACCGCTGGTCGTCGGACTCGGGCAGGCCGATCGCCAAGTCGAGGGCGAGCGGCTCGGCGAGTTCGTCGTTGAGGTAGCGGCCGACCGATTTTCCCGTCACGCGACGGATCACCTCGCCGACGAGCCAGCCGTAAGTCACTGCATGGTAACCATGCGCGGTGCCGGGCTGCCACCAGGGTCTCTCGGCCGCCAGCGCCGTTGTCATGACATGCCAATCGTATAGCGCCTCGGCGGGAAGGTACGTCCGCAATGCCGGCAGTCCGCAGCGATGACTGAGCAGGTCGCGGACCCGGATCGCTTCCTTGCCGGCCTGCCCGAACTCGGGCCAGTAGCGAACCACCGGCGCATCCAGCTCGACCAGGCCCTCTTCGACGAGGCGGTGCAGGAGAATGGCCGTGACACCCTTGGTCGTGGAGAAGATGTTCGCGATCGTGTCGCGCCGCCACGGGCGCTTTCCCTCGAGGTCGGCGTAACCCGCCCACAGGTCGACGACGTTCTCGCCGTCGACGTGCACGGCGACGGCGGCGCCGGTTTCCTCGCCGCACGCGAAGCTTCGGGCCAGCGTGTCCTTGACAGCCTCGTAGCCCTTGGCGCAATGCCCGTGAATCTCGACTTCCATCGGCTCGAACCTCCCGGCGAGTGCCGCTTCGTTCCCCAGCGCGACGGCGATCTTCCACCGCGCCCGGGAGCGGAGTGTGTGCGACGGCGGACGTCATGTCGCGGCCTCGGGCACGAGGCAAGCGCTCGGCCCATGCCGTTTCCGGTACGGCCGGGTCAAGGCTAGAAGGAGCGCATCGCGCTGGACGCGCAAGCGTCGTCGCACCCGCAAACGCGCGGCCCGCCCGCACGCGCGCCGACGCCGCGCGCGCGACGAGCGCTGCATCAGCTTCGACGCCGCGCGCGTCGACAAGGAGAGTCCGATGTCCGACCGAGTCGTCGTCCATACCGCGGATCACGTCGCCGACGTGCGCTTGAACCGCGCCGACAAGCTCAACGCCCTCGACTACGAAATGTTCGAAGCCCTCATCGAGACCGGCCGCACGCTGGCCCGGACGAAGGGCGTGCGAGCGGTCGTCATTTCCGGCGAGGGGCGCGGATTTTGCGCAGGCCTCGACTTCGCGAGCTTCATGGCGCTCGCCGCCGACGGCGGCGGTCCCGACCTTCTCGCGCGCGACGGCCGCAGCCCGGCCAACACCGCGCAGCTCGCGGCCTACGTCTGGAAGGAACTCCCGGTTCCGGTCATCGCCGCGGTGCACGGCGTCTGTTACGGCGGCGGACTGCAGATCGCCGCCGGTGCCGACATCCGCATCGTGCACCCCGACGCCAAGCTCTCCATTCGCGAGATGTACTGGGGACTCGTGCCCGACATGAGCGGCACACGCACCCTCAAGCACCTGCTTCGCTCCGATGTCCTGAAGGAACTCACCTTCACCGCCCGCATCGTGTCGGGCACGGAGGCCGTCGCGCTCGGCCTTTGCACGCGCGCATCCGACGACCCTCACGCCGCCGCGATGGAACTGGCCGCGCAGATTGCCGCGAGCGCACCGAACACCATGCGCGCCGCGAAAAGCCTCATCGACCAGGCCTACCTGATCCCCGACGACGAGACCGGTCTCGCGCTCGAGGAGAAACTGCAGCGCAGCGTGCTGCAGACACCGAACCAGATCGAAGCCGTGCAGGCCAATCTCGCAAAGCGCCCGGCCGAATTCATCGATCCGGACTGAGTCGGTGGGCACGCTCTCTCGCAGGGTTCTTCATACCGGCCGCATCGGCAGCTTCGGCATCGAGGAGGTCGAGCTTCCGAGCGGGCGTCGCTGCACGCTCGACGTGCTCAAGCATCCGGGCGCGGCGGCCGCCGTCGTATTCACGACCGACACGCGAATCGTGCTGCTTCGCCAGTACCGCCATGCAGCGGGGCTGTGGCTGTGGGAGATCCCGGCCGGCAAGCTCGATCCCGGTGAGGCTCCGGCCGAATGCATCGCGCGCGAGATCGAGGAGGAAACCGGCTTTCGCGCGCGCTCGATCGTGAGTCTTGGAGTGATGTTGCCGACGCCCGCGTACACCGACGAGCGCATCTGGCTCTACCTGGCCACCGGCACCGAAACTGGCACGATGGCCCACGGCGCCGACGAAGAGATCGAGGTTCATCAGTTCGAGTTCGACGAAGCGCTGGCGATGATCACTCGGGGCGAGATCATCGACGCGAAAACGATTGCGGGCCTGCACCTGGCAGCCGCCCGAAGCCAGGCGGCGTGATCCGGGAGCGCACACGCAACCTTCTTCGCACGACCATTGCCTGGCGCCGATCCATCCCGTATCGTGCGTTTCTGTGATCGATGACAACGCCATCGTAAGGGTGCTCCGCCGCGAGTTTCCCGATTCGGCTGCCATCTATCGCTTCGGATCGACAGCCGAGAACAGCGCGGGGTCTGACAGTGACATCGACCTCGCCATCCTTCCCGACGGCCCTATCGATGCCATGCGTCGCTTCGGCGTCCAGGAGAGTCTGGCCGCGGAACTGCATCGCAATGTCGATCTCATCGATCTTGCTGCTGCCTCCACCGTTCTGCGCATGCAGGTCGTGGCCAAGGGGCAGGTCCTGGCCACGTTCGACCCTGCGAAGCAGAGCGTCTTCGAAGACTACGTGTTCTCTTCCTACGCCAGGCTGAACGAGGAAAGGCGCGAGATCCTCCAGCGCATCAAGGCGGAAGGTCGCGTCTACGGTGGATGACGTCGTCCTGAACAAGGCTGCGACGATCGAGCGCTGCGTCGCCCGCGTCCGCGACGAGTACGATGGTGACGAGCGCAATCTTGTGGCCGACCAGCGTCGCCAGGATTCGATCATCCTGAACCTTCAGCGGGCGTGCGAAGCGGCCATCGATCTGGCGATGCACGTGGTCAGAGTTCGACGACTGGGTATCCCTCAGGAGTCGCGGGACGCGTTCGGATTCCTTCGCGAAGCGGGCCTCCTCGAGCCGGCCTTGGCAGATCGAATGCTTGCCATGGTGGGATTCCGGAACGTCGCCGTCCACGATTACAGGCGCCTCGACCTCGCGATCGTCCGCTCGATCGTCACCGGGCACCTCGATGATTTTCTCGACTTCACCCGCGCCGTCATCCGATGCAGCGACTGAAGTCGCGACGCAGGCTCACTTCAGGATCCAGTCGTTGGGGCGCCACATGTCGTAGGTGACGCCGGACGTGCAGAAGTTGCGCAGGTCGATCACGTCGCGGAACTCGCCATCCGTCGTGCGGCGCGAGCGCAGGCTCAGGTCGAGGTCGACCACGCGCGCCTTGCGGTCGCTGCCGCGGCATTTCTCGCGCGCGAGATTGAAGAACAGGATCGGGTCGCACGCGATGCGCTTCGCATACGACTTGTTCGACAGGAACACCTTGCGTGAACGGCCGTCCTCGGTGCGGAGCGTGGCCGACGCGTGGCAGACCACCCGCGCATCGAACATGTTGAGCGCAAACAGGCGCCCCTCGCCGGTGATCGCCGAATTGCCCGGAAACGCGACCGGAAGAAATTGCGTCAACGCGAATCCGCCGAGAAGAATCACCGCCGGCCCCCCGGTTCCGGCGACACTGCGCAAGGACATGGGCGGCCCCGACAGCCGGATCAACGCGAAGATGCTGATCAGTCCAAACATCAGCATCGGATAGTAGAAGCCGACGATCGGCCACGAGTACACGTGGAACAGCAAGAGTTGGCCGAACGTGGCCCAGAAGATCCAGCTTCGGCGTGCATACAGGCCGAAGATCAGCACCATCTCGAGCACGACCACGTATACGCAGCTTGCCGGCACCAGTGCGTCCGGTATCCACAGCCTCTCCCTGTTGTAGAGCGCGGCTCCCGAGAGCCATTCCATGTCGAGCTTGAGCACGCCGGCCCAGAAATAGAACGACACGAGTAGCGCCGGAACGAGAACACGGCGATGCGGGAAGAACAGGAAGGCCAGCGCGGCCCAGCTTGCCATGTAGTGCTGGTTGGCCCGGAGCGTGAAGTCCTGGACCATGATCGCAACGCGAAGCGCGTTGACCAGGATCAGGCCAAAGTAGCCCCAACGCACGTGCCGTTTCGAAAGAAAGCAGGCGCCTGCCGCCACCGACAGCACGAGATAGATCCCGAGGATGGCGGAAACCGATTCCACCGTCAGGACACGCCATGCGTGGCAGTCCTCCCAGAAGGGCCAGCAGATCGGCGTCCGGTTGCCGGCGAGGGTGCGTGAGAGACCGCTCGCCTGCCAGTGCACGAACGTGAGCACGTTCACGCAGGCGAGCGCGACACCGTAGAGCCGCAGCACCCGGTCGGCGGCGATCTCGCGAATCTGCCGGTCGAACCAGCTTCGCATGGAGCCGGCCGGGAACGATCCCCTAAAGGATCGCCGCCTCTCCCGGCATAGGCGCGTCTTCGGTTTCGCGGTCACGCACGCCGATCAGGTACAGGATGCCGTCAAGGCCGGCCGCGCTCAGGTGCTGGCGCGCTGACTGCTTGACGATGGGCTTGGCACGAAACGCCACGCCAAGCCCGGCAATCGCCAGCATCGGCAGGTCGTTGGCGCCGTCACCGACCGCAATCACCTGTTGAAGCGAGATGTTCTCTTTGAGCGCGATCGCCCGCAGCAACTCGGCCTTGCGCGCGCCGTCGACGATCTCGCCCACGACGTTGCCGGTGAGCTTGCCGTCGCGGATCTCGAGCTCGTTCGCATAAACGTAGTCGATGCCGAGACGCCGCTGCAGGTGCAGGCCGAAATACGTGAATCCGCCGCTGATGATCGCGATCTTGAAGCCGATGCGCTTGAGAATCCCTATCAGCCGTTCGACGCCTTCGGTGAGCGGAAGCCGGGCGGCGATCTCCTCGAGCACGCCCGCGTCGAGCCCGGCAACGTGGGCGAGGCGCAGCCGCAGGCTCTCCTTGAAATCGAGTTCCCCGCGCATGGCTCGCTCGGTGATCGCGGATACCTGCTCGCCGGCTCCGGCCGCGCGGGCCAGCTCGTCGATGACTTCTGCCTGGATCAGCGTCGAGTCCATGTCGAAGGCGACCAGGCGCCGGTTGCGCCGGTAGAGATCGTCGGCCTGGAACGCGACGTCGACGTCGTGCTCGTGCGCGACGTCGAGAAACGCCGCGCGCATCGCCGCCGCATCTCGCGGCGTGCCCCGCACCGAGAGTTCCACGCACGCGTACGGGGTGCGGTGCTCGTCGCGCAGCGGAATACGGCCGGAGAGCCGGTGGATCATGTCGATGTTGAGGCCCTGGTCGGCGAGTACCGTGGAGACCGCCGCGATGTGCTCGGCGGAAAGGCGCCGGCCGAGCACCGTGATGGTGTGGCGGGCCTTGCCCTGCTGCCCTACCCAGTGCTCGTAGTCGTCTTCGGTGACCGGCGTGAAACGGATCTTCATCTCGAGCTCGTGGGCGCGAAACAGCAGGTCTTTCAGGATCGGGCCCGACGCTGCGCCCGGCGGAACTTCGACCAGGAGACCGAGGGTGAGCAGGTCGTGAATGACCGCCTGCCCGATGTCGAGCACGACGGCACCGTACTCGGCAAGGATGCTCGTCAGCGACTTGGTGACTCCGGGTCGATCCTCGCCCGAAACGTTGATCAGGATGATTTCGCGCGCCGGCGCGACCGCTTGGCTCATGCGGCTGGCGTATCTTCGAAGCGCGTCAAAGCCAAAGCAGCCGCGCGCCGCGAAGGGACGTCCTCCGAAGGCACCCCTCGAGGATCAGAAGCCGGCGAAATGCATTGCTGAAAACGTCCAGATTCGTTGCGATGGCCTGCTCCAAAATTTGCGCGCGAGCCCTCTGCAAGGATCGCGTGGGACGCCTTCACGATCGTGACGGCGTCGGATGGACCTCCGTGACCCGACGCACCGGTAAGCGATGCCGACCTGCCGCGCGCAGCGTCGACCTCACGCGCTTTCCCGCACAGGAATGCTGCCGGCCGCCCTTCGGTCGCCTCCGGAACCGACCGTTTGGCGCTGTTGGAAAAGCCCGCTGCTGCGATAGGGTCGCAGCCGCGCCCTGGATGCTGGCCGCTGTCGAATCACCCGTGCCGCATCGGCGCGGATGATCTCTCGGCGACATTGTCCAGAAGCTCGCCCAATCTCACTCAGAAGGATCCTTTCTAAACGACCATGGGACGAATTTTCGAAACCAGGAAACACACGATGTTCGCGCGCTGGGACCGGATGGCGAAAGCCTTCACGCGTATCGGCAAGGAGATCGTGATCGCAGTCAAGGCCGGCGGCCCCGACGCCGACGCCAACCCGCTGCTCCGGCGCGTCGTTCAGAACGCCCGTTCGGTCAACATGCCGAAGGACAAGATCGAGTCGGCGATCAAGCGCGCCGCCGGCAAGGACGTGGCCGACTACCAGGAGATCGTCTACGAGGGCTACGCGCCGCACGGCATCGCAGTACTGATCGAGGCAGCCACCGACAATCCCACGCGCACCGTCGCCAACGTTCGCAACGTGCTCGGCAAGGGCGGCGGCAACCTCGGCGCCACCGGCAGCGTCGGCTTTCTGTTCAAGCGCATGGGCGTGTTCCGCCTCGACCCGGCCGGCATCGACCAGGAAAGCCTCGAGCTCGAGTTGATCGACGACGGCCTCGAGGAACTCGGCGAGAGCACCGGCGAGAAGGGCGAAACCCAGATCGTGATCCGCTGCTCGTTCGCCGATTTCGGAAAACTCCAGAAGGCCCTCGAAGACCGCGGCCTCAAGCCGATCCTGGCCGAGTCCGAGTACATTCCCGGCTCGGCCATCGAGCTGTCCGAAGACCAGGCCAAGGACGTTCTCAAGCTGGTCGACGCGCTCGAGCAGGACGACGACGTCCAGAGGGTCTTCCACAACCTGGCGTGATCGCGCGAATCGGCGCCGGCTCTCGCGCGCGCCCTCGGCTGATTCACGGGCGCGGTATCGACAATGCGCATCCTCGCGATCTCAGGCAGCCTCAAGGCGACGTCCAGCAACAGCGCGTTGCTGCGCGCGGCGGCAGCCGTCGCGCCGGAGCACACGTTCACGTTCTACGACCAGCAGATCGGCGAACTGCCTCACTTCCGGCCGGATCTCGACGAAGAGGGCGCCATCGCGCCGCTGCCGGTGGCCGAACTGCGCCGACTCGTTGCAGAGGCGGACGCGTTGCTGATCTCGTGCCCCGAGTACGCGCACGGCGTCCCCGGCTCCTTCAAGAACGCGCTCGACTGGCTCGTCTCCAGTAGCGAGCTCACCGACAAGCCGGTCGCGCTGCTGATGGCCGGACCGGGAGGGGCCACCCATGCCTGGGCCGCGCTGGCACCGACGCTTCGCGTGATGGGCTGCCGCCTCGTCTTCGAAGCCTCGCTCGTCGTCGCCCGCCGCCACTTCACCGACGACGGGCACGTAGCCGACCCGGCCCTCGAATCCGAAATCCGCAAGGCCCTCGCCGCCCTCGCGTAAATCCGGGACAGGTACAGATTTCCGCGAAAATGGGGTCTGACCCCATTTTCGCGGGCGCTACGCGCGGCCGATGCGCCTGTCGCGCAGCGCATCGCGGAAGTCGGGATGCGCGATCCTCGCCAACGCGTCGGCGCGCTCTCGAACCGTCAGGCCGGCCAGCTCCGCCGCGCCGTACTCGGTCACGACGACGTCCACCTGATGGCGTGGCGTGGTGACGATCGATCCGGCGCCGAACTCCGCGACGATGCGCGAGATCGTCTTGCCGCCGACGTTCGCCGTCGACGGAAGGCACACGATCGAATGGCCGCCCTCGGAGAACGACGCGCCGCAGACAAAATCCTCCGCGCCGCCAATGCCCGAGAACTGCCGCCCGTCGATCGTGTCGGCCGCGAGCTGCCCGTACAGGTCGACGGCCAGCGCCCCATTGATCGACAGCATGCGCCGGTTGCGCGCGATGACGGCCGGGTCGTTCACGAGGTGCACGGGCAGGAAGCGCACATCGGGTTGCTCGTGAAGCCAGTGGTGCAGTTCCTCGGTACCCAGCGCGAAGGTGGCCACGGAGAAGCCGTCGTAGATTCCCTTGCGGTTGGTGATCTTGCCGGCTTCGTGAAGCTTCATCAGGCCCGTCGTGAACATCTCGGAGTGGATGCCGTAGTCGCCGCCGCCCGACGCCGCAAGGATCTCGACCACCGTGCTCGGGATGCCGCCGATGCCGGTCTGCAGCGTCATGCCCTCCTTCACGTAAGGCCGGATCTGCTCGGCGATCGCGTGCTCCACCTCGGACGGAGCCATCTCGGGCAGCGTCGGCAAGGCCGCGTCGCTCTCGATGATGACGTCGGCTTCCTCGACCGACAGCGAGTGCGTGTGGTCGGGCTCGACACCGAGCGTGCGCGGCAGGTTCTTGTTCACCTCGACGATGAGAAGCCGGTTCGGGTCCGCGCCGGCTCGATGCAACTCGTCCACGCTGGCTCCCGCATGGAGCGACAGCGACATGCGCCCTTGCGCATCAGGCGGCGCGGCGGCGGTGGCCATCACGCGCGGCGCGAGCTTGCGCATGGCGGGCGCGAAGCGCCGGAAGTCGGCCGGAATGAACTCCACGTCCATGCCCTGGGCGCGCAGCACGCGCTCGACGGGTCCGTAGAACCCGGAGAGCACCTTGACGCCTGGCTTGAACAGCACCGAATACGGCGCGAGCAGCAGCGCGCCGAACAGCGAGAGCTGTTCGAAGTCGCATCCCCCGAGCGCCTCGAGGAACGCTCCAGGCTGGCCGGGGCCGAGCGGAACGGCGAGTTGGTCGCGGGGCCTCATCAGCGAGGCAGCTTCGGCGGCAGTGCGCTTTTTCTCATCGTAGAGAGAGTTCATCGAATTCAGGAAGCTCCTTGAGCGGCAGCGCTCGTTACCACTTCGCCGGAACCGTCGCGAAAACAGGGGGAACCCGGCGCAATCCGCGTTCCCGTTCACCGCCGGCGGGCGGCCGCCCTGCCCCACGTGTGCAAGAAACGCCCCATTCAGAAAAAATGGGGTCTGACCCCATTTTTGACGTCGGCACGCCGCACGCCCGCTGATGCGGCTACCGAGAACTCCGTACCTGTCGCCGGATTGTCGCGGCTTGCTTCAAGGTGGAGTTTCTCCAAGATTGGAGAAACTCGATGCTCCAACAGGACGACAGCCCCGCCCCGGCGGGGACAGAAGCCGGTGAAGGCCGCCGCAGCCGGCGCCGCCGCGAGCTTCACCAGAGCATTCTTGCCACGGCGGCGGAGTTGTTCGCGCGTGACGGCTACGACGCCACCACGGTGGAGCGGATCGCCGCCGCTGCCGACATCGCGCCGGCCACATTCTTCAATCACTTCCGCAGCAAGGAGGACGTGCTGAGGGAGGTGGGCCAGGACGTATTCTCGCGCTTCCGCCGCCTCGTCGACGAGCAACTCGAGCGTCGCGTGACGAGCGTCGAGCGCCTGCAGGGCTTCGCCGAACGCAGCGCCCAACTCGTGCGGCGCGCACCCGAGATGACCCGTCGTGTGCTGATGGCGGTTCTGCGTACCTCCCGGCCCGGCGAAGCCGGTGCAGAGCTCGCGTCCATGCAGGCCGACTTCGTGCGCCTTCTCGAGCGCGGACGCGACGGCAGCGCCCCCGCCGGCGACATCCCGCACGACCTCAACGTGGAGCTCACGGCCGAGATCCTCGTCTCCGTCGTGATCGGCGCCATGACCCACTGGATCAACGACGCGAACTATCCCCTCGAGAAGCGCCTGCGTGAGACGCTCACCCTGCTCGGCGCGCGCCTGCTCGCGCCCGTTTCGCCGGTGCCCGCGCCCGCGACAACGAAGCCGACGCGAGACCGCGGGCGCGACACCGGCCCCGGTCCCGAAGCATCCCGTTCTCAATCCAAGCCCCGGAGGAAAGCCCCGTGAAAACCGAAATCTGCAAGCGCCTCGGAATCGAGTTCCCGATCTTCGCCTTCAGCCATTGCCGCGACGTGGTCGCCGCCGTCAGCAACGCCGGCGGCTTCGGCGTACTCGGCGCCGTGGGATTTTCCGCCGACCAGCTCCGCGTCGAACTCGACTGGCTCGACCAGCACGTCGTCGGCGGTT
>JBHEOD010000085.1:0-16396 GCA_046261745.1 Binatia bacterium
ACGTCGCTGAGCATCTACCAAACGCAGACTTCCACTCGCTCGTCGCCGGTTTTTGTAATGCAGCGTCCAAAGCCGGAGCGCAGCAGCCACGGTAGGTCATCTGCCCCAGCCGACCTGCCCGCCAAGCGACAACGCCCAGACCGGACGGGAGCCCGTCGGACGCGGATTATCGCAGCCCGAACTGTGCCTTATTAGCCAGTCGACCGTTCTGGAACATCGCATTCATGTTCGAGCCGTTAGAGTTGCTCCATGAGTACATTACGGTCGAGTAGCCGGCGATGTCCGAGCGACTGAGTTCCTGGCCGCTCGCGCCGATGATCCCGACGGCATCGGAATAGGTCATCCCTTCTCGAAGCCGCTCGTACTCTGCTAGGGAAACTATGGGCGGATCACTGGCCACGAGCGGGTTGGGGGCGAACGGGTCTTTCATGATCTGGCCAATCTGGTTGGAAACATACGCGACGCCGATCAGCCCCAATCCTGAAAGCACCATTCCGGCCGTACCGAGCCCCCGGCTTCCCCGATAGAAAGACCGCCGCAAAGTAGGGCATCACGATAGAACCGAGCCCCAAACCGATAGCCGCTAGGCCGAAGGCGTCGTAAGAGTCCGACGTCGTAGCGGCCGGTTCAGTCGTCGCTGTGGATCGTGTGGTGGCGGTCACGGCGGCGCCGCAACCCCCGCAAAATCGGGTCTCGCCTTCGAGCCTTGTGCCGCAGTTGCCGCAGTACATTTCTCGCTTCCTAACGGCTTCGACGAGCCAAGAAAAGCCATTCGCTAGGACGGTGCCGACGCCTCGGCCTCTCGAATTTTCGCAGCCAAACGGAGTAAATCGGGCGAGTTGCCGAGAGCCTGACCGATGGATAGCAACTCGAAGTGCAAGCCGTCCATCGTGAGCCGAGGCGACGTCATAGAACAATTCCCTTCCAACTCGGCAATTAGCTCATTTCGTTCCTTCGCGTCTTTGCGCCCGCCGGCACTAGCGCGCCCGAGGTGTACGCCGCCGGCAAAGTTGGCGAAATACTGGACAACCTCGCCGCGAGACGCGACCGTTCCACGACGCACGACCGAAACGGAGCGTACGTAGTCGTTCAGCTTCCACGCTCGACGGACGAATTCATGGAGCGGTCCGATCTCGTACTCGCCGCGAACGTCACGCGCGATCATCGTGGTCATAACGGCGAAGCCCGACTCCGCATCCGGCCCCTGACCGGTGTTCGGATTGTACGTTGCAACCATCCCGAACATCGCCGTCTCGACGCCATCGACACAGCCTCCGCCTGCGACCATTGCCGCCACATGGCGAAGCTCGAAGCCATGTTCCCTGGCGAGCGCCTCGACGTCCGGAGCAAAGACTTCGGGCTGCCGGCTGTCGAGTCCATGGTGGCGCCAGGCCTTCTGAATACCGTTGTCGGTCAGCAGTAGACGCAAAGCCGCACTACCGCGCCGCAACGCAGCATCGGACGGTGGAGCGAACGTCACGCACCACTCATCGTGAAGCCATTCGATCTCGTCAGCGACAGTCGAGTACAGGTCACGCTGTCGCCGATCATCCTCGCGCTCGGGCGTACGGACTCGTCTCGAACGAAGCTCTTCAAGCATCTTCCGGTCGAGGAGAAACGCGAACTGCGCCCCACCGGTCAACCGAACCGACAGCAACGGCCGTTTCCCGCCGACCTCCTCGGCAACCTTTATTTGCTCGGCTTCGAGAACAGCAGAGTATTCGCGGGGTGTGCCGGGGACCTCTAGGTTGTGTTCGTCGTGCCACTTGGCCGCGGCGGCCACCGCGCGGTTTACCACTTCTACAAGCGTGCCACTTTGCGGATACGGCACTTCCAATCTCAGTTCCGCACCGGAAATCGTATTGAGCGCCAGGCTAAGGTTGCCGTTCTCGCGGTTGATGCCGCCATTCGACGGACTTCGTACCATCACGGGCCGAACAACGGCGTCGGCGCCCGACCGACGCGCGTCGTCCAATGCGCGCAACAGATTGTCGATCAGCCGCGGGACTTCGAGTCGTTCAGTTCTCAGCCACACTGCGGCTCGCAAGTGGCCTTGGCCTCCGACCCTGCCTCGGATCGCTACTCGAAAAGGAGCAGCTTTCTCGGTGAGCACCTCAATTGGTGCAACGGCATCGACCCAGATTTCGCCTTCGGTATCCATGTCAAGAAGCACAGCATTGGACATTGAGAAGCCTCACTGGACGTCGCTATCGATCTCGCTTGCGGCTGTTGTGCACTCGACAAAGGAACCGAAGATTAGAGAGGTCGTCCGTTCCACCCCGTGATAGCGCCACTACGTGATCGACGGTCAGCGCCTCGATGTCGCCGCAGCCCGGCTCCGCGCAGACGTGCGGAACCCCAGCCTCGATAAGCGCAAGCACCAGGCGGGAACGCCGACCGTTGTACTCGGCGCGCCGCCGCTTCGTGTGGACCCGTTTCGCGCGCTGACCTGCATCGTCGATACGGATTCGATCGAGAAGTCCAAGGTACTCCTCGTAGGTGACTACACCTACATCGCGTAGCGGCCCTGAGGCACCGCAGCAGGCGTCCTGTAGAGGCTTGTCGTCGATGTGCGCGTACGCGGTCCGGATCGCTGCGAGCACCTCCCGGTCGGAGGCTTCGAGCGCCTCTCGGTGTACGTGAACCCCGACATTCGGAGCAAACGAGACGATGTCCCCGATCCGTACCAGAACCATTTTGACACCTCCGGCTCAGCGCTGACTATCGTGCCACGGGCGGCCCGGCGCGTAAGGCCGACGTGGGCCGGCCATGCTTGTTGCCGGAGGGGTAGCAAGCAATCGACGCTGTGCCAGACCGTCCAAAGTGCGGGCGGCGAGCCGGCGAGCGCCCGCCTCGTGTCGCCGAGCAGCCGGTGCGCGACAAGCCGGCCCACACTGCCGGCAGCCGTAGACCCGCTGGCAGTGACAAAACTGACAAAACCCTGAGGACGAGGCCTCGGCCGAAAGCCGATATGCACGACACAATCGCCACAATTCCCGATCACGAAGACCGTTTCTGCAAACTGCGTAGTGGCCGCCACAACTGCCACAACCCCCACCGGAAGGCACGGTTTCGGCCCACAAAGCCCACAAAAATGAACGCTTCGGACGGTTGGCGCGCCTACCGGTTTCAGCACGCAAAAGTCGCAAAACTCGGCGTGCGCGGCGTTCGGTCGGCCTGCACGCGCGCCGGCCGGGCGCAATTCGAGGATTCGAGTACAGCTCCCCGCCGCTCGTTGACGATTCTTGACCGATCCGACGAGCAAAGCTCCGCCGGTTCGTGCCGCCCTAGATCGGACAGCGTGACAACCGGCTACCAGCGGAACGACGGCAAGCGCAGCGACGCGGACAGGCGATGCCCACCGCAACCTCGCGGTGGCCGGCCGTGTACCACGCGGCGCCGCGGGTTGGGTCGTATCGACGAAAGTAGGTCCAGCCCGCCTCTCGATCCGAAACGGCCCACGGGCGATGCAGCGATTCGAGCGCGTCGGCGCACAGAGCAGATGGAAACTCGTAGGCCAGCAAGGCGTGAAAGTGCAGGAAGCCACCGACCTGGTAGTCCGAAGCGTAAGCGATCGTGACGTGTTAGCCGGTTCGGGACGCAACCGCGCGAACCCTTCTGCTTTCGAAGAGACGGGGTCGGACGTGCTGCGGGAAGGTGGTGGCGATGGGTAGACTCGAACTACCGACCTAGGGATTATGAGGCCCTCGCTCTAACCACCTGAGCTACATCGCCTAACCTTGGAGTGAGCCGGGGTTTTTCGCTGCCCCACCGCGGGATGTCAAACGCGCGCCGGAGCCGCCGAAGGCCTTCCGGTAGCGCTTCGCGGGCGCAGGCCTTCGCAATAGCGAGCAGCCACCCCTCGCCAGAACAAGAACCTTCAATCCTCGCGCGTCGCCGAAAGAATCGTCGAGAGCTTCTCGCGGTCGCCCAGGATCTCGAGCGCCGCGTTGTACGGATCTTCCGTCCCGCGGCCGACGCGCTCGAGCACGTCGCTGATCGGCGTGCTTTTGGCAGAAGCCACCAGGCGGCGCATCACTTCTTCTTCGCAGATCTCCATCACCTCGGCGCGAAGCCGGCGCGCGTTGCGCTCGTGCAGCGGGTTCTCGCTGCGGAAATCGCGGTGGCGCAGCGACGCGTCGAGCACTTCCTCGAGCCCCTCGCCCATCGCAGCCTTCGTCATCAGCACCGGAGTTCTCCACCCGGCGGCGGCCGACTCCTCCACCGACTTGAGCGAGAGCATCATCTCGAGCTCGGTGCGCATCTTCGTGGCACCGTCGCGGTCGGCCTTGTTGACGACGAACACGTCGGCGATCTCGAGAAGGCCGGCCTTCATCACCTGCACGGTGTCGCCGGCTTCGGGCACCAGCACCACGACGACGGTGTCGGCCACTTCCATGATGTCGAGCTCGGTCTGGCCGACGCCGACGGTCTCGATGATGATGACGTCTTTGCCGGCCGCGTCCATGAGCCGCACGATGTCGCGGCCGGCGCGCGTCAGGCCGCCGTGGCTGCCGCGCGTGGACAGGCTGCGGATGAACACGCCCTCGTCGAGGAAGTGCTTCTGCATGCGGATGCGGTCGCCGAGCACCGAGCCGCCCGAGAACGGGCTCGACGGGTCGATCGCGATGACGCCTACGCTGAGGCCGCGCGCGCGGCAGTGGCCGATGAGGCCGCTGGTGATGGTGGACTTGCCGGCGCCCGGAGGGCCGGTGATGCCGAGCGTGAACGCGTGGCCGCACTTCTTGTAGACGCGCGACATCACGGACGCGCTGTCGGCCATGCGGTTCTCGACCACGGTAATGAGGCGGGCCAGGGCCACGCGGTCGTCGCCGGCCAGCATGGCATCGGCGAGCGCGTGAGGGTCACGACGGGAGCGCGTGGTCATCGCAGTTCGGTTCTCGCTTGGCTGAGTGGTTGGCAGAAGCATCGCGGGTCAGGCTGGCGTTTCGCAAGAGGCCGCGCCGGGGCCGCGTGCTTCGAGGATTCTTCGCTCGACGTGGCGGGCCAGTCGCGTGCCCACTTCGGCGTCGTCGGGACGGATGCCGGTGGCTTGTGCGATCGTCGTCACGCTTTCTCCGCGAACGCCGCAGGTGACGATACAGTCGAAAACCGACGCATCCAAACCGGTGTTGAGTGCAACGCCGTGGTAGCTGACGCCGCGCGAGACGCGCAGGCCGAGCGATGCGATCTTCGAACCGGCCTCGCTGTTCGTGAGCGCGGGATCGGCGACTGCGCGCCGGTCCGGAGTTGCGGCTTCGGGGGCGGTGCCGGGCTGCACAGAAGCGTCGCTGCGATCAGTCGTCCAGATGCCGGCCGTCGCGGGCCGTCTGTGCCCGTGCACGCCGTAATCGGCCAGCGTGTCGATGAGCGCGCTCTCGAGCAGGCAGACCCAGTCCTTCGTGCCGAGGCCGAGATCGGCCACTGACACGATCGGATAGAGCACGACCTGGCCGGGGCCGTGGTAGGTGGCCCGCCCTCCCCGGTCGCTGCGCGCCACCGCGATGCCGCGCCGCTCGAGTTCGATGCGGTCGAGCACGATGTCGGCCTCGGGCGCCTGGCGGCCGAGCGTGAACGTGGCGGGGTGCGACACGAGGACAAGCGTGTCGGGAACTTCTCCGGCCACGCGCCGGGTGTGGAGGGCGAGCTGGCGCGCAAGAGCGTCCTCATAGGCGACGCAGCCCCAATCCTGGGTGACGATGTCGCCGGAGGTGGCGCGGGCGCCGCGGCGGCGCTGGGTCTTGGCGGGCGGCGTCACGCGGACGTGCCCGTCCTGGTCGGTGCGGTCACGCATGGGGCCTGGCCGTCGCTGTGGGGCACCTGCAGGCGCTCGCGTGTACGGTGGTCACGCGGGGAACATACGGAGCGCACCGGCTGCCCTCAAATGCCGTCGCGCAAGCCCGCACGCCGTTGCGGTTGCGGCGCAGCCGCACTGCCATTGCCGCGCCCGCGCTGCTACACCCGAGCGCATGGCCCGCAGCCCCGGCAAGATTCTGGTGATCGTCGGGATCTCGCTGATCGCACTCGGCGTGGCAAACACGCTGGCCGGCAACTCGAAGATGAACGAGTGGCGCGCGCGCAAGCAGGCGGCCATCGCGGCCGGCGGCGAGTCGGTGCGGCTGCCGTTCTCGGGCACGCCGTCCATCCTCGACCCTTCCACCGACGCGCAACTCTTCTACGAGAGCGCGGCGATCAAGTACGAGTACTACCGCATCGTGCGACGCGGCGGTCACTACTTCCTCGGTATCGGCGCCGCCGTGCTGCTGTTCGCCGCCGCGCGAAACCGCTGGCGACGCCGCCGCCGCGCCGTGGAAAGCCAACCCGCCTGACCGAAAAAATGGGGTCAGACCCCTTTTACGAAAAAGGGGTCTGACCCCATTAATTGCGCCGCGCGCATGACCACCATTCAAAAAGGGGTCTGACCCCATTTTTTATCTTTGAAAGGTGCTGCTGCGAAAGTTGACCCCCTGTGAAGTGGCACTGTATCCTGCTGCGACTCGCATCGGCGGGGTGGCGGTGAGTGCGGCCCAGGGGCGTGGGCGCTGGAGGTTGGGGAATGGGGCGGAGTCGGCGAGTTCCTTTCATTGATGACGTGGTGCGCGAGCGTGGCCTCGCGGCGTCCGGCGACGCGCGGAGTCCGCGGTGAAGGCCGGCCAGACCATGCGCGGCCGTCATGCCGAGTGCGCCTACCTTCTCGACCGTGCCGTCAAGAATCCCGCGTCCACCGAGGAGTTCGCCCGCGCGGCCCTCGACTCCATCCGACTCGCGCTGCGGCCCGCCTACGCGGCTCTCATGTGTCGCGGCGGTTCGTACATTTTTCGCTGCGGCGACCAGGTGTTGGCCGCCGATGTCGATGCAGCGGCCGAGATCCTGATGCGCGCCCCGCGCTCGCTGCTGGTACGGCCACGCGCGATCCGTCGCGGCGAAGCGGCCGGCCTTTCGGTCGCGCCGCTCGATCCCGCGATGGCTGCGGCCGCGTTCGAGCTCGTCTTCCCCATTTCCGACGACGGCGTGCTGCTCGGCGTCGTTGCCCTCGGCCCGCGTCCCGACCGCACGCCCTACTCCTGCGAAGACCTCGAGTTCTGCAACCGCGTCGGCGCACGCATTGCCGTGCTGGCAGCGCGCGAGACCCTCGCCGCCGAAGTGGCG
Organism: Binatia bacterium; assembly: GCA_046261745.1. Taxonomy (GTDB): domain Bacteria; phylum Desulfobacterota; class Binatia; order UBA1149; family CAITLU01; genus DATNBU01. The sequence goes on from JBHEOD010000085.1 coordinate 7,150, forward strand.
TCCTTGCGCGCGGCTTCGCTCAGCTCCGAGCGGCTGGCGTCGGTGGGGCGCATGGCGGCCGGCCTCGCTCACGAGATCCGCAACCCGCTCGTCTCCATCCGCACCTTCACGCAGCTCCTTCCGGAGCGTCACGCAGACGAAGAATTTCGCAGCACTTTTCTCGACCTCACGCTGTCCGAGATCGACCGTATCTCGACGCTGGTCGGAGAGATCCTGAGCTACGCGCGACCGGCCGAGGCGGCCTGCGACGATGACAGCGCGGCAAGCACCGACCTGGCCGACTGCGTCGAGCGCACCTGCCTGCTGCTGCGCAGCCATGCGCGCAGCGCCGGCGTAATGCTCGAGTTCGAGTGCGCCGAGCTCGCCGAGCGCGCGGCGTTTGACGAGGACAAGCTCAGGCAGGTTGTGATCAACCTTGTCGTCAACGGCATCCAGGCCTGCGACGGCCGGGGGCGCGTGCGGGTGGCCGCGTTGCCGCGGCCGTCGGGGGGCCTGGAGATCGAGGTGTCCGACGACGGGCCGGGCATGCCGGCCGACGTGGCCGCGCGGATCTTCGAGCCGTTCTTCACGACGCGTCGCGAAGGCACGGGGCTTGGACTCGCGATGGTGAAGTCGCTGCTCGACGACGCGGGAGCGTCGATTGCGGTGGAGACGGCGCCGGGGGGCGGGACGACGTTCCGGATCGGGCTGCTGACGGTTGGGCAGGCGGCGCGCGAGTCGGTGCAGGAGTCGGCACGCCGGGAGGCCTTGCGCGCGGAGTTCTCGGAGCCGCAGCGCAGGGAGCCGGTCCTTGCCGAGCCCATGCTCACGGAGCAGCGACTCGCGGAGCCCGTACTCGCGGAGCCCGTACTGTAGATGACCCGAATCGCGCTTCTCGATGTCTCGGGCGGCACCGCCACGGCGGTACGCGCCGCGCTGGGCGCGGATGTGGTCGTCGAGTGTCATCGCGGGGCCGCTACGCCGGACGCCGACCTTGTCATCGCGGAACCCGGATCCATGCGGGAGGCCCGCGGGCTTCCCGACAGCGCCGTGCCGCTGCTCCTGCTGGTGGCCAAACGCACTACCATCGATCCCGCTTCCTTCGGCGATCGGGCGGTCGCAGTTCTCAAAAAACCTTTCGATCTCATTGACCTGCGCCACAACGTTCGCGCCCTGCTCGAATGCACCGTGGGGGAAACCGAAAATCCGTACCTGTCCCCGATTTCCGATAATCCGGGACAGGTACGGATTTCGGCCTGGCTCGGCAAGCCTTGGGTGGCGGCCAGCGTGGTGCCGACGTTGGCGGCGGCTTGCCGGCTTCGCGGGCCTGCATGGATTGTCGGCGAGGCGGGCACCGGGACGGATCACGTGGCGGCTGCCCTGGCGCTCGCGTGGGATCGGGACCGCGAGCCGGTGGTGTGGGACGAGTCGGATTCGCTGGCTTCGGCGCTGTCTCGCCTGGGAGATCCGGAGCGCGTGCTGTGGGTGCCGGCCCTCGACGAGCGGCCGATCGGCGAGCAGCGCGCTTTCGAGCGCTTCCTTGCGCTGGAGCCGGAACGCCGCGTGGCGGTGACGTCGGGGGATGAGGTCGAAGCGGCTGTTCTGGACGGCACGCTGCTTCGCAGTCTTCACGACGCGCTCGCGCGCGTGTCGCTGCGGCTCGCGCCGCTTCGCGAGCGACGCGGGGACATCGCGGGGCTGGCCGTCGCCATCGGATCGGATGTTGCGGCCGCGGCCTTTGGCGCCGGGCGCGTGCTGCTGAGCGACGACGCCACGCGCGTACTCGAGACTTACCCGTGGCCCGGCAACCTCGCCGAGCTAACCGCCGTCGTCACGCGCAGCGTAATCGCCGCCGGCACCGGCGGCGCGCACCACATCGAGCCCCGACACCTCCACTTCGCCCCCGCCCACTTCCCAGAAAATGGGGTCAGACCCCTTTTTCGGGAGGACGCCGCCCCGCCCACAGAAAACAGGGTCAGACCCCATTTTTCGGAGGCGTCCGCGGAGAGCGCTGGACGACCCGACTTGGCGACGCCGCAGTCGCACGAGACCTCCGCGCCGCGCCGCGCCGTCGTCGTTGCGCTGGGCGACATGGCCGCTGCGCGCGCGGCGCGACCTTCCGAATCCACTTCAACCGACGACACGCAACCCGCTGAACACGCTGGCATTGCCGCCAACGCCACGGGCGCCGCCCATGCCGGCGTCGAGAGCCTGCTCGCCGCCTTCGCACACGACATCCGCAACCCGATGTCCACGATCAAGACGTTCGCCGGCCTGCAGGCCGCCAGCGCCGGCGACGACACGAGCGAGCTTGCCCGCCTGGCCATCGACGCGTGCGATCGCGTGGACGAGCATCTCGAGTTCCTGCAGAGCTACGCCGAGCTGACGCCGTCCGCGCCCACCCGCATCGACATGGTCGATCTGCTCGGCGAAGCCGTCGACGCCGCCGGCGCCGGCGACGCGCTCACGATCACCGCCCGCCGCTCGCTGTGGGTCCACGCCGACCCCGCGCTGGCCCGCTTCGTCGCCACCGCCATCGTCGCCGAATGCCGCTCCCGCGGAAAAATGGGGTCTGACCCCATTTTTGAGGCGGATGTGGTGGGGGGGGAGCTGGAGGTTCGGATGGCGGTGGGCGGGGCGGCGGTCGACCGACTCGGGAAATGGGTGGAGGGCGCGAGCCTTCCGTGGCGGCTCGCGCTCGCGCGTGATGCCGCGCGCCGCAGCGGCGGCGAACTTCAAGTGGATGTTGAGGATGGGCTGATGCGCCTTCGCTGGCGCCTGCCGCAGGTAGAGGAAGGAAAACATGACGACCAAGCCGGTAGTCCTGATCGTAGACGACGAAGCCGGAGTTCGTGAGTCGGTAAGGATGGTCCTCAAGGACGCCTGCGAGCCTGTGGCCGTGGCGTCCGGAGAGGCCGCCCTCGACTGGCTCGCCACCAACCGCTGCGACCTCGTCTTCCTGGACGTGCTGATGCCCGGCATCGACGGCCTGGAGACCCTCGAGCGCATCCGCGCGCGCGACTCGCGCGTCGCCGTGGTGATGCTCACCGCCACCAAGACCCTGAAGACCGCCGTCACGGCGATGAAGCTCGGCGCCTTCGATTATTTGACCAAGCCCTTCGACATCGAGGAACTGCGCCTGGTGGCCGAGCGGGCCACCGAGCATTCCAAACTCAAGCAGGAAGTCGAAGAACTGCGCGAAGCCGTCGGGAAGCGCTACCGTTTCGAGAACATCATCGGCGAGTCGCCGGAGATGCAGGCCGTCTTCAAGACGATCTCGGCGGTGGCCGCCACGCGCTCCACGGTGCTCGTGACCGGCGAGTCCGGCACCGGCAAGGAACTGATCGCCCGCTCCATCCACTACCAGAGCCCGCGCGCCGGCAAACCGCTCATCATCCTCAACTGCTCGGCCATCCCCGACAACCTGCTCGAGAGCGAGCTGTTCGGCCATGAGCGCGGCTCCTTCACCGACGCCGTCGAGAAGAAGATCGGCCGCTTCGAGGCGGCCGACGGCGGCACCATCTTCCTCGACGAGATCGGCGAGATGAGCCCGGGCCTGCAGGCCAAGCTGCTGCGCGTGCTGCAGGAGGGCGAGATCCAGCGCGTCGGCGCGCCGCGCTCCCAGCACGTGGACGTGCGCGTGGTGGCCGCCACCAACCGCAACCTGCTCGAAGCCATCGGCGAAGGCCGTTTCCGCAAGGACCTCTACTACCGCCTCAACGTCGTGTCGGTGGAGCTGCCGCCTCTGCGCGCCCGGCGCGGCGACCTCCCCCATCTGATCCGCCACCTGCTCACACGCAAGAGCGAGGAGCTCGGCATGCCGCCGCGCGAGCTGGCGCCGGCCCTGATCGACCGCCTGATCGAACACCGCTGGCCGGGCAACGTGCGCGAGCTGGAGAACGTGATCGAGCGCCTGCTGGTGCTGAGCGGCGGCGCGCCGGTGATCGGCGTCGACCAGCTTCCGTCCGACCTCGGCGAGGGCGCGGTCGTCGAAGGCGGAGGCGATGCCCGCAACTCCGTGCTGAACGGGTCGAAGTCGCTGTCGGATGCCGTCGACGAGTTCGAACGCGACATCATCGGCGAGGCGCTCGAACAGACCTACTTCAACCAGACGCGCGCGGCCGACCTGCTCGGCACCACCCGGCGAATCCTCAAGTACCGAATGGACAAACTCGGCATCGACTGTCCGGACGCGGCGCGTTGACAACCCTGAAGCCGCTACGTACACCCGAACCTCGATGGCGAATCCGGCGGACATTGCCCTAGAGAAAGCCGCCAGGCGCGAGCCGCTTCTCGACGACGACGCCTACGCCCTGCTCCAGATCCCCGCTTGCGACGTCAGCGCGCTGTGCGAGATCGCCGGCGAGATGCGCGACGACGTGCACGGCCGCACGCTCACCTACTCGCCCAAAGTCTTCCTGCCCGTCACCAATCTGTGCCGCGACCGCTGCACCTACTGCACGTTCCGTCGCGATCCGGGCGCCGCCGGCGAATGGACGATGACGCCCGAGGAGATCGGCAAGTGGTCGCGCCACGGACGCGAGCTCGGCTGCATCGAGGCGCTGATGTGCCTCGGCGACAAGCCCGAGATCGCATTCCGCGGCTTCCTCGACTTCCTCGCCCGTTACGACGTCGGCTCCACCGCCGAGTACGTCGCGCTCGCGTGCAGGGTGTCGCTCGGCGAAGGCCTGCTGCCGCACACCAACGCCGGCCTGCTGTCCAGATCCGAGATGGAAATGCTGAGGCCCTTCAACGTGAGCATGGGCCTGATGCTCGAGAACGTGAGCCCGCGCCTTCGCGACCGCGGCATGCCGCACCAGCACGCGCCCGACAAGGAACCGGTGCGCCGCCTTCGCATGATCCGCGAGGCCGGCCAGCTCGCCATTCCGTTCACGTCGGGCATCCTCGTCGGCATCGGCGAGAACGAGGCCGAGCGCATCGCAAGCCTGCTGGCGCTGCGCCGCCTGCACGCGCAGTTCGGCCACATCCAGGAAGTGATCGTGCAGAACTTCCGCGCCAAGGAATGCACCGGCATGTCCGCCGCTCCCGACATGAGCGACGAGGAGATGGTGCGCACCGTCGCGCTCGCGCGCATCATCCTCGGCGCCGAGATGAACCTGCAGGCGCCGCCCAACCTGAGCCCCGACAACCTGCATCACCTGATCCGCGCCGGCATCAACGACTGGGGCGGCATCTCGCCGCTGACCAAGGACTACGTGAACCCCGAGGCCGCGTGGCCAGCTGTCACCAGCTTGGCGGCCACGTGCCGCGAACAGGGTTTCAAGCTCGCGCCGCGCCTGCCGGTCTACGACGAGTATCTTTCCGAAGAATGGATGGCGCCGGCCATGCTCGAGGCGGCCGGTCACGTGCGGGGCCGCGGCGGCTTCCGTCAGGAGGCTCTGCAGTGAGCTACCAGACCGAGACCCATCCCGACCGCGTCGAATTCCTGCTCGACGACGAGCGCGCGCTCGAGACGCGCCTCGCCAGCGTCGACTCGTACACCGCCGGAATCCTGTCGCGCGCCCTGGGCGGCACGCGCCCGAGCGTGGACGAAGGCGCGCACCTGTTCTCGCTGCGCGGCAACGACCTTGCCGCGCTGGTGGCGGCGGCCGATCACGTGCGCCGCGAAGACGTCGGCGACGTGGTCACCTACGTGGTCAACCGCAACGTCAACTGGACCAACATCTGCTTCGTCGGCTGCAAGTTCTGCGCGTTCGCGCACCTCAAGAACAGTCCGCTGGCCTACGACGATTCCACCGAGAGTGTGCTCGCGCGCATTCGCGACGGCGTCGAACGCGGCGCCACCGAAGTGTGCATGCAGGGCGGCATCAACCCGGAGATGCCGGCCGACGGCTACTTCAAGCTGCTGCGCGCCATCCGCGAGACGTTCCCTGCCCTGCACATCCACGCGTACTCGCCGATGGAGATCTTCTACGGCGCCAGGCGCGCGGGCATGGACTACCGCTCGTACATCCGCGAGCTGGTCGCCTCCGGCCTCAACACCATTCCGGGTACGGCAGCCGAGATCCTCGACGACGACGTCCGCGAGATTCTCAGCCACAAGAAGCTCGACACCGCCACGTGGGTGGAGATCATCCGCACGGCCCACGCCCTCGGCGTGCCCACCACGTCCACCATCATGTACGGCCACCTCGAGACGCCGATGCACCTTGCGCGCCACGTCGACCTGCTGCGCAGCATCCAGGCCGACACAGGCGGCTTCACCGAGTTCGTGCCGCTGCGCTTCATCTGGCAGGAGACCAAGCTTTACGAGGAAGGCCTCGTGCAGCCGATCCCGCAGGGCCAGCTCGACCTTGCGGTTTACGCGACCAGCCGCCTGATGCTGCGCGGCCTCATCGACAACCTGCAGACGTCGTGGGTCAAGCTCGGCCACGAGCTGGCGACGCTGTCCCTGGCGGCAGGCTGCAACGACCTCGGCGGCACGCTGATGGAAGAGAGCATTTCGCGCGAGGCCGGCGCCGACGCCGGCGAGTTCACTTCGGTGGAAGAGCTCGAGGCGATGATCCTGCGCATGGGCCGCACGCCGCGGCAGCGCAACACGATCTACGGCGATGCCGAAGTGCCGGCGGCCGATCTGCATCACGATGCGCGCGGCGTGGAGATGGCGGTCGCACACTGAAAGCTGGCCCTGGCGTTCGACTCTGCAACTCGATCCGGAGTCTTCGGTCACACTCAAGCGCGCGGGCCGGCGCAGACGCGTTGCCTTTGAAGTCTGCCCCGGCCAAGACACCCACGATGATCACGCTGCTGGCGGGGGGAGTCGGCGCGGCGCGCCTTTTGCGCGGCCTCGTGCGCGTGGTCGCCCCACGCGACCTCACCGTCGTCGTCAACACCGGCGATGACGACGAATTCTACGGGCTGCACGTCTGCCCGGACATCGACACGATCCTTTACACACTGGCAGGCCTGGCTCCGCTCGAGCGTGGCTGGGGCATCGACGGCGACACCTTCACGGTGCGCGAGGAGCTCGACAAGCTATCCGGTCCGGGCTGGTTCGCGCTCGGCGATCGTGACCTTGCCACCCACATCCAGCGCACGCTGCGGCTTCGCGCAGGCGCTTCGCTGTCCGAGGTGACGCGCGAGCTTGCGAAAGCCCGCGGCGTCAAGGTTCGCGTGCTGCCGATGAGCGACGACGTGGTGCGCACCGTCATCTCCACCGAACGCGGCGATCTCGCGTTCCAGGAGTACCTCGTCAAGAACCGCACACGGCCCCGCGTCCGCTCGGTGCGCTATCGCGGTGCGCGTGCCGCCAGGCCTGCGCCCGGCGTGCTGGAAGCGATCGCGAAGTCGCGCGTGGTGATCCTCGCGCCGAGCAATCCGTTCGTGAGCCTTGGGCCCATCCTTGCCGTGCCCGGCATCCGGCGCGCGCTGGCCTCGGTTCGCCACCGCGTGGTGGCGGTGAGTCCTTTGATCGGTGGGCGCGCGGTGAAGGGACCGCTGGCTTCCATGCTGCGCTCGATGGGTCACAAGGCCGACGTTGCGGCCATCGCGGCGCTGTACCGCGACATCGCGTCCCGACTGGTCGTCTCGCCGGGCGATGCGCCGCGCACCGTGCCGGCCGGTATCGACATCGTCGAGCACGACATCCTGCTGCTCGATCCGCGCCGGGCCGAGCGGCTCGCCCGCGAACTCGTGGCAAGCACGACGGCTGGCGCGGGTGCGGCTCGCAAGTCGGCCGCCGCAATCACCACGTCGGCGACTGCTCGCACGTCACGCGGCACCATTGCTGCAACCAGGGCCAGGAGAATTTCATCGTGAAGCCAGTGTCGATCATCCCACTCACCGGAATTCCGGCCATCGAGCCCGGCTCCGACCTGGCCCAGCACGTCGGCGACGCGATCACCACGTGCTCGGGCCTGCAGGCCCGCGACATTCTCGTGGTTTGCCAAAAGGTGGTCTCCAAGGCCGAGAACCGCGTGGTGCGCCTTCGCGACGTGGTGGCGGGCGAGAAGGCACTGGCCTTCGCGAAGAAGTACGAGAAGGAACCGGCGCTGGTCGAGTTGGCGCTGCAGGAAGCCACCGAGATCTTGCGGATGAACGACGGGCACCTGATTACCGCGACGGCCAAGGGCTTCGTGGCGGCCAACTCGGGCGTGGACCGCTCCAACCAGGCCACCAGCGACGAAGCCACGCTGCTCCCTCTCGATTCGGACGCGTCGGCGGCCATGCTGCGCCGCAAGATGTTCGAGCGCTTCGGGGTCGACATCGCGGTGGTCATCACCGACACCTTCGGCCGCCCGTGGCGGCTCGGCCAGATCGACTTCGCCATCGGTGCGGCCGGCATGAAGGTGCTCGACGATCACGCCGGACGCATCGACTGGACGGGGCGCGTGCTCGAACACACCGTCATTGCGATGGCCGACCAGGTGGCGGCGGCCGCCGGGATGGTTATGTCGAAGGACCGCGGCATCCCGGCTGTGCTGGTTCGCGGCTTCCAGTATGAAAGCGGTGAAGAAAACGCCGGCAATCTCGTCCGACCAAGGGCCCAGGATCTCTTCCGGTAAAACATTGTCCCGACCCACCTTCGCATCCCTGCAACACTTGTTCTGGCGCTCGTTCTTCCGCCTTGTCGTCTTCGCGGGCGCGCTCGCGGAATGGGCCTGCCTCGCGTGGGTGCTGATCGTGATCCTCGGCGTATCGATCCCGTGGCCGGTCCACGCGGTCGCTCCGTTCCTCATTCATGCGCTCAATCGCCAGGTGCTCGGCTCCCGCACCGGTCCGGCGGCCGCAAGGCGAAGTCCTCTCGTGCGTGCGTACGTCGGCGTGGTGTTCACTTCGCTGTTCGGCTTCGGCGTGCTGCTCATCAACGGCACGCTGTGGACGCTGGTGGCGACGGTGCTCGGTGCCGCTTCGCAGCTTGGCGCGCCTGTCACTGCGGCCGACGCGTTCGGTCCGGCCGGTTTCACCGGCTCGATCGGGCTCCTCGCCGTCGCATCGCTGATCGCGTGGGGCTACGGGCCCGGCCAGCGCAAAGTGCACGTGCTCGAGATCGACGTGCCGATTCCCGGGCTGCCGGCGGGGTTTGACGGTTTTCGCATCGCGCAGCTCAGCGACATTCATCTCGGCGGCTACACCAGCGAGGAACTGCTCGCCAGTCACGTCACGCGTACCAACGAGCTCGGCGCCGACCTGATCTGCGTGACCGGCGACATCACCGACGGACTCGATCACGCGCCTTCCACGTTCCCCATTCTCGGCGGGCTCTCGGCGCCCGAGGGCGTGATGGCCATCCTCGGCAACCACGACT
>JBHEOD010000086.1:0-7485 GCA_046261745.1 Binatia bacterium
CAGGAAAGTACCGAGGGTATGCGTCTGTCGCCAATCGTGCGGGACCGGCATTGCTCGACCCTCATAGATTTCAGTCACTTACGGCGCGGCGAGTGGGGGCGAGTCGTAGAAGAGTGGCTCGCGATTATACGACCCGTGGGCACGCATCGCGGGGGGGGGGGATGACAACGGCGGCGCCAGGCCGCTCCCGGGGAGCGCAGGGGCGAGTGGGGCGAGGTGCCCACCAGCTAGCAGAACTCCGAATTTCGCGGCGGAGGAAAATCCGTGGAGACGACGGTGTCCGGCGCGTAGCCTGCCCAACTTTTTCCGAGCCCATAGCGGGTTTGGCTCCACACTTAGGAACAACCGCGCGAAAGGAGCGCCACGCCGGCGACTACCGCGAGGGCTATCGGCAGCTTCTGGAACACACCATCCAAGAGCGACTCTATCGATCTTCTCGCGGCAACGACTTCACCGACAAGTCTATCGATTCGTTGATTGAGTTCGGCGGCGTTGGATCCAACGGGAGTGGAGTCAGCTACTTTCGCCGCATCCGATGTCGGAGACAAGACGAGCTGGTAGCCGACGAGGCGGACTAATCCACCGTCAAGCGATGTGTCCCAGATTTTCATACTGCCATCGGGCGCCCAGCCGTGTTTAATCGCTCCTTCGTAAGGAACATCGACGGAAAGTGAGACCGAGCTATTGCATCTAACCTGCTCAACAAGCAGCGCGAATGTGTCCGGTGTGACGTGTAGCTCGGCCTCGAAACAGTGTTCGTGCTTCTTTCCCGCCTCATTGTCCTCCCAGGCCGCGACGTACTGCATCCATCCTAGGGGTGAATCGGCTTTGCGTTCGGCGGTGGCAACGAATCGAAACACGCCGTCCTCCAAGTCCCCGGCGCCTTTTGCCTCCAACGATTGGTCCCAATCCGGCCGACAATCGAAGAGTAGCTTACGACCGTCACCGCTCGGTTGCCGTGACATGAGCCGCATCGCTTCAGCCAGATCGCCTATCCCGCCTGTCGGTTCCTGCGGGGTGAGACCGCTGAGAATGATTCGGGGCTCCGACAGTTTCAGACTGAGTATTGCCATCGCTGAAGCTCTCTTGTTCGACGGGCGCGCTGCGAGTCACCCCTGCGTCCCGAAGTTTTACCGTTCGTTGTTGAGTGCGGCCGTCAGCGCGCTTTCAAGGTGGATGAACCACCGAAGATGGCGAGCGTGTGTTCGGGTGTTCCTTCGAAGCGAAGCTAGTCGCTGGGCCTAAATAGCCGCACGCGCTGCGCTATAAGCGCTGCGACGTGTTTGTACTGAGTATGGCCAAGTCCGACCGGGATATTCTCCAGTCGATCATTGCCGGGAAGAAATCCGCGGGTACCCGCCGCAACCTCTCCAGTGGCACGGCGGTAGAGGTGAGTTAGGATCCAGTCACGTTCGGAGTGAATATTGGAGATCGGGATTCCTATGTCGGCTGGCACGGCATGGTGGGGTACTGCCGCACCTACGAGATGGAGGGCGTCTATGTATTGACTAATCGTTCCGGGGGAGATGGCGGCTTTCATCGCCGCGAGCGCCAGTTCGCATCCGAGGCTGAACGCAAGGATTTGGACTTTATCGTCGCCGGGATCGAACTCTCTCAGCAGGACTTCCCAGCCGGACTGCCCTACCAATCGAGCGCGTTTCTGCTGGAACAGAAAACTCTGCTTCACGGCCCACGTCGTCCATTGAGCGAGCCTTAGGGCACGAGCGATGTTGTAGACGGACAAGAGCAACTCGGGAGCGCCCAGAGGGGCAGCTGCCATCTGCGATGCCAGTGTCGCGCCGAGCCCTCCGCGAGTAGCAGGATCGACCACTGTAGGTTTAAGCCGATACCAATTCAGAACTTTGAACCGAACGCTGGGGTCGGCGGTAAAGGCCCGCTCCAGCGCAGCTCCGAGTCGCGATTCTTGGCGCCGAAGCGGGCTAAATCCCGGGATATAAATGATCAGTGTCTGCGGGGCCATCCTGAGCCTCGGCGTGGCCTGATAGCCATGTTGTTCGAAGTCGGCGTGTAGTTCCTTGACCGACCCAATTCAATCCCCTCAGGGCTGGCTACGCTGCGGGGTCGGTCGCTGGCTCATCGTCGGCGGTTTGGCCGGTTGCTTGCCCGCCGCCGGCGGCTTCGTCGACTGCGGCCCGCGAGCCGCCTTCGGCGCCGTCGACCTCGCGAAGCCAGGCTGGTCGCTCGAGCGGCGGCTGAACACGCGAACTCGCGCGCCGGCCAGCGGCGCCGGCGTGATGTCGATGTACTCGGCCTGTAGCCACGAGTTATGCCCCGGCCGCAGTCCACGGCCGGAGAGGATGATCTCCGGCATCTGTCCGTCTCGCAGCGGACGGAACGTCTTCATGTCCAGCTGCGACGTCTCGTGGCCGACGTTTCCCACCGACACCCAGTTGTCGCGGTGATTGAGCGCGAGCAGGTGTACCGAGCCGAGCGCCCAGACGCTTCCGCGATGATCGTAGTAAAGCGACACGAGCCGGCCCATGGCGCGCTGCGCCTCGAGGCCGGTGCGGCCACGCCAGCTTCGCACCACGTCGTTCTTCGCATCGAGCAGTCCGAGGCACACGAACACCGCCGCAAGCAGCACGATCGGGGTGGCGCCGGCGCGGAAACGATCGAGGAACGCGAAGATCCAGCCGGCAGCGATGCCGCACGCCACGGCGAAGTAGGGCTGCACGAGCAGCATGTCGGGATGGGCCTGGTGGTCGTAGAGCGTGAACGCGGTGGCGATGTGCGCCGCCGTCCAGAACGAGACGGCGCCCGGCCTCTCGCGCAGCGCTGCAAATCCGCGGCGCGCAGAGAAGAGCAGGCCGAGCCACAACAGGGCGGTCGCCGCGACGAACACGACCGGCAGGCCGTGCGGGCGACTTTGGAAGGCCTGCGACTCGGTCAGCACAAACCAGAGGCTGTCCCGGAAAACCTTGTCTTTGTGCGGCGCGCCGAATGCGAGACGCCACTCCTGGTGGAGTTGCTCCTGAAGCGCGCCGTTCCACGCGAACCACGCTTCGTAGGCAACGAACACAACGAGCGCGCCGGCCACGAATCGCGCCAGCGACGTCCACGACGTGCGCCGGTCGAGCAGCAGCGCCAGTCCGCACGACGCAAGCACGAGTCCTGCCGGCTGCCAGCACAAGAACGCGCACGCGCCGGCCACGCCGGCAGCGAGCGCGCGTCGCTCCGCGCACAGCCAGTGGGCGGCGAGCAGGAACGCCACCATGAACACCTTCGGCTGAAAACCCGAGGACGCTTCGGCGAACAGGCCGTGGATGGAAAACATGGCGGCGGCGCCGACGAGGCCCGCGGCCGTGGCGGCGACGGGCGATGCGCCGGCGTTTCGCGTGACCGAAAGCGCCAGCAGCCAGCCGAACAACGCCGCGGCGAATGCGGCCGTCACGCTCGCGGCGCGCCCCGAGAGGATGTCGTCCGCACCGCCGAGACGCCCGAGGGCAATGGCGGCGCCGCCGATCAACGTCGGCAGCTGCGTCTTCACCTCCATCTGCGAAACGTGCGGCGGGGTTCCCGATGCGCAGCGCTCGGTCATGAAGAAGTAGAGCTGGTTGTCGGCGAGAATCGGGCGCGTGGTGACGCCGTACCCCGCGGCCATCGCGACGGTGATCGCCGCCAGCACGAACGCAACGAGGACTTTCACGGCGCAACCGGTGCGCGGCCGGGCCGCCGCGCCGCGCCCGGCTTGGGCTGCCCAGAACGGGCGGCAGGGACGGCGCCCGGAACCCTGGCGGCGCCTGCTGTTGCGGGAGCCGCCCAGCCGTTACCACGCGATGCCATGCGCAGGGCCTGCTGCGTGGCGATGTCGCCGCTCGCCTCGGCGAGCATGATGGGAGTCTGGCCGAGTTCGTCGGCCAGGTCGGGGTCGGCGCCGGCCGCAAGGAGCAGCGACACGACCGAGGCGCGAGCGTAGAACGCGGCGAAGAGAAGCGCAGTGCGTCCCGCCGCGTTGCGCTGGTCGACGGGCGCGCCCGCACGCAGCAGCAAGTCGACGATGGCGTGCTGGCCGCCGGCGGCTGCGATCATCAGCGACGTCCATCCGGCGTCGCCCGGCCAGCGTTTCACGGTGGTGGCCGGATGGTGCCCCTTGGTGAGCAGCCGCTTCACGCTCAGGAAGTCGCCGCGCCGAGCGGCGCGGAACAGCAGCGTTTCTCCGCGCTCGTCGAGCGCGTCGCGCTGGCCGCTGCTGTCGGCCAGCGTCTCCTTGCGACTGTCTTCGGCGTCGGCGCCGCTCAGCGCCCTGAGCCTGGCCTCGTCCACGCCGGCGGCTTTCCAGTCGACGTTCGCGCCAAGCAGCATTCCCACCATGCCGCGGTCCTCTCGCTCCATGGCCACCGACAGCGGCGAACCGAACCTGGGATGGGACGCGTTGACGTCGGCGCCGGCTTCGATGGCTGCGGTGGCCACGTCCGGCCGCGCCCGGCGCACGGCGGCGAGAAGCAGCGCCGTCTGGAAGTCGCGGGTCTGCGCGGTCGCACCGAGGTTCTTGCGGATGGTCTGCGAAACGATCGCATCCGCGTTGACGATCGCGTCGGCCGCGAGTGCGCGCAGCGCGGCGGAATCCGCCACCAGCCCCGACAGGCGCGGCACGACGGCGCCTGCGATGCTCATGTTGCGCGACTCGGCGAGCGCGCCGAGCATCGCGCCGGCAAGATCCTGGCTCTCGAACACCTTCGAGCCGCGTTCGATCAGCAGCAGCAGGATCGATTTGTGGTCGTGCGCGGCAGCCAGGACGACGGGCGCGTGGATCGCCTGGTCGGCGGTGTCGGGATTGGCTCCGGAGTCGAGAAGCATGCGAACGGTGGGTTCGTGGCCGTTGCGTGCTGCCCATCCGAGCGCGGTGGTGCCGCGCGATCCGAGCGCGTCGATGTCTGCGCCGCGCGTCAGCAGCGCGAACACGTTGGCGCTGCGCCCCTCGGCTGCGGCGGCCTGCAGCGGGCGCTCTCTGCGGGTGGAGCGCTGGTTGACGGGCGCGCCTTGCCGCAGCATCGCTTCGAGGCGCTTGCCGTCGGCATCCCGCGCAGCCTCGATCAGCGCGTTGATCGTGACGGTGGTGGACGGCGCCGGCGCGGCCTCGCCCGGGAGCGCCGCGAACATTCCGGCGAGCAGAAAGCCGGCGAGTACGCGGCCGGCGAGCACATCAGCAAGCGCCCGGCCGGCGAGCAGGAAACCGGCGATGCGCTGCAGCCGCCGCCGGCAAGCGGTCGGTCGACGTACCGTCACGTCTGGAACTTGCCGAGCACGGGCGGTTCGGCAATCGGTCGCCAGCGCTGCATGGCATCGAGCAGCCCGGCGGCATCCTCGGCCACGACCACCTTCGCGCGGTGTTTCGGCTTGAGGAAGCCTTCGGCCACCGAGCGGTCGAGCAGCGCGAGCAGGTCGCTGTAGTATCCTTCCACGTCGAGCAGCCCGCACGGCTTGTGATGAATGCCGAGCTGCGCCCACGTGAGCACCTCGAACCACTCCTCGAAGGTGCCGATGCCTCCCGGCATCGCGAGGAACCCGTCGGAAAGCTCGGCCATCAGCGCCTTGCGTGCATGCATGGAGTCGACGATGCGCAGGTCGTCGATACCGTGATGCGCGAGTTCCTTGTCGGCAAGGCCGCGCGGAATGATGCCGGTCACGTGGACGCCGCGCGCCAGCGCTGCGTCGGCGATCACGCCCATCAGCCCGATGTTGCCGCCGCCGTAGACGAGCCGCGTGCCGCGCCTGGCAAGCTCGTCGGCCAGCGCCTCGGCAGCTACGGTGTAGGCGGCGCGCGCGCCGTGGGACGAGCCGCAAAACACGCACAGCGCGTCGAGCGTGCCTGGCGGCGAGAGCGTTGGGCCCACCTCGGTCACGCTCGCCTACGCGCGGTCTTTGCCAAGCATCGCCTGCCGCTCTTTCATGATCGGAGCCTGCATCGACCACAGCACGCCGCCGGTGAGTCCGCCGTCCACGACCAGCGCGTGGCCGTTGACGAACGACGACTCGTCACTGGCCAGCCAGAGCGCTGCGGAGGCGATGTCCTCCGGAAGTCCGGCGCGCTGCACCGGCTGGAACACCGCCATGGCCTGCTTCACCATCGCGAGCGCCGACGCTTCGTCCATTCCTTCGCCGCCGAAACCCGTGGCGAGCAGCGGCGTCGCGATACCGCCGGGACAGATGCAGTTGACGCGCACGCCTTTCTCGCCGAGCTCCATCGCGACAGTGCGGGTAAGCTGGATGACCGCCGCCTTGGCGACGCTGTAGACGTGCGGCGCAAAGCCGGCCCGCAGGCCCGCCACGCTCGACGTGTTGATGATGGTGCCCGTTCCCTGCGCGGCCAGGATCGGCGCGGCGTGCTTGATGCCGAGGAAGACGCCGCGCAGCAGCACGCCCATCGTCGCATCGAACTCTTCCACCGGGATATCGGCAATTGGGCCTGTGGTGCCGCCGAATCCCGCGTTGTTGAAGACCGTGTCGAGACGGCCGTGACGCGAGACCGCGGCGTCGATCATGGCCTTCACGTCGGCCTCGCAGGCTACGTCGGCGTGCACGTAGTCGGCGCGGCCGTCGCTTGCGGTGATGCTCGCGGCAAGCTTCTCGCCGCGTTCGTCGTTGATGTCGGCCAGGATCACCGCGGCGCCTTCGAACGCGAACAGTCGCGCAGTGGCTTCGCCGATGCCGCTGGCCGCGCCGGTAATGACCGCAACCTTGCCCTGAAGTCGTTTCATGCTCGTCCTCTCGGTTTCTTTCGCAAGATGTTTCGCGTGCTCGGTCTACACGACAAGCGAACGGTCGAGCGCTGCGGGACTTGCCGCGCCGCACAGCGCCAGCGCCACGTCGCATTCCTCTCGCAGCATCGTGAGCATGCGCGCGAGTCCGCGCTCGCCGCCTGCCGCCAGCGCCCACACCACCGGTCGGCCGATGGCCACCGCGCGCGCGCCGAGTGCAATAGCCTTGACCACGTCGGTGCCGCGCCGAACGCCGCCGTCGAGATAGACTTCCGCGCGGCCGTCGACCGCAGAGACGACACTCTCGAGCACATCCATGGTGGCCGGCGATCCGTCGAGCTGGCGGCCGCCGTGGTTGGACACGAAGACGCCGGCCGCGCCGTGCGCGACCGCGAGGCGCGCATCATCCGGATGGAGGATTCCCTTGATCACGACCGGCAGCGACGTGGACGCGACCAGGCGCGCGACGTCGTTCCAGTCGAGCGACGGATCGAGCAGCGCGGAAACGTACGCAGCAAGACCCGAACCGGCGCCGCTCGGAAAACTGTGGTGGCCGGCGGCCGTGAGGTTGGCCAGCGTCATGCCGGGAGAAAGCGCGAAGTTGCTGCGCATGTCGCGGTAGCGTCTTCCCCAGACCTGGCCGTCCACCGTCAGCACGATGGCGCCGTACCCGGAGTTCTCCGCGCGTCGCACCAGCTCGGCGGTGAGGCCGCGGTCTTTGTAGACGTAGAGCTGGAACCAGCGCGGCCCTCGCGCGGCCGCGTCG
>JBHEOD010000086.1:7495-16266 GCA_046261745.1 Binatia bacterium
ATCTCGGGCAGCGTCAGCTCGTTGAGCGGCTTGCCGAAATAGTTTAGCGCGGCGGCCGCGACTCCATAGGAGTTCAGCCCAAGGAAGATCTCGTTCAGGTAGAGCTCGAGGATCTGGTCCTTGCTCAGCGCCTCCTCGATGCGGAACGCCAGCAGCGCCTCGCGGTTGTCGCGCAGCGTGACCTCGTCGCAGGCACCGCCGGCGAAGTAGTCGTAAGCGGCCTCTCCCAGATGCTCGCGGGCGAGGTCCTCGAAATCGTCGAGTCGAACGGCTTTCACGCGCTCTCCATTGAAGGAAGGCGGGGGAGGAAGCAAAACGGCGAAGGGGTGGCGTGTCAGGAAGGCGCGAGCAGACCCTTGCCCGGGACGTGGTTGATCTCGAGACGGATGCCGTCGGGATCCTCGAAGAGCACCGAGTAATAGCCCGGCGCCCACACGCCCTCTTCCGGACCGTGCACGATGGTGGCACCGATCTCGACGAGGAAGCGGTGGAGCGTGTCGACGTCCTCGCGCTCGCGGGCGCGAAAGCAGATGTGGTGCAGGCCGACCCGGTCCTGCACGAAGCGCTCGCCCGCGTGACGCGGGTTGCAGCCCTGGATCCCGAACGCCGTGCGGCCGCCCACGCAGTAGTAGAAGCCCTCGGCGTCAAGCACGGGTTTCATCCCGAGGAAGGGCAGCAGTTTCGAGTAGAACTCGCGTGACCGCGCGAAGTCGCTCGACGTGATGAAGGTATGGGCGATGCCGTTGATGTCCATGAACGTGTCTCTCCCGTGTTGCCGCGAGGAGGTAGCCCGGAGCGGCATCGAGGGCCAGCCGTTCCGGACGGGCACGGTTCGGCAGATAGCACCGGCGCCAGGGGGGTGCGCCGGTGCCTCGGTTCCGGCGGCAGGGTTGGGCCTTGGCGATTCTTGGCCGTGGGAAGATCGGACTGGAAATCGCGAAAGCCGCCGGCCCATCCAGGTGCGGGGCACCGCCGTGGCTCGCGGCTGTCCGCGAACACTGAACGCGCCAGCACCTCGAGGCAGGGTGCGAAATTCCTCGGGTTCTTGTGTGCCGCACAACACTTGGCCGCCGGCCAAGCGCACTGCGGGAGTGGCGCTGCACCCGGGTGTGTCGGTGAAGTGTGACTTCGACAACACCGACTTCACGGCGACGTTCGTGCCTGCCATGGTGGCGCGAGACCACGGTTTGTTGCGCGCAAAGGAAAAAAACCGCCGACTGACGGTTTCTACGTTTTGATGCGGGTGCGCAGGGGCGTATGCTCTCGCGCGTTAAACGGAGTCGTCGTGCTTGCACGAAGTCTCCACGCACGCTTCTCCCGCTGTACTTCGAATCGCTTCGAGTCGCGGGAACAAGTGGCGGCGTCGCTCGAATGCTCCAGGTCCGGTTTGCCGCCTCTTCGCGGCACTCCGGACGAGGTTTCTCCCCCGTGACCTCAGCTGACGGGACCTCCCCCCGTTGCGAGCGGCGCTGCCTCCATCTCATTCTTCTCGTTTGTTCGCTGTCGTTGCGCGCATCATCAAAAGGTCGAGTACCTGCGGCATTCCCGCGCTTCGCCAGCGATCTCGCGTGGTGGATCGAAGCGGCGAAAGCGCAAACAGCCGCCGTACTGATCCTCCGGACCCCGTCCCGGTTTTTCGTCGTGTGCCGCGTCGGACGGACGCCGCCGTTAGTTGGACAGAGGTGGGGCGGTTGTACAGATAGACGCAGGGGGCAGGTGCTGGTGCTGAGGAAGGCCGTCGGCCAGCCCGTGACGCTGAACTGTCCGCAGTGGCGCGGGCGTCCAGGCCGCTGCCTACCTCGTCTCGTTACGTGCGGCGCCGCTGATTTCTAACGGCGTGTACGAACGCATCCGCCGGCAGTCGCCGGGCACGCGCAGGCGACGCGCCTGCACGCAAGTCACGGAGCTGGGCAGGCACGAACCTGTGATTGACGTCGGGCTTGTCGAAAGAGACTCCGAGCACCTCGACCCCGGCAGTCTTGAACTCTGCGAACCGGTGGCGAAGCCCCTGGGCTTCCTGCTGTGACCCCGGTGAGTTTTCGATTGCGCGGTTCGAATCAACAATCTAAGGGTGCTTCGTCAGCTCTTCCTCTCTCCGCTCGCTTCCGCATCCTCGTCGAATGCGACTCTTACCGCCTCGCGGAGCGCGCCGTCCACCGCAACAACTGCAAGGAATGATCGAATGAACACTACGATACTCGCTTCTGTTTCAAACGCCGCGTTCGCGACGATCCTTCTTCTCGCTCCTTGCGCCTTCGCGTCGCAGATTCCCGTCAGCTTTTTCTCGTTCGCTGGAGAACTGCGCGGCGGTGCGCCGGCAGGCACCATGCTCACCTTCTCGCTCTATGATGAGGGCACGTGTGCCACTGTGCCGCTCGCTTCGGAGACCGTGGACATCGCTTCGGTGGCAGTGAGGGAACTCGTCCGCAATGCGAGGGTTCGGGGAGCCAGCCCCACGGTGAAACTCGTCGAGTTGCACCACGTGATGAGTGCAGTGACCACGCCGGGATCGGACCTTTTTCTCCAGGTGACGGGCCCCGGCATTCTCGTAGTGACGGCGATCGGCGATTGCCAAGCCCAAGAGCCGACTGCCGAACCGGGACCGATCGGTCCGACCGGCTTGACGGGACCCGCCGGTGCGACCGGCCCCGTCGGCCCGGAGGGCGCCGCGGGTCCTGCGGGCGGGGATGGTGCAGACGGCCCGCCCGGTGCGGATGGAGCAGACGGTGCGCCCGGTGCCGATGGTGCAGACGGTGCCGATGGTGCAGACGGCGCGACGGGCCCCGCCGGCCCCATCGGACCGTCCGGGCCCGAGGGGCCGAGTCCGCACCGCTACTGGGTCGATGCGGCGATCGGGACCCCGTCCGGCCCGGTGTTCAACACCATCCAGAACGCGGTCGACAACTCCATCAAGCCCGCGACCATCTTCGTGAAGCAGGGTACATATTCCGAGAACGTCGTCATCACGTCGGCCACCGACAGGATCGTGCTGAGGGCCGAGACCGAGACGCTGACGTACGGTACCGTGATCAACGGCACGATCAGTTTCACAGGCAACGACATGGCGGGGCTGGTCGGCCTCTTCTTCCCGCACAATCCGGGTGCCCAGGCCGTGATCCAGCACACCGGGACAGGCATCCTGCGCATCGACAACTGCTCCATCCAGAACACGGCCGGCTATCCCGCTGTCGAACTGAACAACGCCGCAGGGCAGATCGCCGTGAATGCTTCGCTGCTGCGTTCGGACGGCGTGGCCGCAGGCCAGCCTGCCGTGCTGGTGACCAACGGAACCTTCAACGCCTATCGCACCAGCTTCATCGACATGGCGGAGACGACCAACGTCGCCCTGCGGGTGCTCGCGGGATCGGCGAACGCCTACGGTCCGGAGTCGATCTCGGGACAGGTGTCGGTGAGCGGTTCGGCCACTTCGACGATTTCGCAGATGGGAATCAGCAGCGGTTCGGCTCCCGCAGTCGTGACGACATCGTCGGGACTGGTCACGCTGTCGCTCGTCGCGATCACCACGACGGCCACTCCCGCGGTCGTCAACGCGGCCTCCCCTGTCGCGTACGCCCTCGCCGGCTACGCCAGCAGCGGAACCGGATTTTCCAATCCGGCCCTCGCCTTCACGGGGCCGATCTCGATCGGTGTGAGCGGTGCTCCGGCTGCCGGCAACCTCGTCTGCGTGAAAGCCAACGGCACGCTGGGATACTGCACGACGGTGCCGGTGGGATCGCCGGTATCGTGCACCTGCAACTGAGCGCTTTCCACCCGGCTCACGCGCAGGCAACGCGCCTGCACGCAAGTGGCGGCGCCGGGCGGCAGAAAGGGTTCTACGGTTTCGGCGGGGCGTGCGTGGCGGCGCTGGAATCTTTCAGCACCGTTGCAGCGTGGTTCGAAGGATCGACGTTGTCGTAGGCCTTGCGAATCTTCCCGTCGGGGCCGACCAGGTACGAGATGCGTTTGGCGACCCACGCGCTGTCGGAATCGGCGGCGCCGACGGCGATCGCGAGTTTGCGATCTGCGTCCGACAGGAGCCGGAAGGGCAGAGCCTCGGCCTCGACGAACCGGCGATTGGCGTCGGGCTTGTCGAAGGAGACTCCGAGCACCTCGACCCCGGCGGTCTTGAACTCCGCGAAGCGGTCGCGAAGACCCTGGGCTTCCTTCGTGCATCCCGGAGTCATCGCCTTCGGGTAATACCAGAGCAGATACGATTGGCCGACAAGGTCCTGGGATCGCACGATCGCGCCGTTCTGGTCCGCGAGCGCGAACTCCGGCATCGGGGCGCCGGGGGCCAGCATCGCGGCGCACGCTGTGCCGGCGGCGAGCACGGTGAGGACGAGGCTCGCGAGGATGCTCGTCTGCGCCGGCGACGCGCTGGAAGTGCGGGTGGGACGATTCAACGATTCCGAAGAGCCGGGGAGTTTCATCGGCGCCATGGTTGCGCGATGCCGCGCGAGATCAAGGTCGGGGGTTCCAGGCGACCGCTCTTTGATGCGGCCGTACGGCATCGTCCTCGGCGTTCAAGGCCTTTCTTTCGCGAGACCTGCTGGGGTCGTTCGCAATTCGTTCTGGTGGCGAAGACCCCAACCCGCCTTCCGGCACGCCCGCGCGCGGCTCGCACCGGCTCGCCGCAGATCTCACCCTTGAAAATCCGCAAGTGTCCCCCTGCGATCCCCGCAATCGTCCCCTTCGTGGTTGTTAAGTACCCAAAACACAACGCATTGACTCCTCACAGACGGGAGAACCGCTGGCACTGGTTGTCATCACGGCAGGCGGCTACGGGTACCGGCGCGAAGACGGAGTCTGCGTTGTTCCGATCGGTGCGCTTGCACCCTGAACTGCGATCGAGAACGGGAACCATTGCTCCGCCGCGCTCAGGCTTGCGCGGTGGTCTCCTCGAAGCCCGTCGCGATCACCGCCACGAGCGACTTGATCAGGTCGTTGATGAAGTCTTCCCGCTCGATGCCCAAGCCCATGGAGACCAGGGAATGGTAGTTGGCGATCGAGCCGTAGAGCACGTTGGCCACCCGCATCGTGCGCAGCTGGATGAACTGGGGAGGGATCGTGTGAATGTGTCGCATCATCCTGGCCGTCAGTTCGTAAATTCCGGGTGCGCTCACGGCCGGCATCGTTGCGATCGGAAAGCTGCGGCTGGTCACGAGGTCGGCGACCACCAGCAGGTAGTCGGTGCCGCCGTCGGGATCGTCGAGCTTGGCCACCACCGACCGCACCATCAGGCCGACCAGTTCGGGCAACGTGTCGCGGCCCTCGGCAGCCATGTGGTCCAGCGTCGTCAGCCAGGCCTTCTGGATCGGGTCGGAATGTCGTTCGAGCAGCAGGTTGAGCAGGTCTCGCTTGTCGGCGAAGTGGTAGAGCGCGGCGGAATGATTGCCCTGGCCCGCGGCAGCGGCGATTTCCCTCATCGACACCGCGTCGACGCCGCGCTCGGCGAAGAGTCGTTCCGCCGCACGCAGCAGGGCCGTCCGTGTATCGTTGTGTCGCTTGGTCGCTAGTCTGTGCGGCATCTGGCCAGTCTCCCCGTCTTTTCGGACCGTTCGTCACCCTCATGCCTAAATCGCCGCTTCGAATGAAGCGGTCGGGGGAAAAAATCCCATTCTCGACAACTTCCCATGGTTGCGATTAATGGGGTTGCGGGATGCCTAAGTCGCTTGACGTAGCGGCCCGACCTCTGGCAATGCAACGAGCACACCAAGCGTCGGAGGTTGCGTTGATGTCGCTCGGATACCAGTACTCGCGGATGACTTTGCGCCGCCGGCTCCAGACCCTCTTGAGCGTGCTCGTCTCCGCCGCGATCCCGATTTTCCCAGTCCACGCCGCCGACGACTGCATCTCGATCGAAAACTTTACCGCGTCGAAAGTCGGCGATTTCCCCACCGACTGGAAGATCCGCAAGGACGAGGGCAAGTCCGTCTACACGGTGAGAGAAGAAGCCGGCACGCGCTTCTTGCGCGCCGAGTCGAAGGGGCACGGCCTTCAGGCCGCCACGTCCTTCGAATGGAACCTCGACGAATACCCGATTCTCAAGTGGCGCTGGCGCCCTGTGGAGTTCCCGAAAGACGCCGACGAGCGCGAGTCGGGAAAGAACGACAGCGCACTCGCCGTCTACCTGCTCGTCCCCTACTCGAAGATCCGCGGTCCGCAGGCGGTCAAGTACATCTGGAGCGAGAAGGCCGCTACCGGCACGAAGCTCGAATCGAACATGGGCCTGACGAAGGTTCGGGTGATCCGGAGCGGCACGGCCGGCAAGGGCGCGTGGAGCGAGGAGCGTGTGGACGCGCGAGCGGACTTCCTTTCGGCCTTTGAAGTCACGGCCGCGCCGAAGCCTGGAGGAATCGCGGTGCTGACCGACGCCGACGACACCAGCTCCACGGCTTCCGGGGACTACGCCGACTTCCAGGCTTGCCGAAAGTAGCAACCGAGGCAGCCCGGCTCGAACAGGTTGCCGCAGCCTCGCGGTAAGCGGTGACCTGCTCGACCACTGAGGCCGTAGCCTGCCGTCGCTGTCCGGCCAACTTTTACAGATCGCGCGGATCCACGCGGGCCAGGTTCGCGCACACGATCGCGACGAGCGTGCTGCGCTGCGCAGGATCCGCGTTGCCGGTGCGGATGGCGGCGAACACCTTCTCGCATTCCCTTCTCTGCGGGTCGTCCCAGTTCGCCGTCGACAGCTTTGCTGCGTCGAGGGCTTCCTTGAGCGTTGCCGAGTCGATGGTCTCCTCGTCGCGCCGCGCGTGGGCCCGTCCGCTCACGTACGCGAAAACCCCGATCGCGCGGTCGATGAGAATCCACGGGAAGTTCACCGCCGTGTACGGCCCCACCTTCAGCATGCTCCCGCCGAACGTGAGCTGACCAAACATGCCCGGCATCTGCACCTTCAGTTCCGGCCTCTGCTTGCCGAACAGAAAGGCCCCCGCTGCACCGATCGCGCCGCCGATCATCGTGCCCGCGAGTAGCGTGTGCCCGGCCGTCAGCACGTCGATCCCGGCACCGGCAGCGGCGCCTCCGATCGCGCCGGCTGCGACGAGCTGACTCTCGTCGAGTCCGAAAGCCTGCCAGGTCTCGTCGCTGAAAAGACCGGCATCGAAAGGAAGCGACGCCTCGTCGCCTGCCTTCACGCGGCTGTGACCAAAAAGGCGAATGATGGCTTGGTGGGCTTTCTTTTCCCTCGCGGCCTGCGCGGCGACGAAGCGCTGCTTCAGTTGTTCTCCGAGAGCGTCGCGGCGGGCGTTCGTGTCCGGAGTCGGTTCACTCAGCGACAACGTGAGCGAGTCGAGAAGCAACTCCACCATGATCTCTGCGCATTCCCCGAGGCGTCTGTCCCTGTCCTCGCGAAAGATGCCCACGGCGCGCATGAGCTTGGGCTTCCACGCCTGCTCGATGCCGGCCAGCGTTTCGAGAAGCTCGAGCCGGTCGGCGAAGGTGGCGCGGTGGGCATCGAACTCGCGCACGGCGTTGAAGTGCAGGCCGAGACGGGTCCTCCATTCGGCGACGTGATCGTCCTCGCGGGTGCGGTTGATGATGGCCAGGCGCGGCCGTCCCGTCAGGCGCAGGATCTCCATCTCGGCGGCGTGGATGTCGAGCACGGGCTCGGAGCCGTCCACCACGTAGACGATGCCGGCGCCCTCGAGGATCGGCGCGAGCAGCAGGCACTCCGCGTCGAACTGGCCGCGTCCGCGCTGCGCAGCGACGAACTCGCGATAGACCGACAGCGGCTCGCGTGCGTGGGCCGCGGCCTGCAGCAGCGGAAGAGCCTCGCGCGCGTTCTGGAACCCGGGCGTGTCGTAGAACACGAAGAGGTCGAGAAGCTCGAAGCGCCGGCACTCCACAGTCTCGCCCGGCATCGCGCTGATGCGCACCTGGTCGTCTTCGGCCAGCGTCGAGACCACGGACGACTTGCCGTGGTTGACGGCACCGACGATCGCGAAGGTCGGCGTCGCGTGGCTCATGTCCGCTGCGCTCATGAAGGTCTCCAGCGCTCGAGGCCGAGGCGCAGGCCGTGGATGGCGTTGAAGCTGCGCCAGTGCGCGAACTCCTCGTCGCCGACAGGCGCGAAACCGTCGCCGGCGGGCCGGCCGAACAGCAGCAGCACGGTCTCCGTGCTGCCGGCCGCCTCCGCGATTTTTTCAAGGCATAGCGCGATCGCCTTGATCGGCGCGCGCCGCGCCGGCACGGCTACCACCACGCTGGCAAGACCGGGCTGCGCGCTTGCGACAGTAGCCAGCGCCGCCTCGTTGCCGCTTGGATGGTCGATCTCCAGCGGAAGCACGTTCGCCGCATCCCACCCGAACTGCGAGCGCAGCGCCGCGGCAAGGAACTCTTCGGAGACGGCGAGCCCGTCAGCCACGAGGACCACGCAGCGGCCTGTCGAGTGTGCGGCTGCGTCGGCGCCGAGCGACGGGACGTCGAGCGCGGCGCCGTCCGGCTCCGCGTGCACGACGGGTCCGGTGAGACGCCGGTACAGCGCATTGCAGCCGTGATGATCGAACGCGAGCGCGGCGAGGGCCGAGCGCGACGCGGCCACCGCCCACGCGAGCAGCAATGCCCTGACGAGCAGTCCGTAGACGAGCACCGAGTAGAAGAGGAAAGGCCACCACGAAGCCATCGCTTCGCGCGAAAGCGGCGCGATGCCCTCGCTGTAAGAGAAGCGGCTTGCGACGACCTGCTCCAGGTTCGGGTGCGCGTCCGGCACGAAAGCCCACGGCGTCGCGACGACGGAGACGATCCGGTGCGCCTGCTCGGGGCCCGCA
>JBHEOD010000087.1:0-4469 GCA_046261745.1 Binatia bacterium
GGCTCCCGCAAGCCCGCGTAGACCGCCTCAATCTGCGGCAGCACGACTTCCCAAGTCAGAGTCTCGAGGTAGCGGCGCCGCGCCTGCTCCCCGAGGATTCCGCACCCCGCGGTGTCGCGGCGGCAACGGTCGATCGCATCGGCCAAGGCTTGAGGGTCGTCATCGGTGACGACGATCCCGTCCACCCCGTCTCGAAGCACTTTCGAGCCGCAGCCGGCGGACACAATCGCCTTGGCCGCGCTCATGTAGTTCAGGAGCTTCACAGGATAGCCGGAACCGAGGCGGCGCGGTAGCGCGACAATGTCGGATCCTGCCAGTGCGCGACGGGCATCGGCGTGGCCGCTGACCCGCAGGATGCGAAGGTTCGGGCCGAGACCGGCCTTGTGCGCAAGGAGGTCGAAGCCTGCCGGAACCGAGTGGGAGGCAATGAGCAGCCGCAGCGGCCGCTGGCCGGCCGCGCCCCCGAGGACGAGACGCGACATCGCCTCCAGCAGCAACGGGACGTTCTGATAACCGTCGAGGTTGCCGCAGTAGCCGACCACGAAATCGTCTGCGTCGAGCCCGAGCGCCACCCTGTCCTCAGGCCGCACGGCCAGCGGACCGTTGTCCTCCACCGCCGGCGGGATCACGTGAAGCGATGCGTCCGAGCACCCGGCGTTGCGCAGGCGGGAAGCCGACCATTCGCACAGTGCTATCGTGCGGTCGGCGCACGGCGGGATACCGCGGTCGAGAAAGCGCCCGGCCACTGAGGCCAGCAGGCGCGCCGGTCGCGACTCGAAATACGTCTCGAGTTCGTCGCCCATCAGGTTGTGGCTGTGGTAGACCACGGGCACGCCGGTTCGGGCCCGCGCGACAAGCGCCGCCGCGGCCGCTTCGTAGTTGTGGGCATGGACGATCTCGATGTCGTGCGCCCGCACGATCTCCACCAGCCGCCGCGCGAGCATCGCATCGAGCACCGGCTTGAGAAGGTTCGGGCCCGAACGGCTCGAGTCGTCGCCGGGAATGCGCGCGATCCGGTGGTGGCGGTAACCGCGGCCTGACTGCTCGACCCCCTGTCCATACGTCAACAGGTGCACGACGTGGCCGGCGGCGCCGAGTCGTGCGGCCATCTGTCCGACGAAGACTTGGGATCCCTGCGGTGACGGGAAAGGACACGCCGCCACCAGCGCGATGCGACGTGGCTGCGGCGTCACGGCAGGTAACCGAGCGCGCGCAGCCTGCCCTCGACCTCGCGCTCCTCGTCCTCGGAGTATTCCCCGCCCCCGCGTGGCGACTCGTCGTCGTGATCGTCGACGCGCCGCAGGTCATCATTGGCCACGACGGAAACCCCCTGCATTGCTGCCGAGGGCGCGACTCCGGCCAGGGCAAGCACGGTCACGCCCAGGTCGGGAAGCGAGCATTCGGGCCATGCCACGGAGTAGCCGCCACGCAGTTCGACGCCGGGCTCGCGCGGTGGTTTCGCCACCTTTTCGAGGCAGCGTCCCCGTTCAAGCCGGGGCCCTGCGATCACCGCGATGCCCAAGGGGCTGTGCGTGCCGCTGGTCGTCGAACCCTTGGCTCCGCTCCTCTCTTCGGGGTGAAGTCGCCGCATCCAGTCGCGTTCGAGGCCGGAGCGGCTCGAACCCGCTGTGTACGCGTAGCCGCCCGGACGTCGTAATTCGAGGATCAAGTCGGGATAGCGGCTCGCGAACGGACCGTCGAAGAGATCCTCGCGCCGGCGAACCCTCTCGACGACGGGTTCCCCATCGAAGGGATCACGCGCAGCCAGGAGATCGCGTGTTACACGCTCGAGAACGTCGTCACGCTCACCGGCCGTCACCAGCCCTTTGCTTTCGCGCCCGGCCAGGTTGAGCCGCAGCGACGGGAAGTACGGCACTTCGTCGCTGAACACGCGCGTGCGATTCCAGTCGACGCCCGCGAAGCGCGAGCGCGATTCGAGGCCATCGGCGAAGCGACCCGCCGCCGCGAACGCGCGTGCCTGCATCGCCGCCGGTAGCACCGACAGCGCGCGGCGCTTGACGCGAAGCGCGAGCGACTCGGTGGCTCCTTCGTCGAAGCGGAGCCATCCGCGGTCGGCCAACCAGCGGTTCCAGAACACGATGCGGTCGGACGCCCCTGCGCTGCCGTGGTCCGACAGGACCATCACCTCCGGATCGGCTCCCGCCGCCGCCATGAGGTCGCCAAGGCTGCGGTCGAGCGCAGCGTAAACATCCGCGAGCACGCCGCGCGGACCCTGGCGATGGCGCGGCGACGCGACGTCGTCGAACTGCCAGAAGTGGTGAGAGGCCGTGTCGGGCTCCATGAAATGAACGACGAACACGTCGAGAGGATGGTCGCGCAGCAGTTCGACGGAGATGCGCGTGCGCAGCGCGATGTCGTCGAGGAGGCGTGCATGGGCCTTCTCGTGCCAGCCCTCGTCGATGCGCACCTGCGCAATGCCCTCGATTCCGAGCCGCCCGTGGCGGCGACGGACTTCCGCGGCGAGCTCGCGCGGATGGGCCGCGCGGTTGCCAGCGGTTGCGCCGAGCGGCGTGTCGAACCCGCAGATCTCGAACACGCAGCGTCCTTCCGGTGGGAACGTGGCGGGAACCCCGTACATGCCCACGCGAAGGCCGGCCTCGGCCATGCGCGCGAGGATGGTCGGAAGCCGCCTGTGCGTCGCGTTGACGAAACGTACACCGTAGCCGTCCGCGCGCGGGATCGTGAAGTCGGTGATGCCGTGGTGGGCAGGCTCTGCCCCGGTAAGGAAACTCGTCCAGGCCGGAAAGGTCACCGCCGGCACTGTCGAGCGAACGCCCCACGCCTTTCCGCGTTCGAGAAGCCGGTCGAGAACCGGCATTCGGCCCGCGGCGCGAAACTCGCTCAGCAGTTCGAAACAGGCGCCGTCCCACCCGACAACCAGCAGCACGACGCGCCGCTCCCTGCGACCTAGCGAACCGGCACGGGGCGCGCCGTCACTTCACGTACCCGAGCGACTCCAGCTTCTGGCGCGTGGCCTCGTCGATGACTCCGCTCGCGCCCGTGACGGCTCGCGATGCGGCGAGCGCCCTCAGAGCCACCAACTCGTCGCTGAGCTGCTTGACGACGTCCGGATTCGCCTCGGCGAGGTTCTTCGTCTCCCCCGGATCGGTCGTCACGTCGAAGAGCTCGAGCTCCGGCAGGCCGCGCGGGTTGTTCTTGTTCGCAACGATCATCTTCCAGCGGTTCGTGCGGATGGAGAACAGCTGGTTCCCCTCGTGATCCTCCTCCTGGAAGATCGCCTGCGGCGCCTCCGCATCCGAGAACAGGTCCCTGCCCTGCCACGCTTCGGGAGCTTCCACTTGCGCCGCTGCGACCAGCGTGGGAGCGAGGTCGAGAAGCTGAGCCGGCGATTTCACGCGCGAGCCGGCCTTCGCATTCTGCGCCAGCTTGACGATGAACGGCACACGCGATTCCTCGTCGTACAGCGTGGTGCCGTGCCACCAGCCCTTGTGCTCGTAGAACTCCTCGCCGTGGTCCGACACCAGCGCGATGACGGTATTGTCGTACTCCCCCGACGACTTGAGGGCCTCGATCAAATTGCCGAGGAATCCGTCGAGATACTCGATGTTGCTGGCGTACAGCTTCGCCATGCGGTCGCGCTGCGAAGGGTCGGGATTGGGCGTGTCCACGCGCGCCACCGCCACGCCGTTGTACGGGATCTCGAAGTACGGGTCGTGCGGGTCCATGTAGTGGATGAGCGTGAAGAACGGCCCCTGGCCGTTGCGATCGAGCCACGGCAGCGCCGCGCCGTTGACGGTCTGCGCATCCTGGTAGTAGTACTGCGCCCACTTGCTGGTCGACAGGAAACGTTCCCGGATGAGCCGCATCACGCTGTACAGCGCCAGCTTCGAGCCGGAGTCCGTCGCGCCGAAGAAGAACTCCGGCGACAGGTAGTAGTACTCGTCGAACCCCTGTTCGAAATGGAAGGACGGAGCCACGTTGATGTTCGTCACGTAGCCCACCGTGCGATATCCCGCGTCCTTCATCGTCTCGGAAATCGTCGTCACACCTTCGGGAAGAAGGTCGGTCTTGTGCATCACCTTGTGGGACGACGGGAACAGCGACGTCACGATGGTCGCGACCGACGGGCGGGTCCACGTGGAGTTCGCGAAGGCGTTCTCGAACACTACGC
Organism: Binatia bacterium; assembly: GCA_046261745.1. Lineage (GTDB taxonomy): Bacteria > Desulfobacterota > Binatia > UBA1149 > CAITLU01 > DATNBU01. The sequence continues at coordinate 4,154 of JBHEOD010000087.1, forward strand.
CGTCCTTGGCGAGTCGGTCCATCCAGGGCGTCCGGGTGGCCGTCGAACCGTAGGCACCGACGTAGTCGGCGCGCAGCGTATCGGCGATGATCAGGATCACGCTCGGTCCCTGCGCGGTTCCGGCCGCAGCCGGCGCACGCGTGGGGCTCACGGTCATGTCGAGCACAGCACTGGTTGCGGCCCCGACGCCGACGAGAGCGACCGCGACGACCGCCGTCGAAACGATACCCGCCCCGCCCGGGCGGGATGCCGCGAGCAATGCCCGGCGCACGAACCACAGCACGAGCACGGCTGCCACGAGCAAACCGGCGTGCAC
>JBHEOD010000087.1:4479-16158 GCA_046261745.1 Binatia bacterium
GCACCATGAGGCCCTCGGCGGATGCGAGCGGAAGGTTCTCGGCGTACACGTCCCGCACGACGCGGAATCGTGCGACGGCAAGGCCCAGCAATGCGGCCACGCCGCCGGCCGCGAGTGCTCCCGCCAGGCGCGCGTCGCGGGCCAGGAACGGCAGCACCACCGTCCCTGCGCCGATGCCGGCGCCCATCGCCGCGCCGATCAATCCGTAGGACAGTACCGCGAAACGGAATACGCCGTACTCGTCGCCGCCGCCCGTCCACGCGATGAGCATTCCCTCGAGCAGGCCGGCAAGAGCACCACCGACGAAACCGCCGAGTACGGCCGCTGGAATCTTCTTGAGCGCCCCCATCGCGTTACTTTCCTTCCGGCGCCGCGATCTTGAGCGTGCGCCCGTCGTACGTCGGCGGCACCGGCACACCGAGCAGGGTCAAGATGGTCGGGGCGAGATCTCCGATGGCAGCCTGCTCGTCACTGATCTTCGCGCTGCTGAGCAGGATGCCCTCGGTCACGGCGGTATCGGTGGTCGCGTGGTCGCCGCTCCACTTTTTCTCGTTGTTCTCGAACAGGCCCTCCGGAGCTCCACCGAGCGGCGTCGCCGAAGAGACACGGTACCCTGGAGCCATGCCGATCTGCATGTCCTGGCTGTCGGGCATGCGGTCGCCGTTCCAGATGTCTTTCGCGGCGTAGACCGTATTCACGGCGGGTTTGCCGGTGGCGGGATCGAGGAGCTTCGTCATGCGATCGGTGATGTCGCGAACGAGCGCATCGTATTCGGCCCCAGGCTTGACGATGCCCTTGCCCTCGCGGCCCTGCAGGTTCACGTAGAGGCTGCCTACGCCCAGCGCGTAGGCCTTCGTCTTCGACCAGTCCACGTCCTGCAGGAATTTCTTCGTCGTGAACTTCGCGCCGCTCTTCAGCGTAAGGAAGCCCTCCTGGATCAGCCAGGTGTTCACGTTGAAACCGCGCCGCCAGCTGTGAAAACCGTGGTCGCTCAGGATCAGCAGGATGTCGTCCGTGTCGAGCTTGGCGCGCACCTTGCCGATGATTTCGTCCATGCGCTGGTACGTCTTGAAGATGGAGTCGCCGAACTTGGCGGCCAGCGTCGCGTCGTAGCGGGGATGCTCCGGGTCGAAGAGCCGGTACATCATGTGCGACGTGCGGTCGGTTTCGACGAACACCGAGATGAAAAGCTCCGCGTTGCGGTTCTCCAACTCGTGCATCGTGATCGCTTCGGTCTCGCGGAACGTGTCCCACACGTCCTGCATGAACGCTTCGTCGTCGATGCGTTCTTCGTTGAGGCCCCAGGTCTCGTGGTTCCAGCCGACGGTCTTGTGGTCGCCGACGGCCTTGACCAGTTCCTTCGAGTAGCCGTGGGGTTCAGTAACCGCGATGGCCGGATCGCCGGGATCATGGTTGATCGGGGACATGTAGAGCCGGATGTTCGGCTCGACCTCGAGAACGCGGAAGCGCGCCATCCCCGAGATGCTCGACATCGACGTGACGTCGAAGGAGAGGTGGAACCACGCACTCCATCGACCGATCTCGACGGTTTCCTTGCGACCCCCAACGTCAATCGACAGTGCGTCCTTACCGGCGCGCGCGAGCTTGAGCGGCAGCGTCAGGCGCTCGCCCTTCTCGGAAAGGGGATTGCTCGGGCCCTCGATGATGGTTTCGACGGAGTCGCCGGCGCCGAGCGAGACCACCTTGCCGCCGTGCTCCGGATCCGCGGCGTCGCGCGGGCTGAGGTCGCTCGCCCAGTAGTGGAACGTGCCCTCGCTGCCGCGAATGTCGGGCAGGCCGAGGCCGCCCTGCGAGTGACTGTGCTCGGTTTTTTCCAGCGGGTAGATGCACGGCACGCGCAGCACCACGCTGCGCTTGCCGGCGCGGTCGGCGGTCGTCCAGAACGCTTCGCCCGACATGGTCGTTGTGAAGGTTTCCGGCTTGGTCTGAAAGAGGCCAAAGCGGTACTCGGCTTTGTGGCTGACGGCGCCGGTACGGTCCGGCAGGTATGTCTTCGGGTCGCGAAGGATGAAGTCGAAAATCCCATGACCGCCGGGGTTGAGGCCCGTCGTGAACGTGGACCACGCGGTGCACGAGGACGGCGGCGTGGTGGTCTGAAGGCGATGGAACGATCCGGTCTTCATCAGCTCGGCCACGTTCGGCAGCTTGTCCTTCCATTGCTCGAGGAAGTCGGGGTCGACCCCGTCGAAGCCCAGCACGACGATGCGGCGCTGCGGAGACTCGCCGGTGTCCCGCCGGGCGTCTCCGCCCTCGCAGCCACCGATCGCCGCAATGGCAAGCAAGGCAGTGGCCAAAGGTATCAGCCGGACCAGCCCGGAACGGGAACGGGCGGGACGGGGATCGTCTGACTTGATCAAGCTGTTCGGCTGGGGGTCCATCGTCTCCTCATGTTCGGCGTGTCCACCGCCGGGGGCCTCATGGAGGAGCCCCGGTGGCAGCGTTCGCTTCTGTCGTCGTTGGATCGGGCTCTCGGCCCTACGGGGCGTCGCGGGAAAGTCGCCGCGCGGCCTTGACGGTCAGTTCGTTTTCCCATTGAGCAGCTTCGCGTACAAATCTTCCATGCTGCGAACCATGCTCGTGGCGGAATAGGCCGACACCACCCGCTCGCGAGCTGCCTTGCCGATGCGCCGCCGTAGCCCCGGGTCGCGCAGCAGATCCACGACGGCCGCGGCCATGGCCGCGGAGTTCGGGTAGGCCACGAGATATCCCGTCCGACCCTCTTCGATGACCTCCGGCGCGCCGCCCACAGAGGTCACCACCACCGGCAGGCGCATGGCCATTGCCTCGAGGATCGCGTTCGACATGCCCTCGCTCTCGGAGGGCAGCACGAACACGTCCAGGGCCGCGAGAACCTCCGGCATGTCGCCGCGCCGGCCAAGGAGATGGAGGCGCGGTTCCATGCCGAGCGACCTCGCGAGCGCCGCCGGCTCCGGCGGCATCTCCTCGGCTCCGGCGATCACGAGGTGGGCCGCCGGCAGTTCCCGCAGAATCTCGGCGAAAGCCTCAAACAACATCCGGAAACCCTTGCGCGGCCTGAAGGTTATCGCCGTTCCGACCACCGGTGCGTCGCCGAGAGCGAGCGCCGTGCGCAGACCTCTCCCAGCGTCCGTTCCGGCGGCGTGAGGGTCGAACCGCTGCGTGTCGATGCCGCTGGGAATCATCGACATCGGCGCCGCGAAGCGGCCTTCCGCGCGGCGCGTGAACTCCAGCACCTCGAGCGAGTTGCCGGTCAACGCATCGGACAGTCGGCCTGACACCTGCACGGCCACGCGCTCGGCCGCGCCGGAGGGTACATGCAGCCCGCGCTTGCTGGTGACGACCACCGGCACGCGCGCGAGACGCCCGGCCGCCGCCGCGTAGAAGTTTCCGCGCAGCAGATATCCGTGAACGACTCCGGGGCGGATTTCACGCAACGCGCGAACGACACGACGCAAACCGTTGATATCCCGCAAATTCCTGAGCGAGCCCGACATTCCGAACGTATGCACGTCGACGCCCAGGCCTGCCGCTTCCGAGAGCAGGTCGCCCTCGTCGCGCAGCACGCAAAGGACCGGCCGGAAGCGCGAGCGGTCAAGCAGTCGGAAAACCTGCAGAAGGTGGGTCTGGGTGCCACCCGTGATCATCGACGCGATCACATAAACGACGGGGACTGGACCCGCGATCGGGGACTTATCGCGGGAAGTCTGCTCGCCGCCGGCCACGTCCGCATCATCCACAGGGTTCACTCGAAGGGAAGCCGGGCCAAGCCGGCCCGGGCGGAGCGCTAGCGGCGCCAGAACTGGTCGAGGCCGACGAGACCGAGCCCCTTATTCGCGATCGGACCGAAGGGCTCGTAGACGCGCCATCCTTCGACCGGAGTACCGTCCATCTCAAACGCCAGGATCCGCGCACGAACACCGTTCGCCGGCGCCACGATGATCTCGGCATTGCCGTCCAGGTCCACGTCAGCCGTCGCCACGAGGAGTCCGCCGGAATACAGGTTGCCGTAGTCGGTGATGGTAAAGTTGACCACCTGCTCGAAGATGGTCCCGTCGTATCGCCAAGCTCGCACCCAGGGCTCTCCGGTGGCGGGAGCTGCCACGATTTCAGGCTTGCCCTCCCCGTCCAGGTTGCCGACCGCCAGCGCCACTCCCGAGTTCGGCGAAGGGAATGCCTGCCATTCCTTGAGCAGCGTTCCGGCGCGACCGAACACGCGGACCACAGGCAGTCCTGACGCCGGAGCGACGACGATCTCGTCGAAGGTATCCTCGCTCCCGGTGAAATCACCGGCAGCCAGATTCGCACCGGACGCATTCACCGGCTGATTGCTCACCTTGTCGGCCGCCTGAAAAACCTTGAACTCGCGCACCCACTCCCAGCCGATCCGGTCCGTCAAGGTGTTCGGGAAGGCGCCCCAGTACACCTGGAGCAACACCTCGTTGGCCGCGGCGTCCGCGGGAACGACGGCAATTTCGTCACCGGCCTCGACGTAGAAATTTCCGGCCGTGACGTTCAGGCCGCCCGCGTACTCCACCGGCCCTGCGGGAAAGCGCGACACCAGCTTTCGCCGCCTGGCTGCACGATACATGGCAATCTCGGGCTTCGACCCGCCGCGCCCCGTGCCCACCGCCAGCATCGTCTTGAAACCGTTCTGCGTTTCCTCGCGACGGCCGCCATTGAGGACGGATAGCGACAAAGCTGTTGAGGTCTGACCACGAAACGGGTGAGTCTCGACTTCGCGACGCCTGCCCGCCGAATCGAAAGCGCGCACGACCGGCTCGCGCGTCAGACCGGGCCCGGCAACGAAGACTCGCGTCTCGCGACCGCGCCGACCGGGAAAATTCCGCAGCTCTTCCCCATCGTCCCCGGAGAGGATGCGGGCCGAGCCTGCTCCGCGCTTGCCCGCCGGAGAATCACCCGGCGCGCCCACCAGCAAATCCGGTACACCGTCGCCGTCGTAGTCAAAACCGGAATCCAGCGATTGGCCGAGACGCTCGAACGCGAGCGTCCCGCTGCGTGACCATAGCCACCCGCCATCTTCGCCGGCGAACGCGTGGACGCGACCCACCTGGTTCCTGCCCGGAACCCTTCCGAACGGTGCGCCGGCAACCACGTCGTCGGCGGTGCCGCCGTCAAGCGAGCCGGGCACCACCAGCGACGTCCCGAACACTGCGGACAGTTGCGGAGTGGGCTCGGTGATGTCGCGGATCACCTGCCCGGTTGCGGAGAACAGCGTGATCTGTCCCGCGTCGTCGAGCATGGACGGTTCGGCTCCGGGAGAACCGATCCACAGATCGCCGAGGTTGTCATCGTTTACGTCGCCGGCCGAGACTGCCGCGCGTCCCAGCCGGTCGACGGAGGTTGCCCCGAAAAAAGTCTGCAACTCCTCGTAAGGAGACTTGCCGGAGAGGACGGTCAAGCGACCGGCGCGAGCAGGCAGCGTCGTCGTGGTTGTCGAGGATGTCGTCGTGGACGTGCCCTCTACACCCGGATCAGGCTGCGGAAGGGCGGCGATCCTGGTGGTCGAGTACCAGTCTGCCGTCCCGTCGCCGTTCACGTCGCCGGCAGCGCCGACGAGGCTGCCCCAGAGTTCGCCTTCTTCCTCTCCGTCGTTGCGCCCAATCTGCGCCCCGTTCGTACCCGACAGCAGGAAGGCCGCGCCACGCGGAAGTCCGGTGACGACGTGTCCGCTGGCTCCCACCGCGATGTCCGCCTTGCCGTCGCCGCTCGCGTCGGCGACCGCGGAGACGGTCTCTCCGAAGCCGCCGTTCACGCTGGTACCGAACACCGTCCAGAGTTTACCGCCCTGAAACGAGTGCAATTCGACCTTGCCGGCGGCAAGGACGGTTCCTCCACCTTGCTTGGGAGCAGAGAATGTCGCGGAGCCGATCGCGAGGTCGGCGCGGCCGTCGCCGTTGACGTCCGGAACCCAGTCGAGCGCGGATCCCAGCTTCTCTTCCGGATCGGTGCCCGCCAGCGACAGCAGCACGGCGCCGGTCTTGCCTGAGAAAACCTTCACACGCCCGGCGCGGATCGACGAGCCGACCCAGGAGCACGGAGCGCCGACAGCGAAGTCCGTGATGCCGTCGCCGTTGTAATCGCCACCGGAGGCGACCGCCCAACCGAACGCGTCACCGCCTTCGCTCCCGCACTGCACCTCGAACGCCGCCGCCGTGGTGACGCCGCATAGTAGCGCACCCGTAGCGAGGGAAAGGCCCAGGACGGCGCGGATACGCTCCCGGCGGTGAAGTTTCATCATCATGGACTCGTGTTCCGACCCGACGGAACCAAGGCAGCTTGGCAGATCACGGTCGGTCTGCAAGTGGCTATTTTTGTTCATCCGTCCTGGGCTTTTGCCTGGGTTTTTGCGTGGATTTTCCTGAACGCTTTCCGAGCCGCCGACTGGCCATCTCGGCCGCCAGCCGGCGCCATCTCGCGACGTCGCCGGCATTGAGAACCAGCGGTTCGTGCCAACGCAGGCCGGATTCGCGAAGGAAAAAACCGTAGAGCAACACGGCTGCCGCCGCGTAAGAAACACTCGCGCTGATCGCAGCCCCCCGAATGCCGTACTGCGGAATCAGCCATGTCCCAAGCGCGATATTGCCGACAAGTGCGATGTAGGCAGCGATCACGTTGATTACCTGGCGATCGCGCGCGGTGAAATCGCGCGACAGCAATACATACATGGACATCATCACGGTGCCCCACGATATCCACACCAGCGGCACCGCTGCCGGCGCGTAGTCCTGGCCGTAGAGAGTCACGATCGCGAATCGTCCGCCCAGGGTGAGAGCCAGCGCTGCCAGCACGGCAATCGCGAGGGTCTGGCGACATGCCGCGGCCGTCATCGCGTGCACGCGGTCCTCGGGCAGGCCGGCCAGGCGAGGAAACATCGCAAGGCCGAGCGACTGCGGGATCGACATCATCTGCTCCGCGAACTTGGCGCCGATCGCATAGAACGCCACGTCGGCCGGAGTCAGGAAGTACGAGCACAGGTAAACGCCTGTCTTGAAGTTGAAGTGCGACGCGATGATCTGCATGTGAGACTTCATCCCGTAGCGCAGCATGCGGCGCAGCAGCCCAAGATCGAACGTGAACTCGAGCGGAGTCTCGCGATGGATGGTCCAGAACACCCAAAGCAGCATCACGGTGTTCAGGGCCACCGAGACTCCGAGCGCTCCCGGAAGCCCGAGCTCGAAGCCGATCAGCACAGTGGCCATCAGCGCCAGCGCGATCACCGACTCGCCGAGCAGTCGCGCATTGTAGACGCGGAAGCGATCGGTCGCCTGGAGCACGCCGTAGAGGTAGCTCTCCATCAGCAGGATCGGGATCATCGGGCAGACGGCGGCGAGCGCCCAGAACGGCACGCCGCGAAGCATCGTCGAGAGGATCTGCTCGTGCAGCAGCAACACGCCGATCACGAGCAGCGTGCCGGTGCCGAGCCCGAACCAGACGGCGGTCGACGCAACGCGTGCCACGTCTTCGCGTTCGCGCCGGATGAAGTAGATCGTCGCCTGCGCCTGGCCGAACTTTGCAAGTGTCGTCAAGGACGCCGGAAACGTCGAAACCAGTGCGAAAATTCCGCGGTTCTCCGGCCCGAGATACCTGGCCGTGATGATGCCGATCAGCACACCGAAGCCCATCTTCGCGAAGATGGTCACCAGCGTGCCGCCGAAATCCTCGAGCAGTCGCAGCAGGGCAGATCGCGGCGGACGCGCGTGCGCCGGCGGATTGGCCGCTTCGCTCACGCGACGTCGGCACCGAGGCCGGCGTAGAGCTCCGCGAGAACCCTGTCGCGCGCGAACGCCACGAGGTCGGAAACGGGCGGGACTCTCAACTCGAACGACGGAACCGCCTCGGCCAGCCTTTGCGCGGCCGTCGCCTCGTCGTAACGCCGGGCGCCGGAAACCACGTCGAGCACCTCATTCATGATGAGGACGCGGCGAACTTCCTTGGCCATCATGTTGGCCGCGCGCAGCCGCGCCGTGCTCTCGGGCGGATCGAGGGGCCGCAAAGCGAACTCGCTCGCCCTCTCCACGTGAAGCAACGCGGCCACCGGTTGCGGGGAGAGTTCGACGTCGGCAATCCGGTATGCATCGCGGGCAAAGACGCGCTTCTCCCCCGTGGCTACCAGCTTGTCCGCGCCGGCACCGGCCAGGCGGCGGCTGTTCTCGTCGAGCAGCAGCAGTTCCGGGCAGGCCATTACGTTGGCGCCATCGTGGAGCACGAGATTGTCCGACAGCATACGGTGGCGAGGGTCGGCGAGCATCGCGACCGACAGCGTCGACTTCCCGCAACCCGGCATGCCCGCGAGCACGATCGCCCCGATCGGCGTCGCGATGCCGGCCCCGTGAAGCACCTGCCATCCGGCGCCGCGGCTGAGCCACCACAGGAGAGGATGGTAGAAGAGGTAGTAAAGCAGCGTCGAGAAACGACGGCCGCGCAGCGTTTCGAGCTGCGAGCGATGACGCAGCCGCTGCAGCGACTCGGCACTACCGCCGCCGGCAAGGTGGAAGAAGTACCGGCCCGTCAACTCCACGCTCTCCTCCCGCATCGCCAGCTGCATCTGCAGGTCCGGGAAGTCGTCAATGCGAAGCCACTGCGCGCCTTTCTCGGAAAGGTAGAGGTCGCGGTCGGGCCGGCGCGTCCACAACAGTTGCTCGAAACCGCCCTCGCCGGTTTCCTTGCCATCCTTGCCGACCCTGCGCGGCGGGAGTCCGTCGCGCCACTGAAGGCGCGATCGTATGTCGAAACGGCCGCTTTCGGCGGTCAGCCAGGGCTCGAGCGCCGCCTTCGCGTAGTCGAGGAAAGCCGGCAACTCGGATTCGAGCCGGACGCGCACGCCGTGCATTTCGAAGGCGGCCGCGGTGCTCATGCGGCCTCCCGCACAGATCCCCGCGCGTCGTCGCGTCGGCCCTCGACGGCGCGCTCGAAGACCGCCGTCATGGCCGCCACGTGCTTCGGAAGCGCGAATCGCTCGGCCGACTCGCGAGCAGCCAGCGCCAGCCGCCCGCGCTCGGAGGCGTCGTCGAGCAGACGGTCGAGGCAAGTGGCCAGCGCCGCGGCGTCTCCCGGCGCAACCAGCACTGCGTCTTCGCCGTCGTTCACGAACTCGGGCACGCCTCCGGCGCGCGTCGCCACAACCGGCTTGCCGATCGCCATGCCCTCGATGATGACGCGGCCGAACGGTTCACCGCGCACCGAACTGTGCACGACGATGTCCATCGCATTCATGAGGTCGGGAACGTCGGGTCTTGCACCGGTGAACAACACGCGCGACTGGAGGCCCCTCGCCGCGGCGAGCGCCTTCAAGCTGTCCGCGTAGGCGGCGCCGCTTCGGTGCACGCCGCCGACCAGCAGCGCCACAAGGCGCGGCCTCGCCTTCTGCAGAAGGTCCATGGCTTCGACCAGAACGTGCTGGCCCTTCCATTCCTGCAGGTTGCCAACCACCCCGGCCACTTCCGCGTCTTCGGGAATGCCGAGTTCCGCCCGCACCTGGCCGGCATCGCGGCGGGGCTGGAAGTTGGCAAGGTCGAGCCCGTCGTAGACAACTTCGAAGAAGCCGGGGCTCATCGCTCCCGCGATGCAATGATCCTCGATCGCCCGCGTCATCGACACGCATCCGGCCACCGAGCGCGAAAGCATTCGTTCCACCCAGCTGAACTTGTCGAACCCCTTGGAATGAACGACGCACGGCACACCGAGGAGACGCGCGGCGACGATGGCCTCCGCGTTGCCGCGAAATCCGTTGCAGACGTAGACAAGGTCAGGATGGAGCGCCGCGAGTGTGCGTCGCAGTCGCAATGCGGCTGGAAGAGTCTCCACCAGGAATGTTGCCGTCGTGCGGAAGAACCGAAGCACAGACGCGACCGAGCCCCGCTGTTTCGCGCGCGAGTAAGCCTTCTTCTGCTGGAGCGCGTGTTCTTTGGGCAGGCGCCGCTTGCCGAATACCGAGACGTGGATGCCGGCTGCCTCGAGATTCGTCACGCACGGCTTGTGCTCGTAGAGCACCACCGCCGGAGAAATTCGGGAGCGGTCGATCCCGCGCAGCAACTCCAGCATGCCGGTAAGCGATCCGCCGACCACGCTTCCCGAGGATGCTTCGAGGAATACGACGTTCACGCGTGGCCCTGGAGGGACTCCTCGAGGCTCGTGCGAAGGTCCTTCGCGGGTGTCCATCCGAGAGTGCGGCGCGCCGCATCGGTCGGGTAACGTGCGCTGCGCTCCGACCGGAGCAACTGGTAGGCCACGGACCATGGTCGACGCTTGACCAGGCGGTGCACGAAGTCCACGGCCTTGACCGCCGGGGACACCAGCGAGACCGACAGGTAGACGACGCGAAGTGGACGCGATCTCACCTCACTCAGCGTGCGGAAGTAGCTTTGCTGGGTGAGGTCCGAATCGTCGATCACGTTGAAGATGCCGCGCTCGACGCCTTCGGCCGTGCCCGCCAGCACCACGGCATCGGCCGCATTCTCGACGTAGGTGAGCGGCACCCGGTAGCCCGGACTGCTGACCACCGCGAGAAGATCCGGCCGGAGGAACTTTTTCACGCGGCCGAGGAATACATTCTGCACGCCGGGCTTCGGCCCGTAGAGAACCCCCGGCCTCACCACCACGACCGGACGGCCGGTTCGTACGGCGGTGCACGCCAGCCGGTCAGCGTCGAGCTTGGAACGGGTGTAGTGGCCGCGCAGCATCGGCCGGCGATCGTAGTCACCCTCGTCGCCGATCTCCATGCCCTCGCGGTCGATCTCGAAGATGCCGAGAGAACTCACGTGCACGAAGCGCGTCGCGCGGCCCGCAAGCGATGCATCCATCAGTCGCTGCGTGGCTTCGACGTTGACGCGGAAGAACTCTTCCCACGGGCCGCTCGTCGTCACCCGCGCGCCGACGTGGTAGACGACGTCGCAGGCAGCCGCGTGCGCGAGCACGGGATCGACGTTGTTCAGGTCGCCGCGAACCACCTCGACGCCGCTGTTTTCGAGGGCGTCTGCCGCCGATCCTTCACGAGCGAGGGCAACCACTTCATCGCCGCGCGCAAGAAGGCGCTTCACCACGCGGCTGCCGAGAAAGCCGGTCGCTCCGGTCACGAATGCCCGCATCGTCAGTCTCCCGAGACCGCTCGTGCGGTCTCCAACGTGTCTTCGGCGACGGCCGCGGTTTCCGACTCGGCGACGGCGGGCTTCACCGTGCGCGGGCGACTCCTCGATGCGGCGGAGAGTTGCGTGACCGGATCGGTCGCGCGTGGCGCGGCGCCTACCGCATCCCATATTCGATTCGTCACGTCGACGACCGCGGCCGCCTCGGCTTCGGTGACCGGCGGCGGCGTGCCGCGGCGGATCGCATCATAGAATCGCCGGATCAATTCGCCCATGCCCGGGTAAAAGCGGATCTTGCCGCGCACGAAGTCGACGGTATTGCGCGTGGTCTGCGAAACGAGCTGCCACGACTCATCGAGGTTCGGCAGAGGCTTGGCGATGATCTTGGGCACCTTGTAGTCGCGCCGCCTGACGATCGTCATATTGTTGAGGTTGACTTCGACCGTCATCTTCGAGCCGCACAGCTTGAGCGTGTTCATCATCGGCGATGCGTTCATCGAGATGGTGAGGCTGCCGGTGCGTCCTTCCCCCTGCATCAACACACGTAGCTCTTCGATCCTGTCGGGCTTCGCGAGGC
>JBHEOD010000088.1:0-8409 GCA_046261745.1 Binatia bacterium
CGGCAATTCACTGGATCAACCGGCCGACATTCCAACAGGTGGTGCAGACCGGATCCACCGACGCGTGGTCCTGCCATGCATCGCGTGTCGCGGACACTGTCGTCGCCGGTGCGTCGCTCGCGATCGACGGCGAACTCGGCCCGACCATGCTCCAGGTTGGCAAACCGAAAAGCGTGTGCGGTGTCGCCGAGGTCAACGGCGGCGGCGTCCGCAACGAGGGCGCGCACCTGGCCTGCTACAAGGCGAAGACCACCAAGGGTCAGCCTCGTCATCGCCCCGCAGGCGGGACACTGGCAAGTTCGTTCGCGAACGGCCGCGTTTCGCTGTCTCCGATCAACAGCATCTGTCTCGGCGCTGTGGTCGACGGCGGGTCGTCTGCCGTTCGCGCAGACGGTCGCGAGTGTTTCCGCGCCCGCTTGCAGGATTCCTCTACGCAGGACGCGGAAGTTGCCGTCACCGACGCATCGGGCCAGCGCCGCATGAAGGTGCTGCGTCTCGATTCGGTGTGCTTGCCGGTGGCGACTCCGGCCGGCGAAATTGTCGATACGAGCGGTGAACTGGCGTGTTTTCGCACCCGTCGTGCCAGCGGAGAACCGCGCTTTCCCGGACGCGACGTCGTCGTGGAAACCCAACTCGGCGTGGAAACTCACACGCTGCGACGCGACGACCGCGTGTGTGTCGCGGCGCGGGTCACGCTGGACTGAACATGATTCGAGCCTTCAGCTTTGCCGCCGTTGCAATTCCTGCAAGGAGCGGCGTCGCCGCTGCGAGTTACGTTGCCTTGGCCTTCGCGGCCTGGCGGCCGATCGGGATGTCGTGCCCGACGGCGAGATCGTAGACTCCGGCCCAAACGAAGTCGGCGACGAACTGCACCACCTCGGCCGTGCTTCGATCGGGTCTCTCGAGGTGGAGAACGGCGGCGGACTCGACGGCAGCAACGATGAGACTTGCGCCGAGGTCGGCGTCGCGGGGCTGGAGGTCCTGGAACCCCTCCCACGTGGTGCGAATGTAGTTGGCAAGCGCATCCTGCATGCGCTGGCGAATGGCCTTGGCGGTTTCGCGCGTGCTCGTGTCGCCGCTGCGGTCGGCGAGCAGCAGCATGCGGAAGGTGTCGGGTTCCTCGGTGACGAGTTCGAAGTACGCCGCCACGTTGGCGATCGCCTGCTTGCGGCCTCGCAGGTGGGCCGTGGTGACGAGGCTGCGCCGCGTGCGCTCGAGCATGCGGGTGAGCGCGCGGTCGACGGCCGCAATGAACACGTCGTTCTTCGATCCGAACAATTGGTAGACTGACGGCCGGCCCACCCCGGAGGCCTCGGCGATGCGCTCGCTTGTGGTGCCGTCGAAGCCTTCGCGGGCGAAAATTTCCGTCGCGGCGGCAAGGATGCGCTCGCGCTGCTCCTCGACCGGCACCTGGCGCGGCCTTCCGCGGGGCCGTGGGGCGGGAGAATCGAGGGGTTCCTCTTCGTTTCGTTCGTCTGGCATTGCCGGCTTTCGCGATCTCCGAAGGGATCGGCTCCGTCGCGAACTTGGTCGCGACTGTCGGGCGACTATCGCGAATCAGCACGAAAACCCAGTGGGAATTTCTATCGGCGCGAGGATGGCGCGCGTTGTCATTTCATCGGGTCGACAGCGCATGACGAAGGACGCGGCGCGTCAAGCCTACCGCGTGCCGACAGAACTCCGGCCGTGACGCGGCGCGCTGTGTTTTATTGTTCCACCCAGGTCTCGCCAGGTCTTGTTGGATTCCCGTCGGTCGGATACAAAATCATTACTTACCCGCTGACCAGGGGCAAGAAATAAACACGTCAAGGCTCTGTTCGAACAGGAGGGTACCCATGAACAAGCATCGATCCGGGTTGCAGACCGCTGCACTCGCTCTCGTGGCGTCGGCGATGATTCCCGCAGGTTCCGCGCTTGCGCAGATGGAACTCATCGTCGATCTCGTCGTCAACGGCGGCAACACCTACAACTGGCAGAAAGTCGCTCCCGCCGGTGCGGTGTGCGGCAACGGTTCGCAGTACAAGTTCTGGTACTACGACTCACCGACGTCCAACAACATGGTCATCATGTTCGAAGGCGGCGGCGCGTGCTGGGACTACGACACCTGCAGCGGACGCGCGGGCGTGCTAGGCGCTTCCAATCCCAACGGTCTCCCGGATTCGTACATCAACGGCATGGCGCCCAAGTACGTCTCCCCGATCGTCAACGGAGCCGATCCCGGACTTCCGTTCCGCTCGAAGGACAACATCGCGACCAACGGCTGGGACGTGGTCTACATGCCGTACTGCACGGGCGACGTGCACACCGGCAATTCGACCAAGACCTACACCGATCCGACGGGCGTGAACCCGCCGCTGACGTGGCGTCACAACGGCTTCAACAACACGGTGGCAGCGGCCAACTTCCTGCGCGGACGCTTCCCGAGCATCAACAAGCTGCTCGTGACCGGCTTCAGCGCCGGCGGCGTGGGCACGGTGACGCAGTACCACACCATGCGCCGCACGTTGCTCCCCACGCGCGGCTACTCCCTGAACGACTCGGGGCCGCTCTTCCCGGCGCCGAACTCGACGTACAAGTCGTGGCAGCTCCACAAGACGATCGAAGCGGCGTGGAACCTGGCCTCGGTTTACTCGCAGATGCCGGCCAGCTTCAGCCCTTCCGACTTCGGAACGGCGACGAGGGCCCTCGCAACGCAGTATCCGAGCGACTACCACGCCTACACGGGCTACTCGAGTGACTACAATTTCTCGCGTTTCTCGTACGAGCGTTTCTTCCCGGGCATCACCCAGGCCGGCATCCTCGCCAACTGGCGCGCAGACCAGGCCCGAATGGTTACGCAGATGAACCTGTACAACAACTTCAGCTACCACATCCCGTGGCACCGTCCGCTCAACGACAGCCACTGCTCGTCAATTGTCACGTTCATCGGCAGTCACGCCTGCAGCTCGATCCGGAAGAAGTACTGGTGGGAGTACGCGATTTCGCTGGATCCCTGGCAGAGCTGGAAGTGCACGTCGGGCATGAAGCCCTTCGACGTATTCTTCGACAGCTGGATCAACAGCGGCACGCGCAGCCGGATCGTCGAGAAAGAGAACTATTACAACAACGAGGATCCGGGGATGAGCATCGTCAACGACCTCGTCTCCGTCGCGCTCTGAGCGCCTGACCTGCACGGCGGGGGTCCTTCGGGGCCCCCGTCGTCTTTTTTTGCCCGGGACAATCCTGATGAAGATTTTTCCGTTGCGGCGTGACGTGTTGGTAGCCGCGGCTGCCGCATCGCTGCTGCTGCTTGCCGGATACGCCACGGCCGCCGACGCTGCTCCCGGTTCAGGCTCCCTTGTTCCAAAGCCGTCGGCGCCGGACCTCAAGCCTTTCACGCTCGAGGATCGTTACTTCGACGCTGCCAGGCGCGGCGATCTCGCGATGCTGCAGGTGTGCATCGAGAAGGGAATCCAGCCCTCGATCAAGGATGAACTCGGGCGCTCGGCGCTCGCGCTCGCGGTTCGCGATGCCAGGAACCTCGAGATGGCCGAGTTCCTTCACGCTCGCGGAGTCGCGATGGACGACGCCGACGCGGTCGGCCGATCTCCGCTTCACGAGGCCGCCGGCCACGGCGACACCCGGATCACCGTGTGGCTGCTCGAGAACGGTGCCGACGTCTCGCGCAAGGACATGCAGGGACGAACGCCGCTGCACAACGCGGTGATGGGCGGAAGCCGCGCGGTGGCCGTGCTGCTGCTCGACGCGAAAGCCGATGCCAACGCGCGCGACAACTTCCAGGATACTCCGCTGATCGCTGCGTGCAGCAAGGGACTCGACGAGATCGCGCGTCTGCTGGTGGAAAGGGGCGCCGATGCCTCGCTCAAGGATCAGGAGGGGCGCACGGCAGGCGAACGAGCCGAAGAAACGGCGCCGTACTGTCGCAGCCTTGCCGGACCGAAGCCGGCGACGCCGTAGAGCCTACTCCTCCTCGTCGGATGGTTCGGTGGGGAACTCGCCGAACTCTTCCTTCTGGCGGCGCCAGTCCTCACGAATTTTCTCGCGCTCGCGGCTGCGCTGGAGGGCATCCTCGAGCTGGCCGTCGAGTTCGGCAAGTTTGGCGGCGTGCATCTTCGTGGCGAGTTCGAGCAACCCGACGAACTGCTCATTCTTGGAGTCGCGGTGACGCCTCGCCATGAACTCGGAAAACTCGAGATAATCCGAGGAAAGGCGCTTCTGGTAGTCGTAGTACGCACGCACCTCGTCCTCGTTCGCATCGCCGGCCAGCACCCTTCCGTATTCTTCGTTGCGCCGTTTCTTCTCCGCTTCGCGCTCGGCGAGCACGGCCGGGTCTTTCGTCGGCGAGCCGCGTTGCCAGTAGATGTTGTCGGGCATCAGTTCGCGGGCTTCGCGAAGGTCGATCTCGCCGTAGACGAGGCCCTCGATGTAGGGCGGGGGTTCCACCGTTTCCGGCGCCACTGTTCGCACCGACGGCCTGTTGCGAGAGGCCACCTCCTGCGGTGCATCCGGGGCGGGCGCCACCGGAGCTTCTGCGACGTTCTTCTCCTGGCCGGGAGGCGTCGAGCGTCTCGATTCCAGCAGCGTCACCACCAGGAAGACCACGGCCAGCAGGCCGGCCACCGCGAGCCACACACTCGAACGAATTCGGTTGTCGTTCATGCACGAAAATTACCTCAGCGCCGAGGGTCATGCGAGGGCGGCGGGACAGTTGCAGGGGAGCGGAGATCCCGTTAGCGGCACAGGCATGACCGAGCGATGGAGATCTCGTTGACACCCGGGGAGATGGTCCGGCGCGGATTGGGCGACGGCCTCTTCGCGCGTGTCGTCGAGTTCTATCGCGCCGTCTTCGTCGACCTCGACGAAGTGGCGGCATGCCTTCCGATGCTCGCCGAAGGCAGCGAGCTTCTCGACGTCGGCGGCGGCGACGGTGCGTTGCTGGAGCGCATTCTGCGCCGCCAGCCCGGGTTGCGTGCGTCGCTCGTCGATCTCCACGCGAGCGTGGGACTGTCATTGACCGGTGACCGCCGCGAGCGCGTGTGCCTGCTGCCGTCGACGCGTGTTCGCGAATGCGCTTCTCGCGGCATCCCGCCGCCGGACGCCGTTCTGGTCGCCGACGTGTTGCACCACGTTCCGCCGGCCCAACGCGCGTCTTTCCTGCGCGAGATTCGCGAGTTCACCGGCGGCCGGCCGCCGCTGCTCGTCGTCAAGGAAGTTGCGCCGGTCGGTTGGCGGGCCCGCCTCGGCCTGCTCTCGGACCGCTACGTGACCGGCGATCGCCACGTTGTCCTCCTGACGGCCGGCGAGGTGAAGAAGCTCGTCGCGGAGGTGTTCCCGGAGCTGGTTCCACGCGAAACCGCGCTCATGGAACGAGACTCGCCGAACTACTGCATCCTGTTCGAGCCCGGGTCCCCGCCAGTCGGCGTCACAGGCAGGCCGAGCAGTTGAGCGCGGGCATGCCGCTGACGGCGAATCGGAGCGTGCGTTGCGCGTCGCATTTCGAGTCGCAGATCCTCGACGTTCGGCGAGGCCGTTGCCAGCACCTCGCCGCTCGGCGACATCCGCGCCCGCTCAGCGCGCTCCCTTGAACGTGACCGGCAGGCTGGCGAGTACACGGAACAGGGAGGTCCCCCACGTCCTTTCGTCACCAGCCAGTTCCATCCCGTGAAGCCTGCTCGCGAGTCCGCCGATGGCCGCGCGCGTTTCCATGCGTGCGAGGTGGGCGCCGAGACAGAAATGCGCCCCACCGCCGAAGGCCAGGTGGTCGTTGTTCGCGCGCCGGATGTCGAAGCGATCCGGATCGATGAAGTGGTCCGGATCGTGATTGGCCGAACCGAGCATGCACATCACCGGCGTGTTGGCCGGAATGACCTTGTCGCCGAAAGGCGTGTCCTCGCGGGTGATCCGGATTGTCAGCAGGATCGGGCCGTCGTAACGCAGGCACTCCTCGACCGTGCCCGTGATGAGCGACGGGTCGCCCTGGAGCGCAGCCAGCTGGTCGGGGTTCCGTAGCAGCGCATGCACGCCGTTGCCGATGAGACCGATGGTGGTCTCGAATCCGGCGATGAGCAGCCCGATGCACTGGGAAAGAAGCTCGTCGCCGCTCAGGCGGTCGCCCTCCTCTTCGGCGCGAATCAGATCGCTAAGGATATCTTCGCGCAGGTCGCGCCGGCGCTCCGCGATGAGGTCGGTGAAGTACGCCCCGAGTTTACCGGCTGCATCCACGCCTCGCGCGACCACCTCCGGATCGGAGAGCAAGGCCGCGAGAAGATGCGTGGCTGCGGACGTCCATTGCGTGAACATGGAGCGGTCGGCGGTCGGCACGCCCATCATTTCGCAGATTACTGTCGACGGGACAGGCAGGGCGAGGTCGGCGATCACGTCCATGGAGCCGCGCTCGAGAACCTCGTCGAGCCTTTCGCTGACGATTTCTTCAGTACGCGCCCGCAACCGTTCGGTGGCGCGAGGGCGAAACGCGAGGCTCATCAGCTTGCGCAGGCGCGTGTGGTTGGGAGGGTCCTGCTGAAGGATGAAACGCCCAGGTAGGGAAAGGCCGGGTGCCTGGCCGCCGAAAGAGGTTCCGTCGGCGAAGCGCACGCCCGACGCAACCTCGCGCAGCATTCGCACGACGTCGTCGTAGCGCGTCAGGCGCCAGATGCCGAAGGGCGTCGCATTGACCGGATCGTGATTGCGCAGCCTCGCGAGCAATTTGTAGGGATCGGCCTTTCGCGCGAGCTCGGGCGGAAACACGCCGAGCCACGGGTCGTCCTTCCAGGATTCGTCTTCGAGGTTCTCTGTTCCGTGCGGCGACATGGTTGGCCCTCCGGGGGTGGGCCGACTCTCAACACCGAACCCTGCCGCTGGCAAGCGAGCGCTGGTGGCCGGCGAATTCTGCACCGCTGACGAAAGCGACGCGCGGGTGCCAGGGATGACAATCCGGGCGCCACCGGGTAGCAACGCGAAGAGGGCCGCGATGGCACAACGGGGTCAGCCCCCGACCAACCCGAGCCCGAATCCTTTCGGCAGGAGATGCCCGATGTCACGTTCGAGTTTTCATGCCGGCGTCGTCGCCATGTTCGTACCGGCGCGCAAATCCATCGGGACAGCGCAAGCACTGCGTGCGATCCTTCTCGCGATATCGACGATTGTGGCCGCCGGCGATCCTGCCACGGCCGACAATGCGGCTCCCGCTCCCGCCGCTGTGAACGCGATCGGAGATGCGCTGCCGGAGTTGTCTCTGCACGACCAGCACGGGGTGGCCGCGCGCATCGACACCTCCACGAGGATCCTTCTGTTCACCCGGGACATGGACGGTGGCGCGTTCGTCAAGGAGGCCCTGAACGAGGACGGTTCGGCAACCCTCACGAACGCGCAGGCCGTCTATGTCTCCGACGTAAGCGGCATGCCGGGCCTGATCCGCAGCGCTTTCGCCCTTCCGTCGCTGCGCCGCCGTTCCTATCGCGTCGTGCTCAACGAAGCGGGCACCGCGACCGCAACGCTGCCGTACAGCAACGGAAAGGTGACGGTGCTGGTGCTTGAATCGGGCCAGATCGCGGCGGTTTCGTTCGCATCCTCGGCCACGGAAGTGCGCGCTGCGCTGGGGAAATGAACAGAACGGTTGAGCCCGCCAAAGAGACCGGGATACTCTTTAAAACCGGAAACCCCCTTCCAGGCCCGGGCGTGTATGTCTAGGGTCGAAGCATGATGACGTTCAGCCGTTCGCAACCCAACGAACTTTTCCGCTTCCTCGCGCGTGTGAGCGCGGGCCGGCGCGTCCGCCACTGCCTCACCGTTCTAGTCGCATTCACCTTTCTCCTGGCCGGTTCCACGCAGGCCTGGTCGCGGGATCGCATCCTCATCGTCGGCAACAGCTTCACCAAAGGCATCAAGAGCGATCTTCGCAATTTGGCACGCTCTGCACTGCGCGACGTGAGCGTCAGCGTGCGTGGGAGGGCTGGCGCGACTCTCAACGATCACGCCGTTTCGCGCTCCACGCTGCGAAAGCTGCGCATCCCCGGTTGGCACTCCGTGGTGCTGCAGGACCAGAGCGACGGCATTGACGAGGAGCGCTACCCCGGCGCACGCGTGCTCGACGCCGAGATTGCGGCGATCGGGGCAGACACCATCTTCTTCATGACCTGGGCCGACCAGGACGACGAAATCGAAGTCTACGACGAACTGCGGGGCGTGCCGGGCGGGACCGAGGGCTACGTCCCCATTGCGATGGAGCTGGACGCAGTCGTCGCGCCGATCGGCTGGGCCTTTCGCGAACTGCTGCT
The DNA here is from genome assembly GCA_046261745.1 of Binatia bacterium. Classification (GTDB taxonomy): domain Bacteria; phylum Desulfobacterota; class Binatia; order UBA1149; family CAITLU01; genus DATNBU01. The sequence continues at coordinate 8,277 of JBHEOD010000088.1, forward strand.
CGAGGGACCCGACGCGGAGTTGTGGAGACAGGACGGGCATCACGCCGGCGATCGTGGCCGCTACCTGGCGGCGCTTGTTCTTTACGCGGTCATCTACCGCGAAAGTCCGGTCGGCCTCTGGGCGACGCCGAGG
>JBHEOD010000088.1:8419-8974 GCA_046261745.1 Binatia bacterium
AACCCTTCCGATTGGAACCTCGACATGTCCGCCCCCTGACAGGCCCGGAACAACCCTCCCGTCGGCGCGCGCGCCGCGCGGGCGCGACGCCGGCGGGAAGAAACAGCCGTCGCGCGCAACTCCCGCGGTTGACGCTTCCTCTCTCAATCGACGCACGCGTCTCGATCTCCGGCCCACAGCCGGAACGACACGCCTTTCACCGAAAACCGGGAAACCCCGGGCCTCGCCGAACCCTCTCACGGGAAATCCCGCAATTCGGTTCCGGGATCCCTGCCTCTGTTGAGGGGATGACACGTCTACCGGCCTCTTGCTGAATTCGTAGAATCCGGCCATGCGAAACCTTCAACTTCCCGAGTTTGATGCGCGGCCCACCGGGCCGGTCACAATGGTCGAGTCCACGCCTTCGACGAAGACCGCGCGCGGACAACGAGGCGGCGCTTCGGTGCTGGTTGCCGGCGGACTCGCGGTCACCATCGGCATGGCCGCACTGGTGATCGATGTCGGTCAGCTCATGGCCACGAAAGCCGAGTTGCAGATGGTGGCCGACCTGGCCGC
>JBHEOD010000088.1:9151-15645 GCA_046261745.1 Binatia bacterium
TCGGAAAGTGGAATCAGACCACGGGCTCTTTCGTGGAGACCAACGTCGGAGTCGACTCGGTTCAGGTTCGCGCGCGCCGCGACGAAACCTCGAACGGCATGGTGTCGTTGCTCTTTCCCGGCATCCTCGGCCGCACGGCGGTTCCTATGACTGCGAACGCGGCGGCACGCATCAGTGGAGTCCGCTACCTGCCGGCCGGCACTGCCGACTTCCCGATCGCGATCGCGAAGGCCTGGTACGCCTCGCACACATCGCCGTGCAGCGTCGACAACACCATCACCTTCTATCCGACCGGCAGCGCGCAGGGCTGCGCCGGCTGGCATACGTTCCAGGACGCGCCGGCCAGCGGTTCCGAGCTGAAGGCGATTCTGAATGGCCTGCGCACCGGCACCTTCGTCAGTCCCGCCATCGACGTGCTGTCTACCCAGTTCGTCTTCAGCGGCGGCACGGTAACCAGCGCGATGGCCGAGGTGGTCGATCTCTACAACGCGAAGAAGAACAGTAACGGCGAAATGCCGGTTCTGATCCCGGTGTACGACCGCAACGACTGCAGCAACCCGAACGGCTGGATTCCGATCATCGGTGTCGCGCGCGCAGTCATCACCCACGTCGAAGTCGGCGGCGACAAGCGGATCGAAGCGCGTGTCCAGTGTGACGTGATCGAGATCGGCGAAAGCGGAGGCCCGGACTACGGGGTCCTGGCCGCCGGTCCCGACCTCATCAACTGAAACCGCCCATCCAGTTCGACGGAGAAGGAGAGAGGAAATGAGATTTTTCAGGAACACCACCAAGGAAAATTCACGCGGTTCCACGGCCCTCGAGCTTTCCCTCGCGATGCCGATGATGCTGGCCGTCACGTGCGGACTTGTGGAGTTCGGAAGCGCATTCGAACTGCGCCAGAAGCTCGTCAGTGTGGCCGACGAGGCCGCCCGCGTGGGAACGCAATCGAGCTGCCCGCGCCCGTCTCAGTCCGAGGTGCTCGCAGCTACCAACGCGGCTCTCGCCGGTGCCGGACTGCTGCCGTCACTCGCGACGGTCGTGCTCGTGAATGCTGGGGGAGAGTCGGGCACCGACATGCTGGTGGACGTGTCCTACGACGCGCGCTTTCCGCTACTGTCGACGATTCTCAACTGGACTGGACTGCAGGAGGAGGCCCTCGCCGTGTCCGTGCACGTCGAGGCAGAGAACGAATAGAGTTGGGACGGCCCGTTCCTGCGCCGCTCGACGAAGCGCGGCGTCAGGACACGGCCGGAGATCGCGGCGCTCGCCGCGATTCGGAGCCGGGGACGCGCAGCGGTGGGCGAGGGGGGCGAACTCGCAACCGCTACGCGTCCCTGGTTGTCCGAAAGAGGCCGTCTGGAAGTCACACGGCAAGTCCTCGATCTCACCTTCGACGCCACAATCACTCCGCTCTGTCGCTGGCGTGGCTCTCGTTCGCGGGCGCTCAGTCCTGCGCTTTTGCGAGTGGAACGACGGGCACTCGGCGCGTCTGCGCCCAAAGTCCGGAAGTTCCCAGGCGCGCTAACTCCGCGGGCACGCAGAGCTTCCACTCTCTTCCATCGCCTCGCATCGACTCGGTGACGAAATGGGAGGACAACAACCGGATGATTTCAACCCGCACGTCAGCCGTACCCAAGACCTTGGTGATGAAACTGGAAAGCCAGCCTGGATGGGGTGCGGGTCTTGTTACCCGGGATCTGCCACTGCACTGGGAATTGTTCTTCAATCACGGAGGCGAGCGCAAGTTCGTCAAGAGCCTGGCCACGTCGCTGGTGCCTATCACCATTTCTGCCGAGGAACTCGCCGCGCTCGAGACGAAAGCCTACGGGCGGCACGCCTCCCTGGAGGCGCGCGCCAAGCGCGGCACGCGGCCGCGATCGAGTGTCGCCGTGAAGGGACGCTTCGCGACATTCGACGAGCAACTCGAGTTCTTCGAGAAGATTTTCCCCGGAGGCTTCGGCGGCGAGAAGTTCACGAACGAGGAACGCGGCGTGCCGGGTGCGAAGGGAAAGGCCGGCCACAAGGAAGCGGCCATCGCAATGGCACAGCAGGAACTTTGTGCCGAGCGCTTTGACAGCGCCACTCCCGAGGAATTGTTCGAGAGCGCCAAGAAGGTGCTGCAGGCAACGACGATCGTGTTCCCGATGGAAGGGCCGATCCCGTTCGCGACCATGGACGCCGACAGCCGCGGACCTGCCGTCGAGAGCCTCAAGTATCTCCTCCACGGAGAAGGCGATTACGCCGACCGCCTGCAGGCATTCGCCGGTGCGATGAATCTGAAGGACAAGAAGGGCGAGCCCAAGGCCGTTACCTGGCCGTTCGCGACGATCTTTTCGGCGTTTCTCAACCCCGACGAGTTCACGTGCGTGAAGCCGACGGCTTTCGCGAGCCAGGGCGCCACGCTCGGACTTCCGGTCGAAAAGTCGCAGCCGGTGACCGCTGGGGGTTACCGGTCGTTCGCGGAGATCGCGATGAAGACCCGCGAACTGTTGACCGCAGCCGGACAGCAGCCGCGCGACCTGATGGACGTGTACTCGTTCATCTGGCGTACCCACCACGAGAAGCCGGCCTGACGAGGGTGGGGACGATCCCGGGTGCGGGTGTCACTGCTCACGGAGCACGGCGCCGCGACGGATCTTCTCCCGGTCGGCTTCTTCCCTGCGGACGAAGGTGCTTCACGTGGTCGGCCTGATCGGCCGCAGCGGCTGCCTCTGCGCATCCCAATCCTGCTCGGCCAGTTTCAGGCGCTCGATGCGTTGCGCGTCCAGCGGATGCGTGGACAGCAGCGACGGCAGTTCCCCTCCATGGTCCTCGTGGTAGCGCGCGAAAGTCTCGAACACTTCCGTGCCGCCGCCGGCGTGGCCGTACACGCGCCGTAGCGCCTCGATGGCCGCGCCGTCGGCTTCCGCCTCGGCGCGGCGCGAGTACCCGCTCTGCACGATGCGCGCGAAAGCCGACGAGAGGTTGGCCGCATCGCCGCTCACGAGCGCGAGAGCAAGCACGAGAGTTGCGCTGCCGCCCAGGCCGGCGATTGGATCCCGCGCGCGGACGTGCGCGATCTCGTGCGCCAGCACCATCGCGAGCGCATTCTCCGATTTGACGGCTTCGTAGAGCCCGCGTGTTACCGCGATGTGGCCGCCGAGGGCCGCGAACGCATTGGGGACCGGCGTGTCGATGTAATGCACGCGAAGCTTCATGTTCGCCGGCAGCATCATTTCCGCGGCGAGCCGGTCGGTCACTTCCTGGAGGTAGTCGGCGATGCCGGACTTGCCGGCTTCGGGCGCACCGATGCCCAACACGCTGTCGCCGACCAGCGCCGCTTCGGTTTCGAATGGAACGAGCCGGGCCAGGCGGCTCCCGCCGAAATAGAGTGTCAGGCCCGCGACCGTCGCCACCAGCGCGAGCCCCGCCACGAGTCGCGCGAACTCCACCAGCGGATTGTCGCGGCTGACGTTGACGCCTTCGGGCAGCAGCGGGTTTTCGTAGTCGGGCACTGCCCTACGGCGTCGGGATGAGAGCGGTTCCGTACGCGATGAATTCTGCCGAAAACGCCGCGCGGCGGCCCGACGTGTCCTCCGACAGCGACGACGTTTCGAATCGCACGTTGAACACCATCGTGGCTCCGAGGCGCCGCGCCTCTTCCTTCATGCGGATCACGGCTTCGCGGCGCCCGCGGTCCATCAGCGATTCATACACCGTCAGGCGTCCGCCGAAGAAGCCCTTGAGAGCAGCCGCGATGCGCTTGAAGTAATCCTCTCCGATTACCACCGAGCCGACCACGAGGTTGCCGCGGGCGATGGACATGTCCGGCGGCAGGTGGCGCTCGTTGAAGACGAGAATTCCGCGCAGCAGAGCTTCCTGCTCCTCGATTCGCCTGTAGTGGCGCTTCTCGTTCCTGCTGCCGAAGATCAACCCGACGGCGAGCAGCACCGCGAAGAAGCCGACCTGGATGAGCCACTCCACGGCCTTACTCCACCACCACGGCCGTGCCGTAGACCATCACTTCCGCGGCGCCGGCAGCGACGTTGGACGTGGAGAAGCGAATGTTGACGACCGCGTTGGCGCCGACCGCCTGGGCCTGCTGCACCATGCGCTCGATCGCTTCCTGCCGCGATTCGTTGAGCAACTCGGTGTAGGCCGTCAGCTCGCCGCCGACGAAGTTGCGAAGCCCGGCGAGGATGTCCCTGCCGACGTGCTTCGCCCGGACGGTCGAGCCCTGCACGAGGCCGAGGTGTCTTACGATGGTGCGGCCGGGGAGGATTTCGAGGTTGCTGAGTTCCATGGGCTCCTGGGTTTGGCCGGTCGAGTCCGGCGGACAAGGACTAGCACGCTCACGTGGTCAAACCATGCGTCCGGTCACCGGGGATGGCTTCAAGAGTGACATCCACAATTCTTCGCCTGAGCGAGCACGCACGGTGGGGGACAGCGCCGATCGGCTAAAGACGCCTCAGCGAACTATGCGCCGCGAAGTACCCGCACATCCCATGCACCCCGCCACCCGGCGGCGTCGACGCCGAGCACAGGAACAGCCGCGGGTTCGGCGTTGAGTAGGGATCCAGGCGCGCCACCGGCCGCGTGAAGAACTGGAAGAGGTCTGCAACCCCGCCGGTGATCGCGCCACCGACGTAGTTCGCGTTGCCTTCGTAGAAGTCGGCCGTGGTTGTCTTGTGTGTGGCCACGATGAGGTCGCGAAAGCCCGGTGCAAATCGTTCCATCTGCGCCTCGATGGCCGCGCTGCAGTCCACCGTCGATCCCGATGGGACGTGGCAGTACGCGTAGCCGGTGTGCTTGCCCGCCGGTGCGCGAAGCGAATCGAACTGACTCTGCTGTACCACCATCACGAACGGCCGCTCGGGATGCTGGCCTTGCCACACGGCTGCTTCGGCAGCGGCGATCTCTTCGAGTGTCCCGCCGACGTGCACGGTGGAAGCTTCGAGGCAGCGTGGGTCCCGCCACGGGATCGGCCCGGACAGCGCCCAGTCAAGTTTGAACGCACCGGGGCCATAGCGATAGCGGCGAAGGCGGCGGAGATAGGACCCGGGCAGGGTCGACTCCGCGATGTCGGCCAACTGATCCGGGCTGGTGTCGAAGAGCACGACACGCGATTCGGGAAGGTCGTGCATGGACCGAACACGTCGTCCGGTTTCGATGTGTACGCCTAGCTGCCGCAGGTAAGAGGCAAGCGCGTCCGAAATCGATCGCGAACCACCCTCGGCAACCGGCCAGTCCTCCATATGAGCGGCCAGCGCGAAGATCATCGCCACCGCTGCGGTCAGCGGCTTTTCCAGCGGCAGCACCGAGTGGGCGGCGCAACCGGCCAGCAGTGCCCGCGCCCTTGGGTCGCGAAACAGGCCCCGCGCGAGCATCGTCACCGGCAACAGGCCGGGCAGGCCGAAGCGCGCCAGGCGCAGCGGATGGCGAGGAACCCGCAGCGGCCCCATCAAGTCTGCCAACAACTCGTGCGGCTTGTGGAGGAAAGGAGCGAACAGGCGACGGTACGCTTCGCCGTCGGCTCCCACGTCGTCTGCCGTCTCGTCGAGCGATCGCCTGAGCAGCACCGCCGGCTCGTTGTCGAGGGGATGAGCGGCCGAGGCTGCGCCGTGGAGCCATCGCAGGCCGTGCCTGTCGAGCGGGTAGGCGCTCCACGCCGGCGACAGCAGACCCATCGGATGGCAGGCTGAACAGACGTCGTGCAGGAATCCGGGCAGCGTCAGCTCGGCGCTGCGCGTGCCGCCGCCGATCTGTTCGCGCCCTTCGACGACGAGTACCGACTTCCCGTGACGCGCCAGTTCCACCGCCGCGGTCAATCCGTTCGGCCCCGAACCGACTACGACGGCATCGAGCACCTCCTTCACGAGACCCCGTAGTCCCACGGCGCCCGCCGCTTGAGTTCCGAAAGCTCGACGTAGCCTTGCTCGAGCAGACCACGCTTCGCGTCGACGATGCGCCAGTGAAGCGTCGAGCCGAACAACGGCTGAGACTCGACCATCACCGCGCGCAGTTCCCCGTCCTCGAAGTCGCACTGCTCCTGCACGCACGCGAGCAACTGCTCGTTGCACAGGTGCCCCTCGCCGAAGTTCCAGCCGAGCACGGACGCGGCGATGATCTCGCCATCGTAGTAGCTGTAATCCGAGAAGCGCCTGTCGTCGATGGCCTTCGGCAGCAGCAGTCCCAGTGCCCTCCCTTGCAGGTGCAGGGACCGGAACGCGGTTCCGCGCGAGTCCATCCCCGCCACGTCGGCCGGCGAGTAGCGTTCGAGTTGCTCGCGCAGCAGCGGCGCGACCCGCTTTACGCGGTCAAGTTTGCGATGACCGTCCCCGCGGAACATCCACGCACTCCAGGCCCAGTTGCCGGCGTAGTAGCGCATCGCCAGCAGGAACGAGACCTTCGACGGAAACAAATTGCCGGCCGTCGGCACGACGAGCAGCCAGAACAGCAGGAAGGCGAGGAGCAGAGGTGCCGCCGTCAGAGCGGTCAGGTTCGCGCCGGGGACG
>JBHEOD010000088.1:15655-15934 GCA_046261745.1 Binatia bacterium
CGCGATGAGCGTCGCGACAAGGTAGAGCGCAAGCGGCAGCGACCCGATCTCGAGGATCGAAACCTCCGGGTGCCCGACGAACAGGAAGAACGCTGCGAACAGGCTGACCGTGTTCCATTCGAACACGGCGCCGGCCGGCACGTTGCTCAGGATGAATCCGTGCAGCAACACCGCGAAGCAGACTCCGACGACTTGCAGCGCTCCGGGCCCCGTCACGAAGAGCAGTGTCAGCGGCGCCGCGAACTCGAGGAAGGTTCCCGCATGGGCCATCGCCTTGCC
>JBHEOD010000089.1:0-15812 GCA_046261745.1 Binatia bacterium
CCTGAGCATGGCGGCCGGCCTCGGCGCGGCGGCGAAGCTCGACAACTGCGCGAAGCGCATCTTCTGCATCATCGGCGACGGCGAAAGCCGCGAAGGGCAGATCTCCGAGGCCCTCGATTTCATCCTCGACCACAACCTGCACAACGTCCTGCCGATCTTCAACTGCAACGCCTACGCACAGTCGGACAAGGTCAGCCGCCAGCAGACCGCCGAGTACACCGCGAAGAAGCTCGAGGCCATCGGGTACGAAGTGAAGGTGATCGACGGCCACAACCCAATGCAGGTGAAGCAGGCGCTCGACGCACACGCGCAACGAGCGGAGAATCCTTCCGGGGGTAAGCCCATCGCCATCGTCGCCAACACCGTCAAAGGCTGGGGCGCTGACAGCATGCAGGGGCACGGGCACCACGGCACACCCGTCGAGAAAAACCAGCTCGAATCCACCTTCGCGGAACTCGATGAGACGGCGAAGAAGGTCGGAGCCGCCTTCACCGCGGAAGATCTGCGCATCCCCGCGATCACCGCGAGTGTGAATCCCGGCGCGGCTCCGGAAGCCGGCGGCGAACTGCCCACCTTCACCGACGCGATGAAGAGGTTAGGCAAGGATTCGGTGCTCGCCAAGGGCAAATGGGCCCCCCGCCGGGCGTACGGCGTCGCACTCCGCGCGCTCGGTCACTTCGACAACCGCATCGTCGTGCTCGACGCCGACGTGAAGAACTCCACCTTCGCCGAAGATTTCGCGAAGGACACGGCATTGAACAGCCGCTTCCTCGAGTGCCGCATCGCCGAGCAGAACATGGTGAGCGTCGCCGCGGGCCTCAGCGCCGCCGGCAAGATTCCCTTCGCCTCCACCTTCGCCAAGTTCTTCACCCGCGCCTATGACCAGATCGAGATGGGCATCAACAGCGGCGCGAATCTCAAGCTCGTGGGCTCGCACAGCGGCGTGAGCCTGGCGGCCGACGGCCCATCGCAGATGTCGCTGCCGGATATCGCGTGGTTCCGCGCATTCACCGGCGTGAAGCTTCCTGACGGCCGGCCCGCGATGCACCTGCTGCAGCCCGCCGACGCCTTCGCCGCCTACGCCCTTTTGCTGAAGATGGCCGAGCACGACGGCCCCGCCTACATGCGCACCATGCGGCCGGACGTGCCTTTCCTCTACAACGACAACACGACCTTCAGCCTCGGCGGCCACGAAGTCATTGCCCAGGGCAAGCACCTGCTCATCCTCGCCTCGGGCTACATGGTGCATGAGGCCAGCAAGGCGCTCGACGCCCTCGATCAGGCGGGCGTCGACGCCACGCTGGTCGATCTCTACTCCCTGCCCTTCAACGAGAAGGCGATTCTCGATCTGGCGCAGGAAAACAACGGCATGATCCTCACTATCGAGGACAACTACGGCGCTGGCTTCGGCTCGGCGGTCGCAGATGCGCTCGCTGCCGACGGCGGCGGCTTCACGCTCAAGCAGATGACCGTGACGACCGTGCCCAAGAGCGGCCGCACGCCCGACGAGGTGCTCGCCTACCTTGGCCTGAGCGCGCAGGACATCGTCAAGGCCGTCCAAGACCTGCTTCAAGCCGCTGGTGCGTGAGGGGGCGCGCATCCGCAAAGGCCGGGCTAATGCCCGGGCGCAATGGATCTTCGGCACGCCGCCCCCACCATGCACGCATGACCACAAGATCCATCGTCGGCCTCCTCGCCTGGCTCGCCGTCACTTTCTGCGCCGCCGCCATCGGCGGCTTCGCATCTGCCCACGCCGCGCCCTTTTACCAGCAACTCGTCCGCCCGGACTGGGCGCCGCCGGCATGGCTCTTCGCCCCGGCCTGGACTCTGCTCTACCTGCTGATGGCCATCGCCGCGTGGCTCGTCTGGCGAGACCGCGGTTTTCGCGATGCTTCGGCCGCGTTGTCGCTCTTCTTCGTGCAACTCGCCGCCAATGCGCTGTGGACCTGGCTCTTCTTCGCCTGGCAACTCGGCGCGCTCGCATTCGTCGAGATCGTCATCCTGTGGGTGCTGATCCTCGCCACCGTCGTCGCGTTCTGGCGCGTGCGCCCGCTTGCCGGTGCGCTGTTGCTCCCGTATCTGGCGTGGGTGACGTTCGCGTCCGCACTCGCGTGGTCGATATGGAAGAGGAACCCCGGCCTTCTCGGCTGACCGGGCAGGAGATAGTTGCCCCATGATCAAGCTCGTCTACATCATCCGCCGCCGCGCCGACTTCACGCCCGAGGCTTTTCGCCAGCGCTGGCTCGTCACCCACGGCCCCCTCGTCAAAGCCGCCGCCGCCGCCATCGGCGCCCGCCGCTACATCCAGAGCCACACCATCGACACGCCGCTCAACGCCGCCCTCGCTGCGTCGCGCGGCATGAGCGAGGCCTTCGACGGAATCACCGAAGTCTGGTGGGACGACATCGACGCACTGACGGCCGGCATGAGCAGCGACGAAGGCCGCGCCGCCGCCCAGCGCCTACTCGACGACGAACGCGAGTTCATCGACTTCGAGCACTCGCGCCTCTTCGTGACCGAGGAACACGTGATCTTCGACTACACCGCAGCGTAGAAAGCTTCCGCTCGCGCGTTCCTTTCCTCGACTGCGACGCTGCAGCACAATCCCCCGCCCAACGCTGACACCATGGAGGCTCCCATGCCCGCCAAGACCCCCGCCGCCGTCAACAACCTGTTCGAAGAGCGCGTCAACGCCGGAGACATCGAAGGCTTGCTGGCCCTCTACGAATCCGAAGCCACTGTCGCCGCCGGCCCCGAGGGCCTGCTGGTGGGTCGCGCAGCCATTCGCGGCTTCCTCGAACCTCTGCTCGCGATGAAGGCGGTGATGGACATGGGCGACATCACCGTGATTGCGCTCGACGACAACCTCGCCGTGCTTCATCACGACTGGCGCGCCACCTTCACCGACCCGGACGGAAAGCAGGCCGAGATGACGGGCAAGGCCACCGAAGTGGTGCGCCGCCAGGCCGACGGCTCGTGGCTCTTCCTGCTCGACGACCCCGACATGCGCGGCTGACCGCCGCTGACAGGCACGATTTCTTGACTAACCCGCCTCGCTAGTAAGGAATAACGAGCCAGCTGGGGACGAATTTGTTCCTGGCTGTCCACGACAGCAACGAAGCCTTCCCTCACGGGGCCAGGTCGACAATCGCACCACAGGCGGCGATGGAAGGTGGCTGGAACGAGAACCGCGGCCCGGTAAGCGAGTCGGACGCAGACGAGGTCGCCGTGTGTAGCGCGAGTGCGTGGGTGTGATAGACGTGCCGCCTCGGCGGCGTCCGACCGCCGGGGGTCGTGCGCCGACTGCGCGCGCGGCGGCAACAGGAAGGAGGGGCACATGAAGTTCGTTCTGTTCTCGATGCTTGCGGTGGCGGTAATCACAATTGCGCCCGCCAACTCCTCGGCCCAGGACTGCAGCCCGGGCTACTTCAGCGTCGATGGCGACGAGCCTTGCGATCCGTGCGGGCTCGGCCAGTACAGCAACACCCCGGCCTCGACTTTCTGCACTGCCTGCAACCCTGGAACGTTCACCGACTCGTCGGCCTCGACATCCTGCACGGACTGTTCGGTGGGGTACTTCAGCGATAGCCCGGGCGCCTCGTCCTGTGCCGAGTGCAACGCGGGCTCGTTCAGCAACACGGACGGCGCGACGACCTGCACCGATTGTTCCGCCGGGCAGTTCGGCGACTCGCCGGGCGCAACCGCCTGCTCCCAGTGCCAAATCGGGCGCTTCAGCAGTTCGAGCGGTGAGACGAGCTGCCAGAACTGCCAGGTGGGCACGTTCGCGGGCAGCGAAGGATCCACCGCCTGCACCGACTGCATGCCGGGTACCTTCGCGGGCTCGCAGGGCTCGTCGGCCTGCTCCCAGTGCAGTATCGGAAAGTTCAGCAGCTCTTCCGGCGCCTCGGCGTGTCCGGATTGCTCGGCGGGATCGTTTTCCAATACGGAGGGCGCGACGACCTGCACCAACTGCAACGCCGGATCCTTCAACGAAACGTCGGGTGCCAGCAGCTGCTCCCAATGCGCCGCCGGCCACTTCAGTAATGCCCCCGCCTCCACGTCCTGCTCGAGTTGCTCGCCTCACACCTTCCAGGACACGACGGGCGCGAGTTCCTGCCTCGACTGCGCGGCTTTCCAGTACCAGCCGACGCCGGGATCCACCTCCTGCGTGAGCCGTCAGTCGCTGCAGTGCTGGAAGGCGAAGGACCTCAAGAACCCGGCCTTCCTCTCCCAGGACGACGTCACGGTGGCCGACGAGCTCTCGACCTCGCCGGCCGACGTCAAGAGCCCTGCGCTCTACTGCCTGCCGGCCGGCATCGACGGCGTGGTCGCGTCGAACCCGGATCCGACGATGTGCTGTTACAAGGCGACCGGTGCGAAGCTCGCGACCGCCGCCCGGCGTCGCACGCTCGGACTCGAGTTCGGCTCGCTCGACGTCGAGTTGAGCAAGCGCTCGCTCGTCTGCGAGCAGTGCGGGGGGAGCGTCGCGACCGAGCAGTCGCTGCAGTGCTGGAAGACCAAAGACCTGAAAAACCCGAAGTTCACCCCGCGCGAAGACGTCCCCGTCACCGACGCCTTCGCGACCGGCACCGCAGACGTGAAGAAACCGGCTTTCTACTGCGCGCCGGCTGCCGTCGGGCTGGTGCCGGTCGGCGATTCGTCCGCGCACCAGTGCTGCTACAAGGCGAAGAGTTCCTCCGTCGCCCCGCCGGCTCCCGTGGACGCGAGCGGCGAGCTCGGCGGCACGTTCCAGGTCGGCGTCGGCAAGCCGTTGCTGGTCTGCGAGCCCTGCACGAGCACGGCGCTTCCCTGAGCACCGGCAGCACCGCGCCGAGTCCGCGTAACGAGGAGTCGCTCGCTTACGAGCGCGTGCTCTTCCTCGTGTGTCCGACCGGCGCGTTCTGTCGCGAGGATCGCTGCCAGTCGTACTTCCGTCCCGAGCTCATCCCTTCGATGCGGCCGCCCATGGAGGAATGCGAGGCGGCCGGTGCAATCCGGCACGCCGGCGCTGAGGCCTTCGTGATCGATGCACCCGCGCTCGGCCTGTCGGACGAGCAGACGCTGGACGCGACTTCGCGAGTCGCGCCGGATCTCGTCGTCCTGGTCGCCACCTTCGGTACGCTCGACGACGATCTCGCGTGGGCCTCACGCATCCGCACGCGCCACCCTAAGGTTGCGATCGGGGTTCGCGGCGCCCCCTGCTACGTGCTCGCGGAACAGATGCTCGAACGTGCGCCCGACGTCGATTTCTGTGTGCGCGGCGAGTACGAGCTCATCTTCGAGTCGATCGCGCGGCGGGGATTCCGTAGCGCCGTCGGCGTCGTCCACCGCGACGGCGAACACGGTGAGCGCATAGTGGCGACTCCCTCCTCGGGGCTCGCGCCGGATCTCGATTCGCTGCCGCTGCCGGATCGCTCGGTGATCGACTCCTCGCTCTACCGAGTGCGCGGCCTCGGCGTTCCGCAGGCCACCATCCGCGTGCAGCGCGGGTGTCCGTTCCCGTGCACGTACTGTCTTGTGCACACCGTCAGCGGCGACCAGGCGCGGCACCGCTCGCCGGCGAGCGTCGCGGACGAGATGGCGGCCGTACAGCGCGACGGCATCGACTACTTTTATCTTCGCGCCGACACGTTCTCGCTCGATCGCTCATGGACCCTCGCGACCTGTGAAGCGATCGCGCGCGAGTGCCCCGGCGCCAGGTGGGTGACGACGACGCGGGTCGAGTGCGTGGACGACGGTGTGCTCGCCGCGATGCGACGCGCCGGCTGCTACGGCCTCAGCTTTGGCATCGACGCGGCGAGCCGCGAGATCGGCCAGCGCGTGCGCAAGAAGCCGGACGAGAAACGCGCCTTCGCGGCCATGCGCGGCTGCGACGCGCACGGCATCCTCTCGCTCGGCTACATCATGATCGGCTTCCTGTGGGACACGCTGGAGACGATCGACGAAGCCGAGGCCTTCCTGCGCGCGGTAAGGCCCGACCTTCTGACGATCCACTTCGCGCATCCCTACCCCGGCACGCGCTACTACGACGACGTGATGGCCGAAAAGGTTGCGCTCGCGTCGCCGCGCGCTCAGTCGGAGCCCGCGCTGGCGTCGTGCACGCTGGCGCCGGACGAGCTCGTGCGGCGGGCGCGGGCGATGACCCGGCGGCACTACGCACGACCGGCCGTGATAACCTCGGTCGTGAGAAAGGCAGTGAGGCTCGTCGGGCGGCAGTGGCTGCGGTGGCTGCCGGCCATCACGTCGGAGCGCGCCGCGCCGCCCGTGCAACGGCACGGGCGCTGAAGCGAATCCGCGAATCCGTCTCCGATCGTCTCGCTGGCGCTCGCTAGCTCGCCGGCCCGCCCAGCCTCGCGAGTGCGGTGATCGCCGGCGGAAAACCCGGGCGCAGTTCGAGGATGCTTCGATACGTCGCCGCCGCCTCGTCGCGGCGACCGCGGCGCTCCAGCGCGTCGGCAAGGCCGAAGAGTGCGTCGAAGTACGTCGGCTCGAGCTCGACCGCACGCGCGTAGTGCTCGATGGCCCTCTCGTAGTTCCCCTCGCGCCCGTACGCGGTGCCGATGTTGTTCTCCGCCCTCGCGAAGTCCGGACGCACGCGCAGCGCGTCCTCGAACCGGCCGCGTGCGCCCGCGAAGTCACCTCGCCACGCATGCGCGATGCCGAGGTTGTTGAGTGCCTCGGGCCAGGTCGGATTGAGGCGAACCGCTTCCTGGTAGTGCCGCGCCGCTTCGTCCTGCCTGCCCGCTGCCTGGAGCGCGACGCCGAGGTTGTTGTGCGCGAAGTAGTTCTCCTCGGTGACCGCCAGCGCGCGCTCGAACAGCGCCGTGCTGTCGCGCCAGTACTGGAGCTGATCGCGGGATCGCGCGGCCAGACCGACGAGCAGCAGGACGGCCAGCACCGTGCGTGCTGCCGGCCACCGACGGAGCAGGTCGTGGGCCAGCCACCCGAGCGCCAGGAAGAGACCGATGTGCGGGATGTAGGTGTAGCGGTCCGCCACCGACTGGCCGCCGAACTGGATGATGCCGCTGACCGGCACAAGCATGCCGAGGAACCAGAGCCAGCCCGCGAGCAGGTAGGGCCGGCGCGCGCGCAGTCTCCACGCGACCAGCGTGAGCGCCGCAACTCCGATCGCCACGGCAGCGGCGCCTGGCACCGGCGCAGGTCGAAGCGGGTAGAAGACCGCCAGATCGAACGGCCACAGCGTGCGGCGGAGGTAGAGCCCATAGTGCCACGAGGCGTTCGCGATTCGCGTCGCCAGCGAAAGGCTCTCGTCGACGACCGCTCCCGCTGCGTGCTGGGCAGCCCAGGTCTGGGTCAGCGTAAGGAACGCGAGCGCCACGAGAGGAAGCTTCTCGACGAGGAGCCAGCCGAGCGAGGCGCTTTCCGTTTTCTCGCTGGAGGACGATCGGTTTTCCCCGGAGAGCGATCCGGAGAGCGATCGCCGGCCGAGCGGCCAGTGATCCAGCAACACGAGCCCCGCCGGAACGACAGCGAGCGTCGGCTTGGAAAGAAGGCCGAGTCCGTACGCGACCATCACGAGCGCGTAGCGCCCGAGGGAC
This sequence comes from Binatia bacterium, assembly GCA_046261745.1. Lineage (GTDB taxonomy): Bacteria > Desulfobacterota > Binatia > UBA1149 > CAITLU01 > DATNBU01. The sequence continues at coordinate 7,560 of JBHEOD010000089.1, forward strand.
GGCCGCTTCGCGTACGCGACCCACGCCCACAGCGTCAGCATCAGGAACAGCCCGCTGAGGACGTCCTTTCTCGCGGCAACCCACGCCACCGACTCGACGCGCAGGGGATGCAATGCGAAGAGGGCCGCAACGAACGCACTCAGCCAGAACCCGCGGGTGGCGGAGTACAAGCAGAGGAAGAGTACGGCCGATCCTGCGCCGTGCAGCAGGACGTTGACGAGATGGAGGGCACGAGGATCCGTGCCCGACCATTCGCAGTCGGTCATCAGCGCGATCCACGTGAGCGGATGCCAGTGGCCGGAATGGAACGCCTTGGCGGCCCATTCCACGTTCTCGCGGCTCAGGCCGGAGCGAACGTAGGGGTTTTCGGTGACGTACTCGTTGTCGTCGAGATTGACGAAGCCGAACTCGCGAACGGGCGCGTAGAGGGCAACGACGGAGAGGAAGAGAGCGGCGGCGACGACGGCTCGCCTCCCGACCGTGGCGGACTGCATGACGGACTCGTAACAGCCACCGGAGGCTGGCACCAGAAGGGAAAGCGAGACCGCCTGTTTCGCCTATGCTCCCGTGGAATTCTTCCCTTCCTCTGCTGAAGGCTTCGCTCTCGCTGGAGATGGGATCGGTTGTGGGGAAAGGCCAAAGCTCCGTCAACCTGGGTTGCTTGCGAGCCCTGTGATTGCGGGGTCCCGGCGACCGTCTGCGGCCCATCGGCCGGGGGACCGGCTATCGGTTCCTATTTGGTCGGCGGCGTGTCCCCGGATCTCCTTCGCGGCCGATGCCGCGAGGTTCAAGCTCACCGCCATGCTTCCCGAGAAGCCGAAGGGTCTCTTCATAGATCACGCGCCTGGGTCCTACGGCGACGATTCCAACAATGTTGCGCGAACTACTGCGATAGATGATTCGCCAGCGTCCGACTCGGTAGCTGCACAATCCCTCCAGTTCTTCCCGTAGCGCCTTTCCTGATTCGGGATCGTCGAGGATATCGCCAAGTGCCGCGCGAACCTTGCGCTTGATGCCGGGATGGAGGCCGCGCAGGAGACTGGCGACCTCGTCAGGAATCTTCAACCGTCGCATCGGAGGCTTCGCTGGTCAGTCGAGAAGTTCGCCGACGGTGTAGAGCCGGGCCTTCTTGCTCTTGAGAGCCTTGAGACCCTTGCGGATCTCTGCCGTCAACTCGAGGTCAGCGCGCACGGCGACAGTCTCCTTCCAGCTGTCGAACTCGTCCGGGCTGATGAGCACCGCCGCCGGGCGACCATTCCGGGTGATGACGACTTCTTCGTCGCGGTCTCCGATCGCATCCACCAGGCTGCTGAGCTTCGACTTCGCTTCGGAGAGAGACATGGTCTTCATGAAGGGACTCCCGTTGGTCGATGACCAGAATTCGGTCCAACTTATGCCGCTGGCGGATCGGCGGCAAGTTGGCCGGTCGAGCCTTGAAGGCGGCGCTGACTTTCGGGACGCGATCAGTCGTCGTCCTCGTCTTCCGCTTCGCGCTGCGCGACCTGAGCCGCGCCGCCGGCGGCCACCGGCGCCTTCGCGTAGGCCGCCGCCGCCCCGTGCTCGTAGACCAGCGCCCCTCCGGCCTGTCCTGTGCGATAGCCGAGGAACAGCACCAGCAGCGTCGCGACCGTGGCGGCCGTCGCCGCCCCCCGTGCGGCGGTTGCCGGCAGAGCCGCCCCCGCGACGAACAGGACAAGCACGCCGGCCGTCGTCCAGGTGAAGGCCTCGGCGGCTTCCTCGTGGGCCTCGATGGCCGACTCGGCAACCACCTTCTCGACGACATCCTCTTCCGCCTCGCCGCTGCGCATCGCGGCCACGCTCGAAACCACGAGAATGGCCTGCAGCACGACCGCGACCATCCAGGTCCGGCGCGGAAGCAGGTCGCGAATCCAGGCAAGCAGGAGTCCGGCCGACAGGATCGGCATCAGCAGGGCGAGCGCGATGGGAAGGTGAACGAGCTTGGGGTGCAGGGGCAACGTGTCCATGACGTGTTCTCCTTGTCACCGTGGGGATGAAAACTTCCCGGTGACGCCATTCAGAATTGGCACCCGCCCCACGTTCGTCCATCCGGCATATGTGATACGCGAGCAATGACGAGAACTTGCGAAGTGAATTTCCGAGGTTTGCAGGATCACTCCGGCGCGCGTCGCGAACGGCGAACCAGCATCGCGCTGGCCGCCCTGTTCGCGATGGTCGCCGCGCTGACCGGTTTCGACCTCGCCCTCGACCTTCGCCACGGCATCGAACTGGGGCACGCCATTGCCGAGGGCGCCGTCATGTTGGTCGGCCTGTCGGGGGCGTTCTGGATGCTGTCGAGGCTGCGCGTGCTATCCGACCAGGCCGTCCGCCTGAGCCGACGGGCCCAGACGCTCGAAGCCGACCTGCTTGTCTCGCGCGCCGCATTGGTCGCGTCCACCGCCGACGCCGAACGATGGAGAACCGAGGTAGGCGACCTCGTCGCCGGGCTCGGCGCGGCCATCGACCGCCAGCTTCAGCGCTGGGACCTGAGCCAGGCCGAGCAGGAAGTTGCGTTGCTGCTCCTCAAGGGACTCAGCCACAAGGAGATTGCCGACATCCGCGGCACCGGCGAGGCCACGGTGCGCCAGCAGTCGACGGCCATCTACCGCAAGGCCGGGCTCGGGGGGCGCCACGACCTCGCCGCGTTCTTTCTCGAAGACCTGCTGGGACCGCGCGACGCGACGCCGAACTGAACGCACCAGCATCGCGCGGCGAAGCTGGAGCCGATATGCATCGACGCGAGTGGGGACGGGGACATTTTGCGTCAGACGCGTTTCGAGTTCTGCAGGTTGCAGTCGGAATCTGGGGCGGGCGCCCGACTTACCTTTGCAGCGTCGATGGAACGTCGGGAATAGGGGCCGCGATGCTCTTCGTATCCTGCGCAGATCCGTCGATCTCCCAGTTGTCCTCTCCTGCGGCGCGTCCACGGCAATCCTCGTCCGAATCACAACGCCGGTTTCCGGCGTGATGCAGCTTGCCATTCGCTACGTGGACGTGAGTGGCGAGATTGAAGGCAACGGCCAACTCGTCGATCGCGCCGCCCGTTAGCTCGGAATCGATTCGGCATTCAACGATAACCCGGAGCGCAGTCTCTCGGCGAGTTTCGTGTTCAAACTGTGACGTTCGCAGAGCCCGCCACACACGACGCGCGGCAATCCCCCTCCAATCTAAGTCTCGACGTGCAGGCGCACAACGAAGCCGCGAAGAAGTTTTCCTTCCGCTCGCCACGGAACGCGCTGCCACAAGCAGATGCTCACGCTCTCCCACGAAGAGCCTTCCTGTTGCTGGGAAGCACGTGCCGCAAGTGTGTCAGCAATCGGAAAATGCTGATCGAGTTTTCGTGAAATCGTTCACTGGATTTATACAAGCACGTGGCACGCACGTTGCTCTGCTCGTGACATTCAACATTGGCGGGAGGCCAATCCATATGAAGTCACGTGCCACTTTGTCATTTCAAACCAACGCAGCAGTCTGTAGCAAAATAGCGCGATCGCGATGGCGTACGGTAGCCACCACGCTTCTCGCGGCGATGTTTTTCGCCGGCGCAAGCGCCACAACCGCGGTAGCCGCATCGCCGTGCGACAACGCGACTCATCCGAACCAGTGCGGCTGGTACGACCAGTCGCTGCTGCCTCCGTTCGTAAAGGACGCCATCCTTGCCAAGGGCGGAGTTCTCGGCGCCGGAAACGTCCTGGTGCTCACCTCGGGCGACCCGGGCGACACCGACAGCGAGATCAGCAATGACATGGGGCAGGCGGGGTGCGGCACCAACCCGGACGGCTGGGAGACGTACGATTGCACTCTTCTCGGTTCGTTCGTGCCTCCGGAAGACAGCGTCGTCCTGGCGCTCTCGTCTGAGTGGTACGAGTGGTACCAGTCCATCTTCACCGACTGGATGACGACGGCGGGCACCGGCATCGCCACGGTCGACGTGTCGATCAACAGCTGGATCGACAACAAGGTGGACATCATCCCGTACGGACCGTGGGAGACCGGCGTGGTGCTCCTGACCAGCCTGTCGGCGTCGAAGATGGTGGACTTCCGCGTCGCCGACTCTGGTGACCACATCTACGACACCGCAATCGTCGTCGTGCCGGCAACCTGGTTCGGCAACGTGGACGGTTCCAACGGGGATCCGACGCTGCTTTGCGGCAACGGCGAGCTGGAGCCCGGCGAAGACTGCGACGACGGCAACAACGTCTCCGACGACGGCTGCTCGACGCTCTGCCTCGGCACCCAGCCGCCGCCCGTGACGCCGCCTCCGGCTTCGACCTGCGGAAACCTTTTTTTCAGCTGGCCGACGGGCCTGACGTCGCCATACACGTGCGGGTCCGACACGTGCAAAGGATTCCGGTGCCTGGCCGGCAACACGATCAGCCCGGCGTGCTACACGGCGGCGCAGTGTGCGGACGCCTGCTCGGGCGATTGCGTGGACATCCAGACCGCCAACCTCGACTGCACCACGATGTGTGCAGTGCAGCCGCCGGCGACCGAGCCGCCGCCGGTGCTGCCAGAAACCTGCGACCAGCTCGTCTTTTCGTGGCCGGACGGCGCGACGCTGCCCTACTCGTGCGACGACGACTGCCACGGCCAGCGCTGCGTGACGGGCGCTGCCGTCTCCCCGGAATGCTTCACGATTGACGACTGCGATTCGACGACCTGTCCGGACGGAGTCTGCGTGGACACCCCGGCCGACGACTGCCAGGCATTCTGCGCGGGTCTCGAGCTGCCGGCCGAGTGCTCGACGGGCGAGATCGGAAACACGCGACCGGCCGCCGTCCAGAGCGGGCCATGCCTCGGCAACGTCGAAATCTGCAAGGACACCCTGCAGTGGAGGCTCGACGACAACGCGTTCAACCCCGAGGACGAGGACTGCAACGGCATCGACGACGACTGCAACGGCATCGTCGACGACATGTTCGAGACCTGTGGTGACCCGGGGCTCTGCCAGAACACGATCAATACTTGCGACCCGGCGAACCCGGGCGTGCCCGTGGTCTGCGAGACGCTCCCGGTGCCGTCGCCGGTGGAGATTTGCAACAACGGCCTCGACGACGACTGTGAAGGCGAACCCGATGACGGCTGCGAGTGCGGCGACGACGAGTGCATGCCCGGCGAGAACTGGTCGAACTGCCAGGCAGACTGTCCGCCTCCGCCGAACGGCACCGCGTGTGACGATGGAAACTTCTGCACGGTGGGCGAGACCTGGCAGGCCGGCAACTGCACCGGCGGTGGAGCTGTCGAGTGCGGCAGCGACAGTGCCTGCGTCGTGCCCAACACCTGCAATCCGGCGACGGGTTGCTCGGCGACCAAGCTCGACTGCAACGACGGCATCGGCTGCACGACGGACGTCTGCGATGCGGTCGACGGTTGCGCCAACCTGCCGGACGACTTCGCGTGCAACGACGACGATCCGTGCACGGTGGACACCTGCGACGTACTGCTCGGGTGCACGCACACCCTGGATCCGGCCTGCGAAGGCCAGGACTCCGACGGTGACGGGTACGTGGGTGCCGGAGACGGCGGCGACGATTGCAACGACGGCGATGCGGCCGTGCATCCCGGCGCCGCCGAGCTCTGCAACGGGAACGACGACGACTGCGATTCGACGGCGGACGACGGCTTCGACGTCGGCGCGGCGTGCGAGAGCCCGGCCAACGACTGCGGCTCGAAAGTCGCCGGCGTGACCGGATGCGCCGCCGACGGCCTCGGCACCGAGTGCGGGGCCGTCATGCCGCCAAACCCGGCGGGCTACGGCGAAGCGTGCGAGTCCGACGCGAACGACTGCGGCCAGACGAACAGCGGAACCATCGGATGCGACGTGACCTGCGACGCAACCGTGCCAGCCAACCCTGTGGGCTACGGCGACGCGTGCGAGTCTGCGCCGAACGCCTGTGGCCAGACTGCCAGCGGCACGAAAGGTTGCGACGCCAGTTGCAATGCCGTGACACCCGAAGCTACCGACGGCGACAGCGACGGAACGCCCGACTGCCTCGACGCCTGCGCGGCCGATCCGGCCAAGACGGCGCCGGGAGCCTGCGGATGCGGCGTTGCCGACACCGACTCGAATGCCAACGGCGTGGCCGACTGCAACGAGACGCTTCGCGCCGACGTCGGCATCGTCGTCGAGCGCCTGACGGCCAAGCCGACAGGCAGCAAGCGCATGCGATTCCGGCTGGTGGTCTCGAACTTCGGCCCGGACAAGGTCACCACAGGAGCGACGGCGACGGCCACGATCAGCGGCGTGAGCGTCAGCGAACTCAAGCTGTCGAAGGCTTGCGCGGGAACGCAGGGCGCCATCAGCTGCACGACCGGGCCGATCGGGGCAGGGCGCCGCAAGTTCCTGCCCCTGAGCTTCCTCGCACCGGCGGGCTCGGCGGTTACGATCGTCGCATCGGTTTCGAGCCCGCTACTCGACCCGAACCCCGGCAACCAGCAGTCGAGCCTTCTGACCCTGGTGCCGTAACCACAGCGTCGTTGCCGCGAGCCAGGAAGCGTGGCAATGCGAAAGCGGACCGGGCGGGGCCTCAAGGGCCCCGCCCGCGTTTGGAGCACCTGTCGCCGGGAAGCGCCGTAGCCGACGCTCGGCGTAACCTTCGTGCTGAGTGAGGCTCGCGTCAGCGTCTACGTCCAACCCGTTCCGTCCGACTACCTTCGTGGGGATGCATTCCGTTGCGGGGGGCGCGCCGTTGCAGCGCTGCGCTCAGGCCGCCTTTCCCGCAGCCATCGCGTGAACGTCCCAGGCTCTCAGGAACTTGCCGCAGTCGCCCTGCTCGAACTCCTGCACGCGAACCGCGGTGACCGCGCGCAGGCTTTCACTTCCGCTGGATCCCCGCGACACCCGCCGAAGCTTTCACGAGCTTCCTCGACCTCAGCCAGCGGCGCGCCGAGAGCTCTCCGAGCAACTGCGCGTCGAGGAACGCGATCGTCGTCGACTTGATCCACTTCACCGTGTTGGCGCATTCGGTGGCCAGCGACGCGGAACGACAGGTGCCGGGGCCGTCGAGGGAACCGAACGTTTCGTGGCTCGACACGATCTCGGTGGAGAAACGATCGGCGACGTACATCAGGTACTTGTCGCCGGCCGGCATGCGCTGGAACGGGATGCGACGCTTGCTGCCGGAATCCGAGTCGCTGCAGACGTAGCGGCTCTTGCAGTGGTTGTCGCCGTCGCCCGTGATGGTCATCACGGGAATCTGTTCGAGTCCCATCCACGAGTGCTCCTTCGAGTCGGTGCTGCCGGGGAACCACGCGGCGGTGTCGAAGTGGCCGTAAGTGTTGATGCCCATCGGCGACAGCGCGACGGCGGCCGTCGGGCGCCGCGGGTGGCCGGCGGGGAACGGAGCAGGCACCTTCACGCCGTTGGGCAGCGTACGCTGCATGCCGACGGCGTTGAGCACGCTGGACGTGCCGTTGGAGTGGCCGAGGACGGCGACCTTGGTGAGGTCCATCCAGCCTTCGAGCTCGGGAAACTCGCCGTCGTGCAGCGCATCGACGACGGCGGCGACATCGTAGGGGCGATCCCAGAGACCGAGCGCGTTGATCTGCCCGCAGCCCAGCAGGCGAGCCATCAGGATGTCGATCACCTGGGAGACCAGCGGGGATTCGTCGGCGGCCTCGTCGACGATGTCCTGAAGGTGTTCGAAGAGGCCCGGATGGGTTGCGATCAGCTGGGCGACGTTGACGCTGACGCCGCCGCCGGATGGCGCCGCACCGACGACTGCGGTCGCGATCTCCTGCAGGGTGGCGGCCAGCGCGGACGGATCGGCAATCACCGGGAATCCGATCGCCTGGCACAGCGCGATGCGCGACGCGCCTTCGTTGGTGCCGTGCAGCACGTTGATCGCGAGGTACCCGGCGCGGGCGAGGGCTTCGCTCCATTCCGGCAGCGTGGTCGAAGGGTTCCTGTCGTTGGGTTGCTCGCCGCCGCCGTGGACCACGATGACGACCGGCAGCGGCTGCTCGGCCGCGCCTGGCGGCGTTCGGACCGCGACCTTCACGGTGCGGGTGCTGCCGCCGGCCGTCGTGTAGCTGACCCGGCTCTCGAAGTTCTGGGCTGCAACCGGAGCCGTCGAAGTCACCGCGTCGAGACGGTACAGGTAGTCGTCGGGAACCTTTGCCGCGACGGCGCTCCCACCCGTGCCGACGACAACGCTTGCGACGCACGCGACCGCCACGGCGACCCGCACCGGAAATCCTGCCAATGCTTTCATGTTCAAGTTCTCCCCTGTGGGC
>JBHEOD010000009.1:0-7712 GCA_046261745.1 Binatia bacterium
CCATCACGAAGAGGGACGACCCAAGCGCGACGAGCATATGGGTGCGCAGTCCGGCGGCTTTGCCTTGGTGCTCGCGTTCGAAGCCGAGAACACCGCCGAGGATTGCGGCCAGCAGCATTCGCGATGTGACTCGGGTCAAGTGCGCGACATCGGGAATGTCGCCGAACTCCCCGCGGAGCGTGTCCGCGATGGCCTGAAAGGTCTCCATGCGTACGGTCGTAGCATGAGAAGAGAGGCAGCCGCCCTACGCGGTTCGCAGTTTCTTCCTCAGATGGAGTGACGCCGCCCCAACTTTTTCGAGAACCAGCCGGACGTGCCGCGTGGAGGACGAAGAGATCCGTAGCCTCCCGGATTTCGCCGGATTCGCGCGAGGGGCGGAAGTGCGGGGACGGAAACCTGTACCTGTCCCGGATTTCCCGAGTCGGCGCAGGCGGGAGGTCAGCCCCGGAGCTCGTCGCGGAGGCGATGAAGTTCGGTCTCGAAGTGGCGCTCGCCGAAGCGCTCGGTGCACGACAGGCCTTCGTCCACGATTGCCCGTGCCCCCGGGAGCCCTCGACGCTGCATCTCGGCGGCCAGCAGCGCGCAGTACGCAGAGCGGTCGATGTAGAGGTTGTTGCGGGCCTGCCGCGCCAGCGATTCCTTCATCAGGCGCACGCCGTCTTCGTCCGGTTCAAGGCGCGAGCGCAACAAGCCGTGAACGAAACGCGCGCGCTCGATCCACGCCGCGGCGCCGATTCGATCTGTCTGTGCGAGCGACTGCTTTACGCGCACCATCGCCTCCTGGTCGTCGTTCACCAGCGCCAGCGCGTACGCGAACAGTGGGATCACGGCTGCGTCGGGAGCGCCGCCGCCCCGCCGGCCGTGCGTCTCGGCTTCGCGGACGAGGCGGCGCGCCTCGTCCGGCTGTCCGCGGTGCACGGCCAGCAGCGCCAGGTGGGACATCGACATCAGGTGAAAGTCCCAGCCGTAAGTTTGCTGGGAGCTGGCCGAGTGCTCGAGGCACGCCTCGAAGTGACTGTGGGCTTCGTCGAGATGGCCGAGTCGGTAGGTGGCTCCGGCAATCGCGAAGTGCGCCGACTTGATCATGAACGGGTGCTGGAAGATCTCGGCCGACACGAGCAGGCGTCGGCCGATGTCGCGCGCCTCCTCGTAACACCCGGTGTAGAAGCGGTTCGAGAAAAGCCCCATCGATGCGAGAAAGCACTCGCGCCCGTCCTCCGCGGTGACGGCCAGCTCGATGACTCGCTCGCAAACGGCCTTCGTGACGTCGTCCACGACGGCGTACGCGAGTTGCCGGGCTTCGGCGAGGTTCATCGTCGCGACGACGAGCTCGCGACGGTGGCCGGGAAGACCGGGGTTCCTTTCGACGAGATCGAGAATCTGTTCGCGAATCACGATGACTTCGCGGGGGGCCGGGATGCGCTGGATGGAGTCGGCCGCGCGCTGAAGCTGCGCGAGGGACTGGGCGGGGTCGCCGGCCATCGCGTAGTGAAGCGCGAGTTTCACGGCCACGGTGTCCTCGCGGCCGGGATGCTCGCGCTCGAGGAGTCCGGCCGCCGCCAGGTGGAGCCGGCGCAGACGCGCGGACGGGATGCGGTCGTGCAGGATGCGCTGCACCATCGAATGCACGACGGCGAACTGCTCTCCGCGATTGGCGCCGTCGCGCCCGCGTCCGGCTCGCTTGAGGACCTGCCCGCGCCGCGCCAGTCCTTCGCAGGTCTCCTCGGCCTGCTCGACGGGCACTCCGGCGATGGTCGCGATGGAGGAAGGAGCGAACTCCGATCCAAGCACGACCGCGGCGTCGATCACGTCGCGCTCGACAGGACCGAGCCGCTCGACCTGGCCTTCGACGAGCTCGCGAAGGGAGTCGGGCACGAACCTGCGCAGTTCCTCCGGCGCCTGCTGCAGCTTCCACTTCCCGTCGGCGTTGCTTGCCAGCACGCCGCGCTGGATCAGGTCGTCGACGAGGATGCGCACGAAGAGCGGGTTGCCGGCTGTCTGGTGATGGATCCACGACGCGAGCTCGGCATCGAGCTGGAGGCCGCCGCAGCGCTCGGCGAGATACTTCTGTACGAACGCCGGAGTGAAGAGCGCGATCGGAATCTCGGTGGCCAGTCCGCGGCTCGTCAGTTCCGTCTTGGCGGAGAGCACAGGGTGCTGCGCGACCAGCGCGTCCGCCGGGCGCAGCGTGACGATCAGCATCAGTCGCGCCGGATCGCGGCGACGCGCGAGCAGGTTGCATGCATCGGTGGTGGCGAGGTCGGCCCAGTGTGCGTCCTCGAGCACGACCACCAGCGGCCTCGTGCGCGACACTTCCTCGAGCAGCATCGCAATCTCGCGCAGCATGCGGCCAGGTGTCATCGATCCGTCAGTCTCGTCGGCGGCCGCTGCGGCGCCGACGGACGGCATCTGACGAAGCCAGCTCGACGCGTGCGTCTTGAGGGCGGAGACGATCGCGGGACCGACGTCGGGTTGCCTCGCAAGGCGCTCGACCGCTTCGAGCAGCGGACGGTAGGGCTCGTGCTGGCCGCCGGCTTCGAGGCATTGGCCGTGAGCGACGAGTGTACCGCTACTGTCGCCTTCGATTCGGGACAGAAAGGACTCGACGAGAGTGCTCTTGCCGGCGCCTGCCTCGCCGGTCACGAACACGATCCGGCGCGATCCTTCTTTGGCCCGCGCGAGTCCGTCGGTGAGGGCCTGCAACTCGAGTTCGCGGCCGACGACGGAAGACGGCGTGGGGAGCATGCCGGCGTCCGCAGCGGAAGGCGGCGTGGGGCGCATGCCTGCGTCTGCAGCGGAAGGCGCCTCGTCGACGATGGCGGCGGCGGCAGGCTGCGCGCCGACGGCGCCTGTGTGTACGACCACGTCGGCTCCGGCCACCCAGCGGAAGCCGCGTCGGGGTACCGTCTGGATGAAACGGGGATCGCCTCGCTCGTCGCCAAGCGCGAGGCGCAGTTCGGTGATCGACTTGTTGAGGATGCCCTCGCTGACCGCCGTGTTGGACCACACCGCGTCGAGGATCTCCTCCTTGGTAACCAGGGCGCCGGGGCGCTCGGCCAGGTAACGCAGGACCGCCCAGGTCTTGGGGCGCATCGCGACGGCCTCTTCGCGATGCCAGAGGCGCTCGGCGCGAAGATCGATGCGGAAGAGGGGCTGGAGCTGGGGGGACGTGCTCATCGCAGGCCCGTCTAAGTCGGGTTGGCGCGATCGAGTCAACTGGTTACGGCAGGGGAGCCCCGAGCTGGCGAGGGGCGAGGCCAGTTCCTTCAGAAAGGAGCGCGAAGCGCGACGTTCAGATTAGCCTCGCCAGGAGGCCCATCTGGACGTTGCGCTCACCGGCTTGGCCCCCTCTCGGAGCTCCTACATGTATATCCCCCCCATGAAGTCGAAGTCTTTGCGGATCATCACGTTGATGCAGGCGGCTTTGCCGCTGGCGTAGGCGCGCTCGAGGGCGGGGCGGATCTCGTGGGGCTCGGTGACGAGCTCGCCGTAGCCGCCGAGGGCCTCGACCACCTTGTCGTAACGCGTCGGCGCGAGCTCGGTCGCCACCAGGCGCTCGCGTCCGTACATCATCACCTGCGGGCGCATCATCTGTCCCCACGCCGCGTCGTTGCCGATGATGCCGACGATCGGCAGGTTGTGGCGGATGGCAGTGTCGTACTCGAAGCCGTTCAGGCCGAAGCTGCCGTCGCCGTAGATGATCAGTACGCGCTTGTCGGGGTTCGCAAGCTGCGCTGCGATCGCGAACGGCATTCCGACGCCGAGTGTTCCGAGCGGCCCGGGATCCATCCACAGCCCGTTCTTCGGCACCGGGACCACTTTGGCGGCTTTCGCGACGATGTCGCCGCCGTCGCCGATCAGGATCATGTCGTCGGTGACGAAGTCGGCGATCTCCTTGCACAGGCGCATCGGATCGATGGGCACCTCGTCGGAGGTGAGCTTGTCGGCCAGCGCGGCTTCCTCGGCGTCTTCTTTCGCGCGCCACTCGGTGACGATGTCGCTGAAGTCGAGCTTGACGCCGTCGGCGGCCATCACTTCGAGCATGCTGTCGAAGATGAGCCCGATGTCGCCGACCATGCCGACGTCAGCGCGCCGGTTCTGGCCGATCAGCGTGGCGTCGAGGTCCATCTGGATGATCTTGGCGGTGGCCGGGATCGACTTGCCGAAGCGCATCCGGAAATCGAGCAGCGAGCCGGCCAGCAGCACGCAGTCGGAAGCTTCCATGTAGTCGCGGCGCGTGCGGTTGAAGAAGTACGGCGAGTCGTGCGCGACGGTGCCGCGGCCCATGCCGTTGCAGTAGCAGGGCATCCTGGTGGCGGCGAGGAAACGGCCGAGCGCGCCGGCTCCGTTCGACCACTTTACGCCGGTGCCGGCCATCACCATCGGCATCTTCGCGTTCTTGAGCAGCGCGATGGCATTGCGCACCGCTGCTTCTTCCGGACGCACGCGCGGCGGCGCCATCGGCTCGGGGCAGTACGCGGTGTCGAGATTGACGGGGCCGCCGAGCACGTCGATCGGGATCTCGAGATACGACGGGCCCGGGTTGCCCGCGAGCGCGAAGCGGACGGCTTCCTCGATGAACTCGCCGAGCCGGTCCGGCGCGTAACACGCGTTGGCCCACTTCGTGATCGGCCGCATCACCGAGATATGGTCCATCTCCTGCAACGAGCCGCGCCGCAGATTGGCGAGCGGGCCCTGGCCGCCGATGACGAGGATCGGGGAGTTTGCTCGCCACGCGTTGGCGATGCCGGTGACGCCGTCGGTCGCGCCGGGGCCGGCGGTGAGCACGGCTACGCCGACGCGGCCCGGATGAAGGCGGGCGTACGCATCGGCCGCATGCACGGCGGCCTGTTCGTGCCTCACGTCGATCACGCGGATGCCTTCGTTCAGGCATCCGTCGTAGATGGCCATCACGTGTCCGCCCGAGAGCGTGAAGATACAGTCAACGCCAGCTTTCTTGAGCGCTCGTGCGACGAGCTATCCACCGTCCATCGTGTCGTCCTTTTCGATCGTTTGCGTGTCGTTTGCCGGCCGGAAAGCCGCGGACCGCGAGTTGGCTCGTATATCTCCCGGACGGGAGAACTCAAGGCGACTCGGTGCGTGTCGATTGACATGCGTGCCGTCGGCTCCTACGGTCGGCGCGCGAGCCGAACCAGGGCAATTTCGTCCTGCGTCGGGAACGAGGTGCAATTCCTCGTCTGCCCCGCAACTGTGAGGGGGGACGAACGTCGCACGAAGCCACTGGGAGCAGGGTTGCCAGCGCAGCCTGTCCAACGCTCCTGGGAAGGCGCGGCAGTTCGGATGATCCCCAAGTCAGGATATCGACGCGGCTTGCATGGGTTGAACCTTCCGACGGGGAAGGAGCGACCGGGAAGCCGCCGCACGTCGATTCACCATCGAACGCCGGTGCGCTCAATGCCCGAGCTTCGCTCCATTTCCTGACGATCGGTTCGCCCCCAAACCCCGGCGAGGGCCGGAAGGGGAACGAACACATGCGAACGTCACTCGTCGCGACAGCGGTCGCGATTTCCATTCACGGCATGGCACAGGCCGAAACGCAGCCTGCTGCGGGATACATTTACACGCGCGAAGTTCTCGGCGAGCTCACCGAGGGCTGCGTGGCCCACGCGCACGGCGGCGTGTTCGTGGCGGTTGGCCCGGCGCTTGCGTTTCCGGCCTCCGGCGGCACGCGCGACATCCTGTTCGTTTCCGCCGATTCGAGCGTGCGGACGGTGGCCACGGGTCTCAACGCGGTCGGTGACTGCGTGTACGACGCGGCTTCCGACACACTGTACGTGACCGACAGCGGTCTCGAATTTTCCGGCGCGACGGCGGGCGACACGGTCTTCGCGATTCCCGGCGACGCGACCGATGCGGACGTGGCGCAGTTCGAGCTGCTGCCGAGCGGGACGGTGCCGTACGCATTCTCGATCGACTTTTTCGGGAGCGGCCTGCTCGTGAGCGACGCCGCGGGCGGCGGCCTTGGGAGCGTGATCGAGATCGACCTGTCGGGTGGCGAGCCGGCGGCGTCGACTTTCGCGTCGGGTTTCGATTACACCGGCGGTGTGTTCGTCGACGGCGACCGCGTGCTCGTCGGCGAAGCCGTGCAGCCGAACTTCGACAGCGCGGTGTACGAGTACTCCTCCGCTGGCGTGTTGCAGTCCACGTTGTCGGGACCGACCTTCGACCACGGCTCCAACGACCTGGCCGTCGCCGGCGATGGCCGTGTGCTGGCCACGGGCGGTTCCACGATTGTGGCCATCGATGACGTGGGGGCGGTTGCTCCGCTTGTCACCGGGCTCGACGGCGGAAGCGGGTTTGCGGCGTTCGGCGGCGGTGTGGCGGTGGACGAGTTCACCGGTCGTATCGACTTTCTCGCGTCGTCGTTCTCCGGCGCCGACGACGACAAGAGCATCCACCGCCTCGTGCCGGTCGATCGCCTGCTCACGCGCGGCGGCGATCCGGTGGGCGACTGCGCAATGGAGCTCTTCGGTGTTGAGCTGGTGCCGCGCGCGGTTGGACGACCCGCGCGTGCGGCCATCTGCGAAGACGGCGCCGCCTGCGATGCCGACGGAGCGGCCGACGGAGTCTGCACGTATCCGCTCGGCCTGTGCTTCAACGTCAGCGACCCGAGGCTTCCGGAATGCACGCCGTCGGCAGTTTCGCAGGTGACGCTGGTTCGCGCGCGGCCGGAAGGCGCGGGGGCCGAAGCTCTCGCAGCGGCTGCCGCCGCGGTGCTGCCGATGAGCGAGAGCACCTGCGTGTTCGGCCAGGGCGTGCGCATCCCGCTGCGCGAGGACGGAACGCGTCGCGGCAAGGGCCGCGTATTCCTGCGCGCGGACGGTGCTGGCGGAGTCCGCGACTACGACGTCGTCAAGCTCATCTGCGAGCCCGCGCGATGACCGCACGCCTTGCCAGCAAAAATGGGGTCAGACCCCATTTTTGCAGAGCCCATTTCCCCGACGAGAACCTCGGATACGTACAGGCTTCCTTTTCGGAAATCCGTACCTGTCCCGGATTTCGCTCGCGCCTGCTTGCGGCGGCTTGCGCGAGCCTGGTGGCCGCGGGCACGGCGCATGCCGGCAATCCGTGGATCGATCGCGTGCGCGCGTTCGAGCCGGGGACGTCGGCCGGCTTCGGCGCCGCCGAACTGCCGCACGTGGTGCGCCGCGCTCCCGAAGGCTTCGGCCTCGAGCAAGGCTCGACCGACGTCGTTTCGCTCGGCGACGGCGGACGCATCGTCGTCTCGTTCGACAACAACGCGGCGGTCGACGGCGAAGGCGATGACCTCGTGATCTTTGAGAACGCATTCGTGTCGGGACCGCTGGTGTTCACGGAGCTCGCGTTCGTGGAAGTCAGCGCGGACGGCAAGGTGTGGAGCGCGTTCCCGTACGATGCGGAAACCGGCGAAGGCCTCGCCGGACGCACGCCGGTGCTGTCGAACTCGGACAACGGACTCGACCCGTTCGATCCTGCCTCCGGCGGCGACCGCTTCGACCTGGCCGACGTCGGCCTCGAGTTCGTGCGCTTCGTGCGCATCACGGACGCGGGCAGCCTGATCCACGATCCCGGCAACGACAGCTTCGCCGGAACCAAGGGCGGCTTCGACCTCGATGCAGCCGGCGCCATCCATTCGACGGCGCTCGGCTGCATCTCCGGGACGGTGAGCGCGGCAGGCGGCCCTGTGGCGGGCGCCCGCGTGGTCTTCGACG
>JBHEOD010000009.1:7722-46916 GCA_046261745.1 Binatia bacterium
CGCGCAGGGAGAGCGGCGGCGGCGGCGAAAAACGCACGTCGACGGTTCGGACCGCTTGTGCCGGCTGCGACCTGGGCTCGACTACGACGTCCGCTCGAACGTGGGGGGAGTCGGAGGCGACGAGGCGCGTGTGTTCATCGATTCGCAGCAGCTGCGCGTGCAGGTGGACCTGTCGCTGGACTGATGCGGACCGTGACGTGCCCGAGATTGCCTGCCGGCGGACCTCCTGTAAGTTGCGCGCCCTGATGCGAGTACTGCGCTCCTTCGCGCTGGCCGGTCTGGCCCTCTTTACCGCAACGGCCTGTCCGGCCGTATGCATGGCAGCCGGCAAGCCGGTCCGCATCGTCACGTCGATCCCGCCGCTGGCGATGATCGCCGCCGAGATGGGCGGCGATCGCGTCACCTCGCACAGCATCCTGCCGCCGGGCGCCGATCCGCACACGTTCGAACCGAAGCCGTCGGACGCAATCGCCATTGCCGAGGCCGATCTCATTATCGTGCTCGGTTCGTCGATCGACGACTGGATCGGAATCACGATCGCTGCTCCGGCGGGCACCTCCATCGTGCGGCTCGACGAGCAGCACGAGGACGCGCACGAGCACGCGGGCCATACGCACGATGGCGGCGAGCACGACCCTCACGTGTGGCTCGATCCGGCCTGGGTGCGTGAACGCGCGGTGCCGGCCCTGCAGCGCGCGCTCGTGGCGGCGGATCCCGAAGGTGCCGCGCGTCACGGAGCCTCCGCGCGAGCCATGGTCGAGAAGCTTTCCGACCTGGAGGAAGACATTCGCGAGCAGCTCGAAGGGGCAGCCACGCGCAGTTTCCTTGCGTGGCATCCCGCCTGGCAGCACTTCGCGCGGCGCTTCGGACTGCACTCGGTGGGCAGCGTCGGCGAGGGCGGAGGCCGCGAGCCTTCGCTGCACGCGATGATTGCCGCCGTTCGCGCGGCAAAGGCGGCCGGGGTTCGTGCGGTGCTCGTGGAGCCGCAGGTGGACTCGCGCCAGGCGTCCGTGCTGGCGGGCGAGCTCGCCGTGCCGCTCGTCATCGTCGATCCGCTCGGCGACGCGTGGAGCCTCGACCGCGCCACCTATCGCACGCTCATGCTGTTCAACGCGCGTGCGTTCGGCCGCGCGCTCGGCGTCGACGGCACGCCGAGCGGACCGTCCGGCAGTCCGGATCGCTGACGGCGACGAGGAGGTCACTCCCGCGGCGTCGCATGGGTGGTCGCAGAGGCGAGATAACGATCCCCGAGCAGCCGTCCGAACGGCATTTCCCAGACAATGGCGCGAGGAGCCGTTCCAGTTGCCCGGATCCGACCCATGTGGAGCCCGTGCAGGTGGTGCGCCGCGCACACGGTGATGCGGTTGCCTTGCCCGTTGCCACCTCCGTGCGAGCGAAACACGACGTGATGATCGTGCAGGTTGCGGCGCGACGAACACGCCGGCACCGCGCAGCGCCATCCGTCTCGCTCGAATACCGGGTCGGGGTGGCGCGGGGCCGACAGCCATTCGAGCATGGCGAGGGCGAGCATTCGCTCGAAGACACGGCCGCGCGGCTCGGAGCCTCGACGCAGCGACAGGAGCGTCTCCTCGATCAGGATCGCGACCGATAGCGGCAGGAAAACGCGAATCTGTACCGCGCCCGGAGGTGTGGTGTCGATCGCGTGCTGCCTGCGGTGCCGACGCGGCGGTGGTGTTGTCGCTGCCGTCTGCGCTTCGGGCTGGTCTGCGACCGCACTCTTGCCACACCGTTGCTGGCTGCGTTCCAGCGACGGTGCTCGCGTCGCTCAGGAGGTGTGCCCGCGAATGCTCCGGCGTGCTCAACACGAAGTGCGGCGCGGTCATGTCCCTGCGGCGCTTCGGTGGAGCGATCCATTCTACCTATCCGCTCCGCGGATTCAGATTCGAACATGTAGCTCCCGATTTTTCAGTTGATGGGCTCACTCGCGTTGACGTGACCGCGGTCACTCGATCCGGGCGGATTCCACTCGGGATCGTTGACTCGTCGGACGCGCATCACGTACGTTCCCCGTCGCGAACTATCCGCGCGATCCGCATTCCCGCCAAACGCTCGCGCGTGGAATCATTGATTGCGTTCCAAGCGGCTGCGGCCGCGGGCCCGAACCGAGCAGAAGGGGAATCTCCATGGTCCGTTTCACCAGGACTTCGCTAGTCGGGATCGCCGTCTGCGCACTCATCACGGGGGGCGTCACTCCATCGGCGGCCCAGACAGCACCGCAGATCACCGAGTTGTCCTTTTCGCCTTCACCATTCGATACGAGCGCGGGCCCAGTCGTGCTGACCGTAACAGCGCGGATCATCGACCCTGACGGCGATATGGCTTTCACCTTCGTCAACCTCCAGCCCGCGTGCTGTGAGGACGCGGCGGTTCGTATGAGCCAACTCGACGCCAGCAATCGAATCTCCGGGACCGCGTTCGACGGCATTTACCAGGTCTCGTTCACCATCGTTCAGAATTCGCCGAACGGTGACTGGAACGCCTCGGCCAGAACACAAGACGGCGCCTCTCATTCAGAGGAGTTCGACTCGGCCGACCTGATTTCACTTGGCCTGCCCGGAACCGTTACGAACACGGCTGCAGCGGGCGACAACGCGGCGCCGGTGCTTGCAGAGTTCTCCTTCACCCCGAGCGTCGTCAATACAGCCGAGGCCCCCGCGACGATCACGTTCAACGCTCGAGTCACGGACGCTTCATCCGGGCTCGCGACGGGTTTCATTGGCGTTTTCGTGGAGACCACGGATGGCGGATTCATGTTTTGGGGAGTCGGCTGCTTCACGGCACCCAACCGCACTGCGGGCGATCAGTTCGACGGCACCTACCAGTGCACCTTCCAGGTGCCGGAGAATCTGTTCGGCATCTACACCATCTTTCCGATCGATCTCGAGGACGTCGTCCTGAACAAGCATCGCTACGATGAGGAAGAGCTCGACGGTCTCGGGTTCCCTTTCCAGTTCGTCAACGGGGACTGCGGCGACGGCGAACTCGACGCGGGCGAAGAGTGCGACGACGGCAACGCCACGACCGACGACGGCTGCCAGGTAGACTGCACCGCAACCGGTGCTGTCTGCGGCGATGGCTTCGTCCATGCGACCGAGCTTTGCGACGACGAGAACGTTACCGACAACGATGGCTGCGACGGCAACTGCCGGCCCACGGGCTGCGGAAACTTCGCGAGGACTCTCGGCGAGGAGTGCGACGACGGCAACCTCGAGGACGATGACGGCTGCGAGGCGGACTGCACGTTGTCGGCCGGAGTTCTCGATTCTTCCTACGGCACGGACGGCGTCAGCTACGGAACCGAGAAGCACGGGGGCGAGCGGATGTTCCTCGACCTCCAGTCGGACGGAAGCGCGGTGGTCGCCTACAACACCTACGACGGTGATCCGAGCCACGGTCGTCTCGCGGTCTCGCGCTATCTGCCGGACGGCGGCCTCGACGCGAGCTTCGGCACGGCGGGAATCGCCTTCACTTCGTTGCCGGCGAAGGATCTCTATGCCGGCGGCGTTGCTGTGCAGAGCGACGGGCGCATCGTCGCGGCCGGCTGGCACTTCACGATGGGAACTCCAGGGTTCGTGCTCGAACGCCTTCTGGCCAACGGCAATCTGGACGCGTCCTTTGGAAGCAGCGGTATCGCCGCACCGCCGTCGGGAGGGGACGCGTTCATCCACGAAGTCGTCATCGATCCGGACGGCCGCATCCTGCTGACCGGAGGGATCGCCGACGAGACGCTTTTCCTGGCGCGCTACAACGCGAACGGCACCATCGACTCGACATTCGGCACGGGCGGCTTCGTCTCCGACGTGCATCTCTCGACCGCCAACACGGCTGTGGTGCAGCCCGACGGACGCATCGTGACTCTCTCCTTCGGCTACGACTCCGGCTCGGGAGTCGAGTGGCGACGCGTCGTGGTGTCGCGCTATCTCGAGAACGGGCAGCTCGATACGAGCTTCGGCGACGACGGAAGGACGATCCTCACGAATGTTCGCCCGCAGAATCCGCCGGGTGCGCTTGCGCTGCTCGCTGATGGCAAGGTTGTTGTCGGGGTGGATGCGACGACTTCCAGCGCCGCGGGAATCGTCGCCATCCGCCTCAACTCCGACGGCAGTCTGGACAGCACGTTCCACGGCGACGGCATCTCTGCGGTGATCGACGTGGACTCTCGCATAGGCGAGCACGTGAGCGGCATCGTCGTTGGTGGCGACGGCAAAATCACGCTTTCCGGTTCACGCAGCTACCGCGAAGTCGTGGTCGCGCGCTTCCTGCCCGACGGTACCGCCGATTCCGGTTTCGTCGGCAAAGGATGGGTGTCGTTCGGGTCCGCCGGTTACGACACCGTCGCCCATGATATTGCCATGGACGCACAAGGCAGGATCGTGATTGCGGCAGAGTGGGATCCTCCGGCCGCGCCCGCCGGCGTGGCGCTTCTGCGCGTGATCGCCGGGAGCTGCGGTGACCTGCGTGCGCAGCTCGCCGACGGAGAACAGTGCGACGACGGCAACGCCGTCGATGGCGACGGCTGCGAGTCCGATTGCCGCCTCACCCCGATCAGTCAGCCGGTCTCCGCAGGCGGAACGGTGAGCACGGGCGCGGAAGCGACTCCTTCGGCACCGGTTCAGACGGCGGTCACGAGTCCGAGCTCGGGAACCGTGTCAATCGCACCACCTGGTGAACCGGCGCCGGTCGGCGGCTACAAGGTGCTGGGACTGCAGCTCCAGATCGAGGCGCCCGCGGCAACCGCGGACGACCCCCTGGTGCTCGTGTTCACTCTCGACGCTTCGTTACTCCCACCGGGTGCCGACCCGCTGAGCCTCGAGGTGCTTCGCAACGGCGTGGCGATCGCCGATTGCACCGGAACGTCCGGCGTGGCGACGCCTGATCCCTGCATCGACGATCGCGTCGAGCTCCCGGACGGCGACGTCCAGATCACCGTCCTCACCTCCCACGCAAGCCTCTGGACAATGGCGCTGCGGGGGCTCGGAGCTTCCGGACAGAGATGCGTGAACGAGGTCGGCAAGCGTGCGGCGGGCGTCGCCAAGGCCCAGGGCAAGATCAACGCCGACTGTCTCAAGGCTGAATCCTCGGGGTCGGGAATGGACGCCGAAGCCTGTCTCCTGCTCGACCCGAACGGGAAAGTCGCAAGCGCCGGTGGAAAGGTCGATGCAGCGGCCGGCGCGTTCTGCGATCCGCTTCCTCCATTCGGCGTCTCGAGCGCACCGGTCGCAAGTGCCGCGTCCGAAGCCGCGACGCGTTCGCTCGCAAGCGATCTCCTCGGCAGCGACATCGACGCCGCGGCTGCGCTCGCGAACTCGGGCAAGTGCCAGGCTTCCGCACTCAAGGCTATGCAGAAGCTCTTCGGTTCCTTCGCCAAGTTGTCACTGGCTTGTGCAAAGTCGGGACTGACGGGCGATCCGGAGCCGATGACCAGCGCGAACGAGCTTGGCTCCTGCCTGGAGTCGCTCCAACTGCACGCGAAGGCGGTGAAGGCTGTCGGCACGCTGAAGAAGAAAGTCGCGAGCGCTTGCGGCGGCGATCCTTCGGTCAATCTGCCCGGGAGTTGCGCCGGTGAGGACGAAGTCGGCGGTTGTCTCGCCGACCGCGCGAGGTGCAGGCTCTGCCAGGCGTTCGAAGCGACGTGGGGCGCGGAGATCGACTGCGACTCCGTCGACAATGGGTTTGTGGAGGGAAGCTGCGAGTAACGCTATGCGCCGAGCGAATCGGCTAGCACCTGTCCCTCGCGGCGGCCTGCGGGTCCAGCGACTGCGGCTTCGCCAGCAATGGATGCGGCGACCTCGTTGAATGCGGAACCTGCGGCTCAGGAGAACGCTGCATTTATTCGACCGGCATGTGCTCGGACAGCGCACTCGGCATTCCTGCGACGTGTGCCGATCTTGCCGCGGCAGAAAGTACGACGTCTTCCGTCAGGCAGAGGTTGTCCACCTCGAACGACGAATCGTCTCCGTCGCGCTCCGCGATAAAGGAGACTGTCGCGGTATCGGCGCTCGCCTCAAAGGTCACGCTGAAGGGACTCCATTCGGTGTCGATGGGCGTGGGTCGCGGCAGGGCCAGCACGACGACCGACTCGTGGTCGTTGGGCTTGGGCTCGACGGTCACGACGAAGGCGTCGGGCTTGAGCGGATTGCCGAAGACGGGAGCAAAGGAGCGATAGTCGCCGCTGACCCGGTAGACGTGGCCGACGACAAGGCCGTGGACCGTCTGGCGCACCGCCGGATCGGACAAGAGCTGTCCGGATTCATTCAGGAAGAACATCGCGCCTGGGTTGCCTCCGTTCTGTTGCCAACCGCTTCCGCTGGTGCTTTCGAAGCTCCATCCGTTCTCGAGGCTGGCCGTCACCGGGTAGTGGAACGTGCTGTTGATGAAGAAGCCGCAGACGTGACAGTCGCACATCATTGGAGCGTCCTGCCCGACGGCGTTCCTCAGGCACAGGAGCGCATCGGAGGCCGTGACCAGGTCGACGGCATTCGTGTCACACACGCACTGCGGATCGCATATGAACGACCCAACGCCTGCGCGCAGGATGAACAGGCAGTCCGAAGCGGTCTGCTCGACGCCGGTGGTGATTGGCTGGCCGCAGTCTCCAAGGTCGGCAAGCGCCGGGCCCGCGGCGGAAACGAGTACAGCCTGGAACGCGGCGAAAGCGAGGCAGCGAGGAAGCAGACGCATCGAAAGTCCTCCTGATTGGTAAACACCGGCAGACCGGCGGCCGTCGCAAGGTTGGTGGCTATCACAAGGACCGCAGACTGCCTACCCTTGCTCACGAAGGTTGCCTGGCATCCTTCGAGCTTTGCTCATCTGGCAGCGTCGTCGATCGAGCACGGCCTGGTCTTGTGCTCGGCCGACGGTGATTTTGCACGCTTCGCCCGGGTACGGTGGCAGAATCCACTGGGATGATCCGGGGTTACTGCCGCTCCAGCCTCCGCAGTCTCTCCGTGAGCATCGAGTCGCCCGGCGACGCCGCAAGGCCCGCTCGCCACGACTCGGCGGCCTCCGCCGTGCGGCCGAGCGCGAGCAACGCATCGCCTGCCAGGCGCCGTCCGTTGGCGTTACGCGGATCGAGTGCGACGGCTCGCTCGGCGGCTTCCAGCGCCTCTTCGGCGCGCCCAAGGCGCAGGTACGTGAGAGCCACGTTGCGATGGGCCATTGCAACTTCCGGCTTGGCCGCTGCACCGGCGAGATACACGCGCAACGCGTCTTCGTCCTTTCCCTGCTCGGCGTAGAGCGATCCCAGGTTCTGGTAGGAGCGGACGACGTTCGGCAGCAGCCGAATGGCCGCCTCGTAGTGCGGGATGGCGTCTTCGAGGCGCCCGTCGCGCTTGTACGCGTTGGCCAGGTTGTAGTGAACGCGCTCGTTTTGCGGCGCGTGCGCGAGTGAGTCTTCCATCAGGGCGATCGGATTCGCGAGCAGCTCGTTACGGCGGATCGTCGTCGTCGTGAGCGCGACGGCGACCAGCGCGGCCAGGCTTCCCAGCGCGATGCGCAGTGCGCGCGGGCGAATCTCGAAGCGGCGGGCGAGGGCAGCGGCGGCGTCGTGAACGGCCGGAACGAGTGCCAGCGCGACGAACGCGATCGGCAGGTACATGCGATGCTCGACGTAGAAGTCGGCCAGCGGCACGACGCTGGTGGGCAGCAGCACCACGGCGGATGCGAACACGGCCAGCGGCACGAGCGGCCGGCGCTTCGCCGACGCAAGGGCGCCCGCGGCGATGGAGAGAAGAATGGCCGCCGGAAGCAGCACCGAGTCACCGAGCCAGGTGGCCCGCACCGGCCACGGTCCGCGATACCCACAGTCGAAGCACAGGTCGTTCGGCCACAGCGCCACGCGCAAATAGTGCACCAGCACGCCGAACTGGGCCGACACGTAGTCGGTGGCGGAGATTCCTTCGATGTCGAAGCCCGCGGTGCTTCCCTCGAAGCTGCCGCTCCACTTCGTCAGAAGGAACGTCGCCACCGCCGCCGCTGCTGCCAGCAGGTAGGCCGGCCATCGCTTCGCGATCTTGCGGACGTTGTCGACGCCGGCCACATTGCCAACGTTCGCCCGCGACAGCACGCACGCGTCGTAGACGAGCATCAAAGCCGGGACGACCGCGAAGGAAGGCTTGCTGTAGGCGCCGAACACGCACACGACGGCAAGCGCTGCCATCGGTCGCGCACAGACGCGCTCGCGCATCGCCGCCAACGCGAGCAACGCGCCCACGAGGCCGGCCGCGGCGAACACTTCCGCGCGCTGGATCACATAGGTGACGCTCTCGGTCTGCATAGGATGCAGCAGGAAAATCAGCGCGACGACGCCTGCCAGGTCCTCCGCGTTGCTTTCGTAGCGGCCGTCGAACACGTCGAGGCGCAGCGTGACCAGGGCGAGCGCGAAGACCAGCAGCCCGGTTGCGGCGTGCGCGACGATGTTGAGCATGTGGTAGCCGCCGACTTCGAAGCCGCCGGCGAGGAAGTTCCAGCGTAGACTGGCGGTGACGACGGCGCGCGGGTCGGCCAGCAGCGCGCCGAGATCGAGAGGACGCTGGATCCGCGGGTTCTTTGCGATGTTGATCGGGTCGTCGAGCAGGAACGGCGTGTCGAGACCGCTCGAGTAGGCGGCGGCCGTGGCAGCCACGAGTGCCAGCATCCACAGCGCGGCCCGCGCAGAAAGCTGCGGGCGCTTCGTGCGCCGCGCTGCAGGCGTGGATGCTGCGCGAGCGTTGGCGCCGGAGTCGCGTTGGGCTTCGAAAGCGGAACCGGGCACCGGCGCGGTGCGATCCGCTTGCGAACCTGCATTCGGAGGCGCGCCGGCGCTGCGGCGGCCGTCACCCGGCGGCTGCGCCAGCGGGCCGGGACGCGACATCTTGTCACGGGATTTGCGTCCCATCGCCCGGTTTGTAGCCGACCTGTGGAGGGCGGGCCAACCGGCGCGGCTTGCCTGACGGGTCTGCAGCGAACATATTCGCGCGCCCGCTCGCGCGGGCGGTTCTATTTGCGATGGATGCAGCTCACTTCGAACGCGTCAGTATCGACCTCGACGGCCGGCCGGTCCTCGAGGACATCTCGTTTCGCGTGCAAGAGGGCGCGTTTCTCGGAGTGATCGGTCCGAACGGCGCCGGCAAGACGACGCTGCTGCGCGCGCTGCTCGGCCTGGTTCCGGTGCGATCCGGTTCCATCGAGGTGCTCGGCCGCGCGCCGGGCTCCCACGGCGACGACGCGCATGCGATCGGCTACGTGCCGCAGCGGCAGAGCGTTTCGCGCAATTTCCCGGCGACGGTGGCCGACATCGTGATGATGGGGCGCGTGTGCTGCATCGGCCGCATGCGGCCGGCGCGCGCGGCGGACTGGCAGCGGGTGCGCACCGAGCTTGACGAGATCGGCATCGGGCATCTGGCGGACCGGCCGATCGGCCGGCTTTCGGGCGGCGAAGTTCGTCGCGTGCTGCTGGCGCAGGCGCTGTGCGCCGGCACGCGACTGCTCGTGCTCGACGAACCGACGGTCGGGCTCGATCTGCCAGCCGAGTTGGAATTCTACGGCCTTCTGCGCCGGCTCCAGCGCGAGCGCGGCATCACGGTGGTCTGCGTTTCCCACGACCTGCTGGCGCTGGCCGGTCAGGCCAGCGAACTGATCTGCATCAATCGGCGCATGCACGTTCACGGGAACCCCGAGGAGGTCGTCCACAGCCACGCGCTGCGCGAGGCCTATTCGTGCGAGTTTGATTTTCTCGCCGGAGAGATTGCTCACCACGATCGCCACCACGGCGGCGCGCACTGATGTTGGAATACGCATTCGCCGAGCGCGCCCTCGTGGCCGCGGTGGTGGTGGGCCTGCTGTGTGGACTGCTCGGCTTCTTCGTGATCCTCAGGCGCCTGGCCTTCATCGGCGTCGGCATCTCCCATTCGGCGATCGGCGGCGTGGCCATCGGCCTGCTGCTCGGGATCGATCCGATGATCTCGGCGGCCGTGTTCGCAGTGGTGGTTGCGCTCGGCATGTTCCAGGTGGCGCGCGACAGGCGCCTCAGCGAGGACGCGATCATCGGTGTGTTCCTGTCCGGCGCGATGGCGCTCGGCCTGTTGCTGATAGGGATGCAGCACGGTTACCAGAAGGACCTGTTCGCGTACCTGTTCGGCAGCCTGCTTGCGGTATCGACGGGCGACCTCGCGATGCTCTGCGTGCTGGCCGCGGTGCTGGCGGCCGTCGTGGCGGTTTCGTTTCGCGAGATGCTCTTCGTTGCGTTCGATGAAGAGGTCGCACGCGCGTACGGCCGGCGAGTCGACCTGATGGACGCGCTGCTCATCGTCGTGCTGGCGCTCACCGTGGTGGCCGGCGTGCGCGTGGTGGGCGTGCTGCTTGTCGAAGCGCTGCTCGTGGTGCCGGCCGCGACGGCCGCGCTGTGGACGCTGGATTTCCGCCGCCAGGTGGCGCTGTCGATGACGCTCGGAGCCGCCAGCGCGGCGCTCGGCCTGTGGTTCTCGTTCGCGTTCGACGTGGGCGCCGGCGCCGCCATCGTGCTGGTGGCCGTCAGCGCCTTCTTCGCATCCTGGGCGCTGCGCCGCGGCTCCTGAAAAATCCGGGGCAGGTACGGATTTCGCGAAAACCCGTACTGCTTCGCAAGTCGCCTCCCTCCTCCAACCGTTTCGCCGGGCACGAAGACTCCTCGAAGCCGGTACCGATCCTCGTGAAAATCCGTACCTGTCCCGGATCTTTCAGGCGGTCTTGGTGGGGCGGGCTTTGCGGCCGTGGGTCTTCGGGGCGGCGCCGAGGATCTGGCTGCAAAAGAGCCGGACGGCCCTCAGGTAGCGCTCGCGCTCCGTGGCCGACAGGCCCGGATTCTCGCGTTCGAGACTCAAGCGGAACTTCTCCACCTGCTCGTCGAGCAGCACGCGCAGCAGCGTGCGATCAAGATCGGTCGGGGAACTCACGATTGCCTTATATGCAGCCTGCGCATCCCGTGAAAACCTTCAGCTTCGCCCGAACCCGCCGCTGACGCTGATGGCCTGCCCGGTGATCCAGGACGCTTTGTCCGATGCGAGAAACGTGATCATCGGCGCAATGTCTTCCGGCTGTCCGAGCCGGCCCAGCGGGTAGTAGCGCGACGACTGCTTCTCCATCTCCTCGTCGATGTACGCCGTCATCGGCGTGCGCGTGACACCGGGGCACACCGCGTTCACACAGATGTTGTAGCGTCCGAGCTCTGCGGCCAGGCCGCGCGTCAGCGAGATCACGCCGCCCTTGGTCGCGCCGTAGATCACCATGCGTTTTTCGTTGGCCTTGCCCGCCTCTGACGCGATCGAAACGATGCGTCCCGACGCGCGGTCGATCATGTGATCGGTGACCGCGCGGCAGCAGTGGATGACGCCGAGCAGGTTGATCGCGAGCAGGTCTTCCCAGTCTCGCTCGGAGGTCTGCGCGAAGAACGCATTGGGCCCGCCGATGCCCGCCGAGTTCACCAGAATATCGACGCAGCCGAAGCGAGCGATCGTGGCGGCCACGGCCGCCTCGCACGACTTCATCTTGCGAACGTCGAGCCGGACGGTTTCCACCTCGGCGCCCGCCGACGCGAGCTCATTGAGGGAACTCTCGAGCGACGCCTCGTTGACGTCTGCGATCATCACGCGGACGCCTTCGGCGGCCATCGTGGCGGCGGTTTCCTTTCCGAGGCCGGACGCCCCGCCGGTGATGAGCGCCACCTTGCCGCGAAGACCCAGATCCATGATCGACTCCTTGGAATGAGCGTGCGCCGTGCACGGGTGAAGACGGCGCCGCACGAGTGAAGACGGGCCGCACGAGTGAAGACGGGCCAGAAGATCGGGGAGGACCGGCCGAAGGTCAAGCCGTCCCCAACGCAAAAGGGCGCCCCCGCGAAGGGACGCCCTTTTGGCATGGATGGCAGACCGGCCTGCGCCTACTCGATCGGCGGAGCCGGCGGCGTCACCGGCGGATCCGGGCAGTTGAAGTCGATCGGCAGTCCGACCGACCAGATCAGCGCGCGCAGCGCATCGGTCGAGTTGATGAGCAGGTTGCCGGTGATGTCGCAGATCGACAGGTCGCACGGCACGTTGTCGACGCTCGCGTTCAGGATGTACTGCGAGTCGAGGATGTTGACGAAGCCGCTGTCGTCGGTGTCGCCGCACTGCACCAGCAGGCAGGCCGAATTGCAGAATTCGCCGTTGTCGTAAGCGCTGTCACCGTCGTCGCAGGTTTCCTTCGCCTCGAGGAAGCCGTTGCCGCAGGTGGTGCTGACATCCGGGCAGGCGAGGACCACCGGCAAGCCGACGGCGTACTGCAACAGCCGTAGCGCGTCGGATGCACGGATCCGGAAGTCGCCGTTGACGTCGCAGACGAGCAGCGTGCACTGCTCGAGACCGACGGCAGAACGGAGCACGTAGAGGGCGTCCACGATGTCGGAGTCGCCGTCGTCGTCGGTGTCACCGCAGGCGACCTGGCTGCAGTTGTTGCGGCAGAAGTCGCCCTGCATCCAGTCGTTGTCGCCGTCGTCGCAGTCTTCTTCGACGTTGAGCACGCCGTTGCCGCACTTGGTGCTGCACGGAAAGATCACGTCGATCAGGCGGAAGATTTCCGAATGGTGGAACTCGAACATGCACTGCGTGAGGGCCGGCAGCGAGAAGACAGAGTTGTTGTCCGGATGCGGGCACTGCCACGGGAATCCGAGTCTATGCATGTTCACTGCCGGACACTGGTTGGGCAGGTAGACGAGGATGTGGTTGTGAGACTCGACGATATCTTCGTCGATGTTCCCGCGGCCGGTCCCCGGCGCCTGGAGGTCGATCTCGCGACGGCAGTCCACCTCGGGCGGCAGGTCGAGGTTGCCGGACGCCTGGCGCAGCAGGCAATGCCCGCGACGATCGAATTCGGTGGTGGTCAGCCGCGAGGAGAGGCGGCCGATCTCGTCCTGGCACTGGCTCTCGTTGAATTGAAGCTTGCTCGGCAGTGGCTCAGGGTGCTCGACGAAGAGCAGGAAGGTGCCGAGCTCCTGCACGTTGGTCAGTAGACACCTGAGGTGGTCGAACGTGTCGTACGGGGTGAGCGGCGTGAAGTCTTCGCAGAAGCCGGGGAAGCCGAGATTCTGGAGGGCGACGCCGGTGCACTGGTTGAGAATGGAGGCGGTGATGCGGGCTTCGGAGACACGCAGGCGGCGGTCGGCTTCCTGGTCGCCGGTCGTCGAGGGGCCTTCAGCGGTGATGGGGGCCAGGCAGTCGAGGGTGTTTGGAGCGACTCTCCCGAAAATTTCGTTGGAAAAACAGTCCTGCCGCGCGCCGATGAAGTTGTAGAAGTACTCGACCGTGGCGTTGAGGGTGGCCCGCTGGCACGCGAATTCGGCATCCGTGAGGTCCGGAAACTCGATTCCGCTGCCCGGAGGGCAATCGGCCGATGCCGGCCGGGCGGACGTGAGTGCGAGAACGGAGAGCCCGAGGGCGATGGAGCGGACGTATCGTAGCGATGCCATTAATAATCCCTGGGTCTCGTCGCGAGGTGAACGGGCGAAACGCCCGCACTGACGTTAGCTTCCATCCTGAGGGCTCGTCAAGGTTCTTAAAGGAGGCACCCGACCTCCTGCTTGACCTACACGTCCCCCGACGTGCGCGCCGCAACGTTTGACATCAGTTGGTGACCGACGTCCCTTAACGTTCCGTACCGTTCCATCGAGCATTGCAGATTTCCGGGTCATTGGAAACCACAAGGCTCTCGCGAAAACCTCGAGACACTCCCTGCCCATGACCGAGAATGAGATCAAGGAACGTCTGAAGGGGGTCAAGTACCCCGGCTTCACCAGAGACATCGTCTCGTTTGGCCTCGTGAAGTCGATCGTCATCGAAACCGGCCGTTGCGAAGTGCGGCTCGCCATCCTCAGCGACAATCTCGACGTGGTGCGGCAGATCGTCGCCGACGTGGAGGCCGAGCTCGGTCGGGCGCCGGAGCTTGGCCGCGTCGACGTCATCGTCGAGAAGCCGGCCGCGGACCGCGGCGCCAAGCCGGGCGCCTCCGCCAAGGCTCTCGGCCGCGGCCCGACGGCCGTCGCCGGCATTGCGCGGATCGTGGCCGTCGCCAGCGGAAAGGGCGGGGTCGGGAAGTCGACCGTCGCGGCCAATCTCGCGGTGGCGCTGTCGCGGCGCGGCCTCAGGGTCGGCCTTCTCGATGCGGATATCTATGGACCGAGCGTCCCCATACTGTTCGGCGTCGGCCGCGAGGAAGCCGGGCGCAGCGATGCCGACGGGCGCTTCATTCCTGCCGAACGACACGGCGTGAAGCTGGTATCGATGGGCTTCTTCGTCGCCGACGGCGCGCCGCTGATCTGGCGCGGGCCGATGCTGACCAAGGCCCTCACCCAGTTCCTGCGCGACGTCGCCTGGGGAGACCTCGACGTCCTTGTCATCGACCTGCCGCCCGGCACCGGCGACGTACAGATGACGGTAACTCAAGGCGTCCTCCTCGACGGCGGTGTGATCGTGACGACCCCCCAGGACGTGGCTCTGGCCGACGTCGAGCGTGGCGTAAAAATGTTTCAGCAGGCCGATGTTCCGATACTCGGTGTTATCGAAAACATGAGCTTTCACATCTGCCCGGGATGCGGCGAACGAGCGCACATTTTCGGAGACGGCGGCGCAGCCCGCGTCGCCAACCGTTTCGGCATCGAACTGCTGGGGAGCATCCCGCTGGCGCGCCCCGTTCGGTTGTCCGGCGACGAGGGAACTCCGATCGTCGTCTCGGAGCCCGAGGGTACGGCGTCGCGCGCGTTCCGCGCGCTGGCCGAGTCGGTTGCTGCCGCCGTGGAAGCCGGCCGCGGGGTGGCCGGGCATGCCTGAGACTGCTGCACCACCGGTTTCCCGTCAGCCGCGGCTCGATGGTGTTGCGCGAATCGTCGCCGTTGCCAGCGGCAAGGGCGGCGTCGGCAAGTCCACGGTCGCTGCGAACCTCGCGGTGGCGCTGCGCGCGCTCGGACGTCGCGTGGGGCTCGCCGACGTCGATATCTACGGGCCCAGCGCCCCCATCATGTTCGGCATTCACGAGTTGCCGCATCCAAGCGAAAACACACGACTTCTCGAGCCTCTCGAATCTTGCGGCATCAAGGTGATGTCGATGGGCTTCTTCCTCGACGAGCAGGCCCCGGTGGTCTGGCGAGGGCCGATGGCAATGAGCGCGACCAAGCAGTTCCTGCGCGGCGTGGCCTGGGGCGACCTCGACTACCTGATCGTCGACCTGCCTCCGGGGACCGGCGACATCCCGCTCACGCTGGCCCAGGAAGTACCGCTCGACGGCGGCCTCATCGTGACCACGCCGCAGGACGTTGCGCTCGCGGACGTCACGCGCGGGGTCGCCATGCTGCGCCGCCTGAACACCCCGATCCTCGGAATCGCGGTCAACATGGCCGGCTACACCTGTCCGTCGTGTGGAACGCGCGACGAACTCTTCGGCTCGCACACGGCCGACCGCATTGCTCGCGAGGTGGGCGCGCCGGTGCTGGCCGAGTTCCCGATCGAACAGAAGGTGAGGGAGGCCGGGGACGCGGGTCGTCCAGTGGTCACGGCCGACCCCGACGCTCCGATTTCGAGGGCCTTCCTCGAGCT
Source organism: Binatia bacterium (assembly GCA_046261745.1). Taxonomy (GTDB): domain Bacteria; phylum Desulfobacterota; class Binatia; order UBA1149; family CAITLU01; genus DATNBU01. The sequence goes on from JBHEOD010000009.1 coordinate 23,319, forward strand.
TGCAGTGGCGGTGGAGAGGAGCCTGGCCGGTATTCGCGACGAACTCTACGGGCCGGAACCGGCGGATGTGGAGATCGACGAGGCGGCCAAGGCGGTACGCATCCGCTGGAGCGACGGACAGTCCACGCAGTACTCGTTCCACGGGCTGCGCGGCTGGTGCCCATGCGCCACTTGCCAGGGGCACTCCAGCCAGACCCGTTTCGTGCACACGGAGAACCCGAGGCCGACGGGTCACGAAGGGGTGGGGCGCTACGCGCTGCGCTTCCTGTGGGCGGACGGGCATTCCACGGGCATGTATTCGTACGAATGGCTTCGCGAGATTGCGGATCTCGAGGAGTGCAAGCCCTGAGCCGCTCACGACCCTCGGCGACGCGTTGAGGAGTGCGCGTCAGACCTTGGGTTCTATCCACCAGGGGTAGAAGTCGGGCATGTCGGTCCAAGCGCTCATCGTGAACCTGGCGGGACGCTTGTCGAGGAAGCTCTGCACTCCTTCGTAGGCGTCGGCGCCGCGGCCGGCCCAGAAGATGCATTTCGAATCGATGATGTGGGCGTGCTGCGGATCCGGCTGGCCGAGGCCGTGCCAGAGCAGCTGGCGTGCGAGCGCGACGGAAACGGCGCTGGTGTTGTCGGCGATCTCTCGCGCGATCTCCATGGCTTTCGGCAGCACCTGGGCGGCGGGAACCACGTGATTGAAGAGTCCGGAGGCGGCTTCGTCGGCGGCGCGGAAGACGCGGCCGGTCACGCACAGTTCCACCGCCTTCGAAATGCCGACGATGCGCGGCAGGAACCACGACGAGCAGGCCTCGGGCACGATTCCGCGGCGTGCGAACACGAAGCCGATCTTCGCGTCCTCGGCGACCACGCGGATGTCCATGGGCAGCGTCATGGTGATGCCGACGCCGACGGCCGCGCCGTTGATCGCGGCAATCACGGGCTTGCGGCTCGCGAAGATCTCGAGCGTCACCTGGCCGCCGCCGTCGCGATGGCCGGTGAGTCCCACGTCCTCTCCGCCGGCCTCGGCGTCGAACGTCTTGCCGCCGCCACCGAGATCGGCGCCCGCGCAAAAGGCCTTGCCGGCTCCGGTCACCACCACCACGCGAACCGCATCGTCACGATTGGCCTCGCGCAGGATGTCGATCATCTCGGTGAGCATCGTGTTGGTGAACGCGTTCATACGATCCGGCCGGTTCAATGTGAGGATGCCGACGCCGCGGTCGACTTCGTAGGTGGTGTGTCTGTACTCCATCTCTGTTCTCCTTAGTGGTGGCGGATCGGGGTGCTCGTTTTTCGCCTCGGTTCGGCGGCCGTGCTAGGAGCGCGGAGCGATTCGGCGGCGGGCGTCCGGCGCGGCCATCCCGAGCGCACGAACTGTCCGGGGCGTTGCGCTAACCATCGAACGTGAACCGGCGGAGGTTCCAGTCATGAAGACCAGAAGCGAACGAATCACGATCCAGGTTGGCGGCGAATCGATGGGAGCGTACCTGTCACGGCCCGACGATGGCGGCAAGTATCCCGGCGTGCTCGTGTTCCAGGAGATCTTCGGCGTCAATCGCCACATCCGCTCGGTAGCCGATCGCGTGGCCGCGGAGGGCTACGTGGCGCTCGCGCCCGAACCTTTCCACCGCAGCGCACCCGGCGTCGAGCTCGGCTACGACGAGCAGGGGCTCGCGCGCGGGATTGAACTCATGTCGGCCCTTGCGCCCGAGCAGATCCTTGCCGACGTGACCGCCGCCCACGATGCGTTGCGCACGCGCGACGACGTGGCGGGCAAGGGGATCGCCGCAATCGGATTCTGCTTCGGCGGTCACGTCACCTACCGCGCAGCCTGCACGCTGCCGATCGCGGCAGCGGCCAGCTTCTACGGCGGAGGAATCGCAGGGATGGGGCCGGGCCCAGCCACCGTGGACCTCACGCCCGGCATCCGCGGTCGCATCCTGTGCTTCTTCGGTGAGAACGACGGCTACATCCCGCCCTCGGCCGTGGACAGGATCCGCGCCGCCCTCGAGGCCGCCGGCGTCCGCCACGAGGTCGTCGTCTATCCCGGGGTCGGCCATGGATTCTTCTGCGACGAGCGCGGCGACTACAGCGAGACGGCCGCGACGGACGCGTGGAAGCGCGTCAGGTCACTTTTTCGAGAGGAGCTGTCCTGAGTTCGGTCGAGAGGTGCCGGCCTTGGTTGTAATCAGCGTCGGTCCGCAGGACTTCACGTCGCCGCCCCGGAACGTGCTGTTACCGGCCCGCGAGTCTGATATCGTCCCGCGTCAAGCCATGAGAATCCTGCATCGTTGTCCCAGGTCGCGCGGGCTGACGCTCTCCGCCCGTGTCTTACTCACCATGACGGTCGCCTTCGGCTCCAGTCCGGCTTCGGCCGTGCCGATCACCATCTTCAATGCCGACGGCTTCAACGAAGGCTTCAACGATACGACGCCGGCTGCGCCGGTGGGCGGCAATCCGGGCACCACGCTCGGAGCCCAGCGCCTCTTCCTGTTTCAGTACGCCGCCGATGCGTGGGCGCTGCGCCTCGGCGGCGACGTTCCGGTCATCGTCAAGGCCGGGTTCCAGTCGCTCGGTGGCGACCAGTTCAGCGCGACGCTGGGCGCGGCGCGACCCACTTCTCTCGAAAGGGATTTTCCCGGCGCCCCCAAAATCCTCACCTGGTATTCGGCGGCCCTCAATCACCAGCTTGCCGGGGAGGACAGGAATAACCTGACCAACTCCTGCGACAGCGGCGACCTCGTCGGCGGAAAGTGCGCCGAGATCCTCACGCGCTTCAATAGCGACGTGGACGGCACCGTGCTCGGCTCCGTCGACTTCTACTACGGCATCGACGGCAACAACGGTTCCGACCTCGACTTCCTTTCGGTGCTGCTGCATGAGATCGCCCACGGCCTCGGCATCATCTCGCTGATCGACCCCGCCACGGGCAGGATCTCGCCGGATCCCGACAACGACACCTGCCAGACCTGCAGCGACGCGTTCAGCAGCAACCTCGAGAATCCGAGCTTCAACCCGAAGCAGGTCTCGATGATGACGAACCAGCAGCGTCGCCAGTCCATCCTGGACGACAGCAAGCTGGTCTGGTTCGGACCGGCCGTGAAGGCGGCGAGCGGCCTGCTCAACACCGGCAAGCGCGGCGACGGTGCGGTGCAGATCTTTGCACCGAGCACGTATCAGCCCGGCTCCTCCACCTCCCACGTGGATACCGACCTTTCTCCAAACGAGCTGATGGAACCTTTCATTACGCCTCCGCCCAAGACGCTGGACTTCACGCTGGCGATGCTCGAGGACATGGGCTGGGAGACGGTCGACGTTCCGAAATGCGGCGACGCCAACGAGTCCAAGACCATCACGTCGGCCGACGCGCACATCATCCTGCGTGCTTCCGTCGGCTTGGTGGAATGTCCGGCCCACTACTGCGACGTCAATCTCACACGCGGCGTGACGTCGGCCGATGCGCTGGTCATCCTGAGACGCGCGGTGGGACAGTCGGTCGTTCTCAAGTGCCCGCTGGCCTGAAGTGCGCCGGCGCGCGGGAACGCGCGACGCCGCGCGCCGGCGTCAAGTTCGACTGTTCGAGCCTCGGCTACCGGGCCGCGCGAGTGTCCTGTGCCGGCACCCGCACGACGATCTGCCCGTCCTCCACCGCCACCGGCAGCCGGTGCAGGCGCTCACCGGCCGGCGGGCCGGCCACGCACAGCCCGGTGTCCATCTCGTAGAGCGCTCCGTGGGTTGCGCACTGGATCCAGCAGCCGTCGCGCGACAGGAAGCGGTTCTCCACCCAGTCCATCGTCATCGGCACGTGACGGCATTCGTTGCGCCACGCGTGCAGTTCTCCGTCGTGGCGCACGACGAAGCCTTCGCGGGCATGCTTGCCGCTGCCGATCCGGAATTTCGCGGTCTGCTTCTCGCCGAGCGCGTCGGCCCGGCAGACCACGATGACAAGTTCGCTCACGGGCTGACGCTAGCAGCCGCGGCTGACCGATGGGAGTGACACCGCCACGCCCGCGGGTCCGCACCGCGCACGCGATCCTGCGCGGCATCGCGGTCGTCTACGCGATCGCGTTCGTGTCGCTCGCCGTGCAGATGGACGGGCTTTACGGAAGCGGCGGGATCCTGCCGGCCGCGGGCTACCTCGAATGGCTGGGCTCGCGGCTCGGTGAGAAGGCTTGGAGCGTGCACCCGACGCTGTTCTGGTTCGGCGCGAGCGACGCGGCGCTTGCCGGCGCATGCTGGGCGGGCGCGGCGTCGGCGGCCCTGCTGTTTGTTGGCATCGTGCCGACGTTGTCGGCGGCCGTGTGCTGGGCGCTGTACTTCTCGCTGTTCCAGGTCGGCCGCGTGTTTCTCGGCTTTCAGTGGGACATCCTGCTGCTCGAGGCCGGCTTCCTCGCGATTTTCCTGGCGCCGCTGCGCCTGCGGCAGCACGTGGAGTACGACCCCGAGCCCCCGCGGGTGGTGATCTGGATGCTGCGCTGGCTGCTGTTCCGGCTGATGTTCGCGTCCGGCGTCGTCAAGCTGCTCAGCGACGATCCTGCCTGGTGGAACCTGACGGCGCTCGAGTACCACTACTGGACGCAGCCGCTGCCGACGTGGGCGGGCTGGTTCGTGCACCAGCTCCCGGCGTTGTTCCATCGATTCTGCGTGCTCGCGATGTTCGTGATCGAACTCGGCGCGGCGTGGTTCATCTTTGGGACGCGGGGCATGCGCCTGATGGCCTTCTTCGCACTGGTGTCGCTGCAGGTGCTGATCGCGGCGACCGGCAACTACACGTTCTTCAACCTGCTGACGCTCGTGTTGTGCTTGTCCCTGCTGGACGACGACGCCTTCCATGCGGTGATGGCCAAGGTGAGGCCGGATCGCGTTCGTTTCGCGCTGTGGCCGGAGGAGGAGGTACGTTGGCGCCGGACGCGCGCCGCCGGGCTCGCCCTCTCGATCGCGGCGGCGCTGCCGCTGGCCATCGCCGGCGGCGCGTTGATGGTCGCGCGCTTCGCCGGCATGGCCGCTCTTCCGCGTCCCGTCGTCACGCTCGTCGAGACGCTCGAGCCGTGGCACCTGACGAGCAGCTACGGCCTCTTCTCGGTGATGACGACGTCGCGCCGCGAGATTGTGCTCGAGGGCAGCATGGACGGAAACGAATGGCGCGAATACGAGATGCGCTGGAAGCCAGGCGACGTGATGCGCGCGCCATTGTTCGTTGCTCCGCACCAGCCCCGCCTCGACTGGCAGATGTGGTTCGCGGCGCTCGGCGACTGGCGGCGCAGTCCGTGGCTCGTCGAAGTGGAGCGCCGCCTGCTCGACGGCTCCCCGGCGGTGCTCAGCCTGTTCGCCGCCGATCCGTTCGACGGCCGGCCTCCCCGCCACGTGCGGGCGATGCTCTACGATTACGAGTTCACCGATCTCGCCGAATGGCAGGAAACCGGGGCGTGGTGGAAGCGCCGGCTCATCGGGCCGTTCTCGCCGCCGTTGTCGCGCTGAGCGGCGGGTGCGGGCACGCCGCGTCTGGTCCGAAGAGGCGTCTCGGGTATCCCGGCTCGGGCTTCCAACGGGCTCCACGCTCGCGTGACGACCCGGCCGCTGCTATGGCGGCGCGTCGTTCAGCCCATCGAACCACCGTTTTCGTCCGCGGGCGCGAGCCCGAATAGGAGTCCTCCATGGATCTTGCCGCCGCCGACCGTCTGCTCACGACCACGCGCTCCGTGCGCAAGCGTCTCGACTATTCCCGTCCGATCGCGGCCGAGCTCATCCAGGAGTGCATCGACATCGCGATCCAGGCGCCGACCGGTTCCAACCAGCAGGGCTGGTCGTTCATGGTCGTGACCGATGCGGCCAAGAAGAAGGCGCTGGCCGAGCTCTATCGCAAAGGCTTCGAGATGTACGCGCAGATGCCGCGGCCGGAGCGCGAAGCCGAAGACCTGCGCAGCAAGCAGATGCCGCGGGTGGTGGATTCGGCGATGTACCTGGCCCAGACGATGGAACAGGCGCCGGTGTTCCTGATCCCGTGCATCGAGGGGCGATTCGAGGAGCAGCCGCAGTTCGCGCAGGCCTCCATGTACGGATCGATCCTGCCGGCCGTCTGGTCGTTCATGCTGGCGGCGCGCGCGCGCGGGCTCGGTTCGGCCTGGACGACGATCCACCTGATGTTCGAGGCCGAGGCTGCGGCCCTCCTCGGCATTCCGTCGCACATCACGCAGGCGGCGCTGCTGCCGGTCGCGTACTTCAGCGGCGACGACTTCAAGCCCGCCAAGCGCATTCCGTCGCGCGAGATCACCTACTGGGACTCGTGGGGCGCCAAACGTTGAGGTCATGAAGGGGCAGGGACGGCTGCCGCTTGCGGGAGAACGTCCCTGTCCCTTGTTCCCGGCCGCACAGCGAGGGCTGCGCGGCGACGCCGCGGCGTGTAGCATCGGCCGGTGCAATGGCCACGCGCTTGCGGGCTCGGCCACAGCACGCAAGCACGTTGTGCGAGAGCGCGTAAGCGCGTTCGAATCGGGTGGTGGAGGCGGCTCGAATGCAGTGGTCGAGAATGCTCGTATGCGTGGTGATCGGGTTTTCCTCCGGTCTCCCGCTGTTCCTGCTCTTCAACCTGCTGCCGGCCTGGCTCAAGACCGAGGGCCTCTCGCTCACCACCATCGGCGCGTTCGCGCTCGTTCAGCTTCCCTACACCTGGAAGTTCCTGTGGGCCCCGCTGGCCGACCGCTACGGCTTCCCCGGTTTCGGCCGGCGCCGCAGCTGGATGTTCGTGTCCCAGCTGCTGCTGATCGCGTGCATCGTGGCGCTCGGCAGTCTCGATCCGGTTTCCGACATCGGCTCGGTGGTGGTGGTGGCCACGGGCGTATCCTTTCTGTCGGCTACCCAGGACATCGCGATTGATGCGTTTCGCCGCGAGTTGCTGGCCGAGCACGAACTGGGGCTCGGCAACGCCATCTTCGTCAACGCGTACAAGGTGGCCGGCCTCGTCCCGGGTTCGCTGTCGCTGTTCCTTGCCGACCACCTGCCGTGGTTCCAGGTATTCGCGGTGACGGCAGCTTTCCTCGTGCCGGGCGCGATCCTTTCGCTGGTGATCAACGAGCCGGCCAACGCCGTGGCCGCGCCGCGGACCTTGCGCGCGGCCGTGGTCGAGCCGTTCGTCGAGTTCTTCAGCCGCCAGGGCTGGCGCAGCGCGATGCTCGTGCTGTCCTTCGTGTTTCTCTACAAGCTCGGCGACTCGCTCGCGACGGCGCTGGCGACGCCGTTCTACATCGAGATGGGTTTCACGAAGACCGACATCGGCCTCGTCGCCAAGAACGCGGGCCTGTGGTGCAGCGTGGCCGGGGGGCTGCTCGGCGGGGTGTGGATGATCCGGCTCGGCATCAACCGCGCGTTGTGGGTCTTCGGGGTGGCGCAGGCCGTCGCGATCCTCGGCTTCGTCTGGCTGGCGTCCCAGGGCGCGGGTCCCTCCGATGCGGTGCGCCTGCTGCAACTCGGCGTCGTGATCGGAGTCGAGGCTTTCGGGGTCGGCCTTGGCACCACGGCGTTCGTTTCGTACATCGCGCGCACTACCAGCCCCGCGTACGCCGCCACCCAGTACGCGCTGTTCACGAGCCTGATGGCGGTGCCTCGCACGGTGATCAATTCCTTCGCCGGCGTGCTCGTCGAGAGCCTTGGCTGGGTGGACTTCTTCTGGCTCTGCTTCGCGCTGGCGCTGCCGGGGATGCTGCTGCTGCCGCGCGTGGCCGCGTGGAACGGCGAGGAACGAATGCACGGCTGACTCGAAGTGGCCGTGTGCGCGTTTGCAACCATGCCCCGGACGCAGGCATGAAGGCCGAATGCGCAGTGAGCCCTCGACGCCTCGCCCCCTGGGCAACCAAGACTCCCCTCGCGCCTCGGGTTTTCGAGTGCCGGCCGAGTGGGAACCGCATCGCGCGGTCTGGACGGCATGGCCCGCGGCGGCCAACCTTTGGGAAGACGAACTGCCGGCGGCGCAGGCCGAGTTCACCGCGCTTTGCCGCACCATCGCCGGCGTGGACGATCCGGCCGGCGGCGAAGGCTGCGAGCTGCTGGAAGTGCTGGTGCTGGACGACAACGCCGAGCGCGACGCCACGGCCGCGCTGGCGGGGCTGCCCGTGCGCTTCCATCGCATTCCTTACGGCGACATCTGGCTGCGCGACACTGCGCCGGTCTACGCGCGCAACGACAACGGCGAAGTGGCGGCCGTCTGCTTTCGCTTCAACGGCTGGGGAGAGAAGTACCTGTTCGCGCCCGACCTCGCGCTCGCGCGTGCGGTCCGCCTGGCCTCCGGTCTTCATTCCTTCGACGTGCCGCTGATCTTCGAAGGAGGCGCGATCGAAGTGGACGGGCAGGGCACCGCGATCACCACTGCCCAGTGCCTGCTCAATCCGAACCGCAACCCGAACATGTCGAAGGCCGAGATCGAGGCGCAGCTTTCCGATGCGCTCGGCATCGACAAGCTGCTGTGGCTCGGCGACGGCCTGCTCGGCGATCACACCGACGGCCACGTCGACACGCTCGTCCGCTTCGCCGGCCCGGGCCGCGTGCTTTGCATGGAAGCGCGCGACGCCGACGACCCGAACCGCGACGTGCTCTCCACGATCGCGAGCGATCTTTCCGGCATGCGCGACGCGCTCGGCCACGCGCTCGAGCTCGTTCGACTGCCCTCTCCCGGCCTCATCGAGAACGCCGACGGCGAGCCGATGGCGGCCAGCTACGTGAACTTCTACATCGCCAACCGGGCGGTGGTGGTCCCCACCTACGGCAGCCGTCACGACGAAGAAGCCGTGTCCATCATTGCGTCATGCTTCCCCGGCCGCCGCACCGTCGGCTGTTCGGCTCGCGCCATCTTGTCCGGCGGCGGCGCGTTCCATTGCATCACCCAGCAGGAGCCGGCCTCCGGCACCAAGGAACTGCCATGACGAGCGGCAAGCGGTCCATCGAAGTGGCGGTGCTGCAGTGCGCGCTCGGCGGCACGCGCGAGCGCAACGTGGCCCGCATCGAGGAACTCGTGCGCGAAGCTGCCGCACGCGGCGCGCAGGTGGTCCTTCCTCCGGAACTCTTCGAGGGGCCGTACTTCTGCAAGGTGGAGAACGAGGATTTTTTCACGGAGTCGCGGCCGGCCGCCGGCAACGCCACCATAGGGCATTTCTCGGCGCTCGCGGCGGAACTCGGCGTGGTGCTTCCGATTTCGTTCTTCGAGAAGGAAGGACCGCATTACTACAACTCGCTCGCGATGATCGACGCGGATGGCCGCGTGATGGGCATCTACCGCAAGAGCCACATTCCCGACGGCCCCGGCTACGAGGAGAAGTTCTACTTTCGGCCCGGCGACACCGGCTTTCGCGCGTGGCCGACGCGCTTCGGCATGATCGGCGCCGGAGTGTGCTGGGACCAGTGGTTCCCCGAAAGTGCGCGCGCGATGATGTTGCTGGGAGCCGAGTTGCTGCTCTACCCGACCGCCATCGGCAGCGAGCCGCACGACCCGTCGCTCGACACGAGCGGTCCGTGGCAGCGCGCGATGGTGGGGCACGCGGTCTCGAACGTGGTGCCGGTGGCGGCGGCCAATCGCATCGGCGACGAGGACGGGCAGGTTTTCTACGGCCACTCCTTCGTGGCCGATCATCGCGGCGAGATTCGCGCCGAGCTCGGCGCCGGCGTCGAAGGAGTCGCCACCGCGAGCTTCGATCTCGACGCCATTGCGAAGGCGCGTGCGGCCTTCGGCTTTTTTCGCGACCGGCGGCCGGATCTGTACGGTTCGCTTGCGGGCCGGCCCGGCAATTCCTGATCGTTCCTGATCCGCGGATACCACGGCCGGGTGCCCCGGCGGGCGTGCGATTGCCTGCCGCCGCCGTCCGTTACACTAAGATTGTTTCTCCATGAAAGTTCTTGTCACCGGTGCCACCGGCCTCGTCGGCCGTCATCTCGTTCGTCGCCTCATCGAGGGCGGCCACGAGGTGGTCACGCTGACGCGCAACCTCGACGACGCGAGCATCAACTTGCCGGTTCGCTGCGTGATCCACGAGTGGTTCCCGGACATCGGCCAGATCGACGAGCGCGCGCTCGACGGAGTGGACGGGGTCGTACACCTGGCGGGCGAGAACGTCGGCGAGGGCAAGTGGAACCAGGAGCGCCGCGATGCGCTGCTCCGCTCGCGCATCGACAGCACCCGCACGCTGGTCGGCGCGATCGCGGCGCGTGCTCCGGAAGACCGGCCTTGGGTGCTCGTCTCGGCTTCCGGTATCGGCATTTACGGTGAGCGCGGCGACGAGGTTCTCGCCGAAGGATCTTCGCCCGGAGAAGGCTACCTCTCGGAAGTCTGCGTGGCGTGGGAGCAGGAAGCGCGGCGCGCGGAGGCCAGCGGGCTTCGCTGGGTCGCGATGCGAACCGGCCTCGTGCTCGCCCGCGACGGCGGTGCGCTGCCGCGGATGCTGCCGCCGTTTCGCCTCGGCATCGGCGGACGGCACGGGACGGGTCGCCAGTGGATGAGCTGGATTCACATCGAGGACCTGGTGTCGCTGTACGTGGCTGCGCTCGAGAACCGCGCCTTCGAAGGACCGATCAATGCGGTCGCGCCGCATCCGGTGACCAACAGCGACTTTGCGGCTGCGCTTGCGATGGCGCTCGGTCGTCGCGCGCGCTTTCCGCTGCCGGCGGCGATTCTCAACTTCGTTCTCGGGGAAAGATCGGGCCTGGTGCTGACCGGCCAGCGCGTCGCGGCCATCGCTGCCGACGACGCTGGTTTCGTCTTCGACTATCCGGACATCGCATCGGCGCTAGGCGAGCTCTGCACCGACCTGCGCCGGGTATTCGAACAGGAAATCTGGTTCGAGCAAAAGCCTCAGGACGTGTTCGCGTTCTTCTCGGACGCGCGCAACCTCGAGATGATCACGCCGGGCTTCCTGCGGTTCCGTATCACCAAGGCGCCTGAGGACGGGCTGTTCGAGGGGGCGCTCATCGAGTACCGGCTGCGGCTTCGCGGCGTCCCGATCCGCTGGCGCACGCGCATCGATGTATGGGATCCGCCGCGCACCTTCGTCGACTCGCAGCAGCGCGGGCCCTATCGCTCGTGGGCCCACACCCACGAATTCGAGGCCCTCGACGGCGGCACGCTGGTCCGTGACGTCGTCCGCTACGAACTCCCGTTCGGCGCGCTGGGTGACCTCGTCGCCGGCAAGCTGGTCGAGAAGGATGTTGCGCTGATCTTCGCGTATCGGCGCACCCGCCTCCTTGAGCTTTTCGCCTGATTGGGGGGCGGGGCTCGCATAGCGGCCCATCTGCGTCGTTGAACGCCGGTCGTTCGCTACGGCGTACGGGAAGTACGCCTTCGCTCTCTACCCCGGCGTTCGCCTAGCAGCTGGACCACTCTGCGAGCCCCGCGCCTGGGGCGAGTTCCCCGCGCGGGGGGCGGGACTCGCATAGCGGCCCATCTGCGTCGTTGAACACCCGGTCGTTCGCTTCGGCGTACGGGAAGTACGCCTTCGCTCTCTACCCCGGCGTTCGCCTGGCAGCTGGACCACTCTGCGAGCCCCGCGCCTGGGGCGAGTTCCCCGCGCCTGGAACCCGGTGTTGGCTTGCATCCGTTTACGTGGAGAGAGGGTGGGCGGGGCCACGACGGTGGGAATTCCCAGGTAAGGGGGAACTTCGGCGTTGACATGGATAGTGGAGCTATCTACTTTCCGCGCGCGCTGGGCCTGCGGAGGGCTGCAGGTGACCAACCAATCCACAGCGCGAACCGGAGGAGATCATCCATGTTTGGATCCGTCGCGGAGCCGCTCAGCACCCAGTACGACATCAACTATGTGTGGGACTACACCTCGAAAGAGGAAGGACTGCGCAACCTCTACGAGAAGTCGAAGGACGGACACTGGAATGCGAAGACCGATCCCGACTGGACGATCGACGTCGACCCCGAAGCCGAGAACATGCCCGACCAAGCCATTCCGTGGTACGGCAGCACGCACTGGAACAAACTGAGCGACCGCAACATCCGTGAGATTCGTCACTCCGGCCAGGCATGGACGCTCAGCCAGTTCATGCACGGCGAGCAGGGTGCGCTGATGGTGGCCGCGCAGCTCGTCAACTGCGTGCCCGACATGAATGCGAAGTTCTACGCGGCGCAGCAAGCCGCCGACGAGGCTCGTCACGTCGAAGCGTACGAACTCTACCTGAGCAAGAAGATGGGCAAGGAGTATCCGTGCAACCCGGAGCTTCGCAAGCTTCTCGACCACATCCTCACGGCCAAGGAATGGGACATCAAGTATCTCGGCATGCAGATTCTTGTCGAAGGGCTCGCGCTGGCGGCCTTCGGCATGCAGAACCAGATCACCCGCGAGCCGCTCATCAAGGACATCACGTCGCGCATCATGGGTGACGAGTCGCGCCACGTTGCCTTCGGCGTGCTGTCGCTGCGCGAGGTCTACAAGGACATGTCGGATGCGGACCTGAAGATCCGCGAGGAATTCGCCGTCGAGGCTTCCTACCTGATGCGCGACCGCCTGCTGCCCAAGGTGCTGTGGGAAGAGATCGGCCTGCCCGTGCACGAGATGGTCGAGCTCAGCGACAAGTCCGAGACGATGAAGACGTTCCGCTCGATGTTGTTCTCGAAAATCGTGCCGAACGTGAAGCGCCTCGGCCTGCTCAACGAGCGCCTGCGCGGTCAGTTCGGCCAGCTTGGCATCCTCGGCTTCGAAGACTGGGAAGCCTCGGCCTGACTCAAGAAAATGGGGTCAGACCCCTTTTTCTCAGGCGGGAGTTCTCGAATCTCCGGGCCAGCGAGAAAATGGGGTCAGACCCCATTTTTTCCTTTCACTTCCTGGCGAGGGTCTCGGCGAGGGATCCGAGGTCTCCGGTTTCCATCGCGCGCGTCTGTCCACCGTGAGCGAGGAAGTCGGCCATGCGCCGCCTGGCTTCGGGCGTCGCCAGCGTGCGGTTGAACGAGTAGGCTTCGTCGAGCAGGCCATCCTCGACACGGAACTCCGCGCCATTGACAAGTTGCTTGGCGAGCGCGACCGCCTCGGCGGGAAAGCTCGCAATGCGATACGCGAGGGTGTCGACGAACGGACCGAGCTCGTGCGGCGGCAGCGCACGATTGATGTAACCGTAGCGCTCGGCGACGTCGGCCGGGAAGTCCTGGCATCCGAGCACGATCTCGAGGGCGCGACCGCGACCGCACAGCCGAGGCAGGCGCTGGGTGCCGCTTCCTCCGGGCAGGATTCCGAGCGCGACCTCGGGCTGGCCCAGCACGGCCTTGCCGAGCGCCGCAAAACGCATGTCGAGCGAGAGCACGAACTCGCTGCCGCCACCGCGCGTGCGCCCCTCGATCCGGGCGATGCTGACTTTCGGCATCGTGCGGAAGCGGTCCACCATCGCATGGAAGAAGCCGAGTTCGGTGCCTCGCGGCGGCGCATTGTCGGGCAACTGCTGGATCAGCGACACGTCCGCGTGGGCGATGAAAAAGTCGGGATCGGCGCTATCGAACACGACCACGCGGACCTCGGGATCCGCCTCCACCTCGCGGCCGAGGCGGTCGACTTCCTGCATCAGCGCGACGTCGAAGAGGTTGATGGGGGGGTGGTCGATGGTCGCGAAGCAGACTCCGCGGTCGATCCGGATCTTCAGGCACAGGTAATTCTCGTAGGCCACGTCGTCCTCCGTTCCGCGTGAGCGGCATCACGCCGTGTAGCCCTCGGCGGCTCGCGTCGCAATGCTTGCTGCAACTCGCCAGTGCTGCGAATATCTCCGCCAGACGTTCCCGGTCCTGCGAAAGGGTTGCGGCGTCGCAGTCGTGCGAAGGCCGCAGCGCTGGTTTGATGCCTTGGCATGCGTCGTGCTGACTCGCAGATGCAAGAGTTCCAGGAGGTTCCCGATGAAACGCTTCAAGCACATCCTTGCCGCCACCGACCTGTCCCCCGAGTCGTTCTCCGCAGTGCAGTACGCGGCCCATCTGGCCGAAGGACAGGCGGCCAAGCTGACCGTCCTTCACGTTCCGCAGACGACGACGCTTCTTTTCACGGATTTCGCGCCGCCCGTGGACCTGCTCTCCCTTGACCGCACGATCGAGAAGGCGGCCCGGGACACGCTCGAGAGTTGGGTGGGGCGTCACGTGAAGAGCAAATCGGGAGTCCGGGTGGTGATCCGTTCCGGCGTCACGCACGAGGTGATCTGCAAGGCGGCGGCCGATGCCGGCGCGAACCTGATCGTCATGTCCACCCACGGGCGCAAGGGCGTAGGCCGCGTGATTCTCGGCAGCGTCACTGAGCGCGTGCTGCGCGAAGCGCCGTGTCCGGTACTGGTGGTGCGTCCGCCCGCGCCCGCTGCCCGGAAGACCAAGGTGAAGACCGCCAAGGCCAAGGGAGCGAAGAAATAGCTTACGCGTCGCGGTGGACGTTCGCGGGGGAGAACGCGTCGACGCAGATCGCGACGTACTCGGCGCCTCCCTCGAACGGCGAACTGTAGCGCACCCACTCGCCGGGCTCGGCGATGACGGCCTGGCCGCCGTCGACGAGCATGATCCCGCCTTCGTGCTCCACGCGCAGGCGACCGGCGAGCACGACGGTGATCTCGCGAAATTCCGGGCGCTGGCCCGGTTCCGACCATCCCGCCGGCGAACGCATGTGTGCGACGCTGATGGTGGTGTCACCGGTATTGAGCCTTCCCACATACTCGTCGATTCGCTTGGGCGGAGTGCCCGGGGCGGGCACGGTTGTCGGGGCACAGACAAGCTTGGGCATCACGAGACTCCTGCGAACGGCGCGACGGACGCGGCGCCGGTTTGACCAACGTGGCGTCGGTGCATAGCTTCCGCGCGCCGGGAGTTCATCTGCTTCGGAGACTATCCTTGGAAACTTCCGCTTCCACCACATCGAATCCGCCAGGGGCCGCCGAGCGGCTCGAACTGCGCGGCCACGGCGGCATCGCGCTGGTGGCCGATGCGTACGGCGATCCGTCGGCGCCGTCGGTCCTGCTGCTGCACGGCGGCGGCCAGACGCGTCACGCGTGGGGAGCGACCGCCGGCAATCTTGCGGCCGCCGGTTTTTATGCGGTGACCCTCGACCTTCGCGGCCACGGCGAGAGCGCGTGGGCCTGCGACGGCGACTACGAGATTTCGTCATTCGCTGCCGACATTCACGCCGTGGCTTCGTCGCTGCGAACGCGCCCGGCTCTCGTCGGCGCATCCCTCGGCGGCATCGCCAGCCTCATTTGCGAACACGACCATCCGATCGCGACGGCCCTCGTCCTCGTCGACATCACGCCGCGAATGGACCCGCAAGGCGTGCAGAAGATCGTCGGCTTCATGAACGCGTTCCCGGAGGGCTTTGCGGCCATCGACGATGCGGCGGATGCGATCGCGGCCTACCTGCCTCATCGCCCGCGACCGCGCGACACGAGCGGACTCGCCAAGAACCTTCGCCTCGGCGAGGACGGCCGCTGGCGCTGGCACTGGGATCCTCGTTTCCTTTCGGGACCGCCGCGCAGCTCACACGAGCATTATCCCGAGCGGATGAACACCGCTGCGCGTTCACTCGTGGTGCCGGCCCTGCTGGTGCGCGGGCGCATGAGCGAGATCGTCAGCGAGGAAGGCGTGCGCGAGTTCCTCGAGATGGTGCCGCACGCCGAGTACGTCGACGTGGAGGACGCCTCGCACATGGTGGCGGGCGATCGCAACGATCTCTTTTGCGACGCGGTGATCGACTTCCTCGCCCGAACCCTCGAGCCCCCCCGCCAATGACGGACGACAAGGCTACGCGAGACCTCGCGCTCGCACGCTTCACCGGCGAACGCCTCGCGCACCTGGCCACGGCCGCGGTCGACGGTCGTCCGCACATCGTGCCGTTCTGCTTCGTCGTGGTGGGAGAGGCCGTCTACTCGATCATCGACGACAAGCCCAAGCGCACGCACAGAGGATTGAGGCGCCTTCGAAACATCGAGGCCAACCCGCGCGTCAGCGTGCTCGTCGATCACTACGAGGAAGACTGGACAGCGCTGTGGTTCGTGATGGTGGAAGGCGAAGCAAGCCTCGTCACCGACTCGCAGGAGTACCGCCGCGCCCGCGTGGCGCTGCGCTCGAAGTACCCGCAGTACCTCACGATGGAACTGACCGAGGCCGTCAACCCGATGATTCGCATTCGCATCGAACGGGTCGTCACCTGGCAGGGAAGCGGCGTCGAGTAGGCCCGCCGCCGGGCAGCCCCGGCGCGACGTTCGCCAACAGCACATCGAGACCGCCGCTGCTCGTCAGCGGCCGCCTTCGATGAACTTGGACACCGAGAATACTTCCTCCGTGGTGCCCTCGGCGGTTCCGACGTTGAAGTACCAGCCTTCCTCGCCCTTCTCGTCGGGGGACGGGAACTGGCAGCGCGTGACGTGGTTGTTCTGGATGTCGAACATCGACAGCGCCGGAATGAAGAACTGGTCGTAGTCGTACCTGGCCCGCTTGGAGTTGGGGATCGGCTCGCGACCGAACTTCCAGGTTTGCACCAAACCCTTCCACAGCGAGCCCTTGAGGTCGTAGATCTCGGTGTACGGAATGAAGAGGCTCTCGCGATCGAGATAGAGCACGCGCTGGCCGAAGTTGTAGCCGCCAAGGCGCGAGACGGCGAGCAGCACGTACACCTCGCGCGGCTCCCAGACGTCGTCGGGGAAGAAGTCGACCGGCGACTTCTGGAACCTGGACGGCAGGTTTCTCGCGTGCATCACGCCGAGCACGGTCTTCTTGCCGAGATACGTCCAGTTGCTCCAGGCGGGATTGCCCGCGTAACCCGCGTAGCTGTCGAGGTCGATGTCCTGGCCGAATACGCCCTCGGAGCGTTGCGCGGTGCTCAGGCGCCGCACGCGCTTGAACTGGGGGAAGTAGATCCACGAATCGTCGTGCTGAGCCGGGTTGAGATAGCGGATGTACGTGAAGCCGGCGCCCTTGAGGTCGAACGGTTCGAGCAGGGGGCCGAGCATCTCACGATAGCGTACGCCCTCGGAGGTCTTCCAGGTGGGCTTGGGATCGAAGTGGAAGCGGCTCACGTAGAAGAGGCGGCGGAAGCTGTCGATCACATAGTGCCGTTCGGTCTCGAGTCCGCGCTGGGGGTCGATGCTGCCGGTGTCACAGCTGAAGTTGCGCACCGTCGCATCGTCCACGGCGAGGCGACTCTCGAAGTTGAACATCATCTTGATCGCGACGTCGGGATCGTCGTCGGTCACGAGGGGGAATGGAATTCCCGCGACGTAGTTGCGCATCGAGTTCTTGTCGGGCGCGAGCGAAACCTGCGAGCTGTACTGCTTGGTCGCTGCTTCGCGAAAGGGTTCGAGCGGAGCCGGCGTCGGATCGATGACCGGCAGCGTCGCGCCGCGCGACACGGCCCACTGGATGGAGGGACCGAGCAGGTGTTTCCACCGCTCCATGTTGGCGGAGGAGACGACGGTGCCGGCGGGCGGCACGTCCTCCATGGAGCCCTGGACGGAAGCGGAGGGCTCTTTGACAACCTTCGCGGCGGGGGCGTCTGCGACGGGCGCCTCGTCGGGCGGTGCGTCCGCGGGAGGTGCCTCGGGGACGGGCGTTGCCTTCGGGGCGGACTTGACGACGGGCTTGGCCGGCTTCTTCGGGACGGGCTTCGCGATGGGCGGTTTTGGCTTGGCCGGAGCTTTCACGGCCGGCGCAGGGGCGGGTACAGGGGCAGAAGGCTTCTCGGCTTCGACGGCAGGGGCGGGTGGCTCCGCAGCTTTCACGGCCGGCGCGGGCTTCTGGTCTGCGGGCTTCGCCGGTGCGGTCGCCGGCGCCATCGATGGAAGGCCGAGAAGCTTGCGCAGCGTTTCGATGTCGGTGCCGGCGGGGGGTGGCACAACGCCCTCCGAGGACATCGGCGATCCGCCGCCTTCCTGGGCCGGGACCTCCGCGCGCCCGGCCAGCACGAGCAGGGCGGCCAGCGCCGCCGGCACGAGCGCGCGCAGCAGGTGGACGGAAGCGATCGTGTTCCGCAACGTCGTTTGTACCTTCAGGCCCAGTCGATTCATCGGAAGCCCCAACGAGTCCTGCCCGCGCCGCATGGCACGAGCCCTCCCGATCTCGTCCCCCCGACTGCTCTCGTGTACGGCCTGGCTTGCAGCGATGCAACCGAATCGAGCACATCCCTGGGGCGAGGTGTCGCGGTGACATGCATAGCAGGGCGTCGTGCAATGCTTGACGTTTCGGAATGGTCGCCGCGATGGCCGCACAGGGGGGGGCGGTGGCCCCGCTGCTCGTCTCGGCGCTGCCAGCTTCCGCACGCGTTCCCGCCTCCGGGGCCGCCTTGAATCGCCACGGGTAGGCGCCGGCGTAACCTTTCGCCGGGGCCGTTCGTAGTGGTGGGAAACCCACGGAGGATCCGGTTCATGGCGTACATCCAGCGAGAGACGCTTCACTCGGGAACAGGCACGGGCGCGACGGGGGCACGTGAGGAACAAGCCGGTGGCTTCGACGTGGACGTGGTGGTTGTCGGCGCCGGACTTGCGGGCCTCACCGCGGCTGCGTTCGCTGCCCGCGCGGGAGCCGGCGTGGTCGTGCTCGAGCGAGCCGCAGAGGTGGGCGGGCGCGCGGCGACGCACGAGGACGACGGCTTCCTTTTCAACGTCGGACCCCACGCTCTTTACGACGGCGGGCACGCGGCGCGCGCGCTTGCCGACCTCGGCGTGCGCTACTCGGGACGTCGGCCGCCGGCTTCGGGCGGCCTCGCGTACCACGGCGGCGGCTTGCACGCTCTGCCGGCCGGCTTCGTGTCGTTGCTGACGACCAATCTTCTTTCGCTGTCCGGCAAGCTCGAACTCGGCAGGGTGCTGGGCTCCCTCGGCAAGATCGACGCGGCTGCACTTGAGGGACAGACGCTGCGACGCTGGCTGGACATGACGTTTCGCGACGGTGTCGTTCGCGGACTCGTCGAGGCGCTGATGCGGGTGACGGCGTACGCGAACGACCCGGATCGTTCGTGCGCGGCTGCTTCCGTGTCGCAACTGCAGGCCGGGCTTGGAAGGGGCGTGCTCTATCTCGACGGCGGTTGGGCAACGCTGGCCGGCGGACTGCGCAGCGCGGCCGAGAATGCAGGAGCGGTCGTGAGGACGGGGCAGCGCGTGCGCAGCGTAAGGACGCACCCGGCCGGCGCCGACGTGGTCGTGGGCGCGGCCGCTACCGCTGGACTCGAGGAAAGCGTCCTGCGCGCGCGCGTGGTCGTGCTGGCGATACCGCCGGGCGTCGCGGCGAGCGTCGTCGAAGGCGCGGGCCGCGAGACGCTCGCCGGGTGGGCGCGCGACGCGACGCCGGTCAAGGCCGCATGCCTCGATCTCGGCCTGCGGGAGCTGCCCGACCCGCGCCGGCTCTTCGTTGTGGGCATCGACCGACCGCTGTACTTCTCGGTCCACTCCGCCACCGCGCGGCTTGCTCCCGAAGGCGGCGCGGCGATTCACGTGGCCAAGTACCTGCCGTCCGGCGAGCACGATATGAAGGCGGCGAAGGCGACCGAAGCCGAGCTTGAAGCGTTCTGCGACGCCGTGCAGCCGGGGTGGCGAAGCGTGGTGGTCGCCCGCCGTTACCTGCCGTCGATGGTGGTGACGGGCGCGCTCGTGGAGGCGAACCGCAGCCGGCCCGGACCCGAGGTGGCCGCGGTGCCGTCGCTGCTCGTGGCCGGCGACTGGGTGGGCGCCGAGGGGATGATCGCGGACACGGCAGTGGCGAGCGGGCGCCGGGCCGGTGGGATGGCGGCCGCCAAGGTCGCGGAGATGGCCGCTGCGATGGCGATCGGGGAAGGGGCGACGGCCGTCGCGTAAGCGCTCGGTCACATTCAGTTCAGGATTTTCTCAGTCGTGGCAGCAGGTTCAGAAGAACTGTTCGACGAACACCGCAGTTTTCTGTGGGGGCTGCTCTATCGCATGACGGGCTGCGCGGCCGATGCCGAGGACCTGCTGCAGGAGACGTTCGTGCGGTTGCTCGAACGAGGTCCCGCCGAGGACGGCCGGTCGCTCAGGCCGTGGCTGGTTCGCGTGGGCCTCAACCTCGCGCACGACCTGCTGCGGCGTCGCCGCCGTTGTCCGTACGTGGGGCCGTGGCTGCCGTCGCCGGTGTCGTCGAGCCCGGATGCCGAGCCGATCGAGGCGATCGAGGTTGTCGCTTCCGGTGTCAGCACCGAGGGGCGTTACGACCTGGTGGAGAGCATGTCGATGGCCTTCCTGGTGGCGCTCGAGGCGCTGACTCCGCGGCAGCGCGCGGTGCTGCTGCTGCGCGACGTCTTTGACTACTCGGTGCGCGAGACGGCCGCGGTGCTGGGCGCCAGCGAGGGCGGGATCAAGGTGGCCCACCTGCGGGCGCGGCGCGCGATGGCCGCCTTCGAAGGCTCGCGCCATCCGTCGATCGCCGATGCCCGCGACCAGGCCCGGCAGGCACTGTGGAACTTCACCGAGGCGTTGATGACCGGCGACCTCGCGCGCGTGGAGAGCCTGTTGGCCGAGGACTGCCGCGCGATCAGCGACGGCGGAGGTGAGTTCTACGCGGCGCTGAGGCCGATCCACGGCGCGTCCAGCGTCGCGCGCTTCTACCACGGCATCTTCGTGAAGTTCGGCGGCGTGCCCGACGCGCGCGCGATCGAGGTGGGCGGCATGCCGGCGCTGCACGTCGAACTGCCCGAGCGCGGAACCGGCGGCCTCCACGTGGACGCCGCCCGCATCGCACGGCGCTTCGTGCTGCAGGCCGACGTTGGCTGCGACGGACGCATCACGCGCCTCTACTCCGTCCTCGCCACCCGCAAACTCACCCACGCCCACTGAAGAAAAAAAATGGGGTCTGACCCCATTTCCGGCGAATGGGAGAGATGTGTAGCTGTCGCCGATTTCAGACGCCGCCAAATGGGGTCAGAGAAAAGGGGTCTGACCCCATTTTTTCAGACGCCGAGGAGTTGTTTGCGCAGGTCGCGCTTGAGGATCTTGCCGGCGGGGTTGCGCGGCAGCGGTTCGTCGAAGAACCACACCTTGACCGGCACCTTGAAGCCGGCGAGGCGGCTCGCGACGTGCGCCTTGAGTTCCGCTTCGGTGACGGCCGCACCCGGCGCAAGGTGCACGACGGCTCCGACTTCCTCGCCGAGTACCTTGTCGGGAATGCCGATGACCGCCGCATCCGTGACGGACGGATGCTCGAAAAGCGCCCCTTCCACTTCAACCGACGAGATGTTTTCGCCGGCGCGGATAAGCAGGTCTTTCGCGCGGTCGACCAGGTACACGAAACCTTCGTCGTCAATGCGCGCGAGGTCGCCGGTATGCACCCAGCCGTCGGTGAAAGTCTCGGCCGTGGCTTCGGGCTTGTGCCAGTACTCCTTGACGACGTTCGGCCCCTTGATCCACAGCTCGCCGACTTCGCCACAGGCGAGCGCGCGGCCGCTGTCGTCGACGACTTTCACGTCGCAGACGGCGATTGGAACGCCGACGCTGTCGGGATGCCGGATGTAGTCCACGCCCATGTTCATCGTCGTCACGGAAGACGTCTCGGTCATGCCGTAGCCGTTGCTCGGCGTGCGGCCCGGGAACATCTCCTCGATCTTGCGCACGAGCTCGGGCGCCGCGGGCGCGCCGCCGTAGCCGATCGAGCGGACGCTCGAGACGTCGCGCGTCGCGAAGTCCGGATGCGTGACCACCTGCCAGACCATCGCGGGCACGCCGCCGAAGGTGTTCACCTTCTCGCGTTCGATCAGCTCGAGCGCGCGTCCGGCCTCCCACTTGCGCATGATCACCAGCTTGTTGCCGGCCGCGAGGTTCGCGACGAGGATCGAGTGGCAGCCGGTGGCGTGGAAGAACGGCACCGACAGAAGGTAGACGTTCTGTCCGCCGGCCGGCGCCGCCTTGGCGCCGGGCACGCTGCCGCGCATTGCGGCGCGCACGTTCGCGAAGCGAAGGCTCAGCAGGTTGCCGCAGATGTTGCGGTGGGTGCCGAGCACTCCCTTCGGATGGCCGGTGGTACCGGAGGTATAGAAGATGGTTGCGTCGTCCTCGGGCTCGATCGCGACGGCCGGCAAAGCGGCGTCCGCCGGCACGGCGTCCAGGATGGACTCGATGCGATCGGCTCCGTCCTCCCGCTCGGCGCGTTCGTCGCGTGCGACGATGATGCGCAGGCCGGGTAGCCGATCGAGCTCGGGCACGAGGCGGTCCAGGCGCTCCGCATCGCAGAACAGCACCGTCGCGCCGGAGTCGCTGAGGCCGTACACGAGTTCGGCGCCTGTCCACCACGCGTTGAGCGGAACGACGATCGCGCCGGCGGCCGAAGCCGCCCAGAATGCGACCGACCATTCGGGGAAGTTGCGCATCGCGATCGCGACGCGGTCGCCCTTCCTTACGCCGTAGTCGCTTCGAAGCACGCCCGCGAGATGGGCGCAGGCCAGGAAGTGGCGCTCAAAGCTCCAGCGGTCGTCTTCGTAAACCATGAAATCGGCGCCGCCGTGTGCGCGGCTCATCGACAGCACGGCGGGCAGCGACGGCGGCGCATTCTTCCAGACCCGCGTGGCCACGCCGCGAATGGTCACTTCGGCGGTCTCGAGAACTTCTCCCGGCGCCGTCAGTTTCGCGTGGATGTCGGCAATCGTCGGTGCGGTGGTCATGGTGCTTCTCTCGTGCTGGATTTCGCCTGCGCGGCCCCGGTGGCCGGCTCGCGCGGGCGGTTGTCGCGGGCCGGCGGTCTATAGCGGGGTGGCGGCGCCAATGCAGCCTGCGGCTTCAGCCGGGCGAGGGCGCGCGCGAAGGGCACGTCGCCTGCTAGGACTCGTGCGGTGCCCGATCCAGCAACTCGTGCAGCGCCGCCAGCGCGGCCGCAAGATCCGGCGTGGTCGTCAGCACCGCCGCGAAGGGGTCCTCGCCGAGCCTGGTCATCCGGGCGAGCGCCGTCGCGATCGTGAAGCGCGAGGCATCGAGGCGCGCAGTCACTTCCTTCCACTCGAGCGGCATCGACACGCGCGCGCCCGGCACCGGCCGCGCGGACAGCGGAGCGGCCAGCGTCTTGCCCATGCCGTTTTGCAGGAAGTCGACGTAGACGCGGCCGCCGCGCGCAGCCACTGTTCGCTCGACGGTCGCGATCGCCGGCACGCGCGATACGATCACGCCGGCCAGCAACTGGCCGAGCTGGCGGCACTGCTCGTACGTGCAGAGCCGGGCGAGCGGAATCAGCACGTGGATGCCGCTTCCGCCCGAAGTCTTGACGAACGACGGCAATGCAATCTCGTCGCAGAGCTTGCGCGCCGCGCGCGCCACCTTGACGACATCGGTAAACGGCGCGCTCTTGGGATCGAGGTCGAGGATGCACCAGTCCGGACGCTCGAGAGTGGCGATCCGGCTTCCCCATATGTGCAGCGGGATTGTTCCCATGTTGACCACGTAGAGCAGCGATTCGACATCGTCGATGACGAAGTGGTGAACGTCGCGCGCGGTGTCCTGGCTCCACAGCGCTTCGGTGCGAATCCAGGCTGGTGTCCACTCGGGCGCATCCTTTTGAAAGAACGATTTGCCATCGATCCCGTCGGGGTAGCGCGTGAGCATGACCGGGCGATCGCGCAGGTACGGCAGCAGCCAGGGCGCGATCGCACGGTAGTACTCGAGAAGGTCGCCTTTGGTGTAGTTCTCGGT
>JBHEOD010000090.1:0-358 GCA_046261745.1 Binatia bacterium
GTAGCGCCGCGGACTGAGCGCAACGACAGGTTTTGCAACGACTGGCGATCCCGGTGTCCGCAGGACTTCCCGATCACCCGCGCAGCCGCCGTGATCGCGCTGCGCCTGATTGCCTTCCGTCTGATTCTTCTGTGCGGGCGTCAGCCGATCATTCGCACGGCCGGCCGGTTCGCGGCTGGTCCGATCCTCGTCCATCGAACCCCCGGGCACGTTCTCCGCCGCGCCTGAGACCGCCGCGCCTGCGCCCGCCGCGCCTGAGACCTCCGTGCCCGCCAACGCCGCGCCCCCCCTTTTCGACGGCATCGCACGAATGCGCGACGCGACATCGGGCCGCGGCGCGAGCTCGGCCACGAGCCGC
>JBHEOD010000090.1:368-15799 GCA_046261745.1 Binatia bacterium
GAAGGTGAACATGGACGAGCAGGCGTGCTTCGCCCATAGCTTGCGCTCGTCGATCTCGGCCATCGCGACGAGCAGATCCGCTGTCGTGCGACGGTCGCGAACGACGAGGCCAGCGAAGTGATCGAGCAGCGCCTGCTCGCAAAGCGTGGCAATGCAGTCGAACGGTGTCTTCATGAGACGCTTGTACCACGGGTTTTTCAGGCGTCGTTCGCAGGCAGGACAGGACGCCCGCAGAACATCGCCTCTCGAAGCCAAGCGCAGGATTGGAGAGACTTTACGTGCGAGTTCCGCGAGAAAACCGGCCGTCCGTGTTTCCGTTCGCTACAGGCGATCTGGAGCGATCGGAAATCGCGTCAAGTGGAATCGTCGGTCCGGACCGAGTACATAGGTAACAAATTGGACCGATGTCATAGGTTACACTCTTCGGAGGGGCCTATGACCTGGCAAAAAACTGACGTTATGAGCGAGCACCGTCATCGAATCGGCGATCGATGACAGAAATGGAATAGCGAGCTTGACCCGCCCTCGCGCCCGCTGCCATCGCCCAACATTCCCCGGGGAATGTTGGTGCAGCCAGGGCTGACGATCCTCACGATGATGCGACCGCCGATCGGATCGCCGGAGATCTTCGAAAAGGCCGGTGTGGCCACCCACACGAATCCGCGAAAACCTATGGCAAAGAGTGCGGCCCGGTGAGCAATCCGGCGACGCATAACGCCCGCACGCGCCTCCTACTCGACCGAGACTCCCGACAGGAACCGTCGTCGCGTCTATCCCGCCGCATCGCGGCCGGCGCGCGCGTTGCGCAGGTCTGCCTCGATCAAGCGCGGCTTCATCCAGTTGATCAGGCCGCCGCTCAGGACGAACTGCACCTCCCGCTCCGACATCGCGTGACGAACGGTGAAGCTGCGGCCCCGCGTCACGTTCTCGACCGTTAGTTCATGTCGGGACGGGAGTTCACCATGAAGGCCGGCCAGGCGCAGCACGTCGCCGGCCTGAACCTCCTCTCGATCCGCGGCGCTGACGAAGGTGAGCGGCAGCACGCCGAAGTTGATGAGGTTTTGCTCGTGAATGCGCGCGAAGCTGCACGCGATCACGGCGCGGAGCCCAAGGTAGCGCGGACCAAGAGCCGCATGTTCGCGACTGGAGCCTTGCCCGTAGTTGGTGCCTCCCACGACGGCGTGGGCCCCGGTGGCTTCGGCCCGAGCGGCGTAGCCGGCATCGATGCGATCGAAGGAGAACTCGGCAATCTTCGGGATGTTGCTGCGGAACGGCAGCACCCGCAGTCCGGCGGGCATGATCTCGTCGGTGGAGATGTTGTCGTTCACCTTGAGCAGCACGGGGAGGTCCAGCCGATCCGGCAGCACTTCGAACGCCGGCAGCGACGCGATGTTCGGTCCCTTGACGAGCTCGGCCCTCGGCTGCGCGCCGAGGACCGGCGGAGCCTCGAAAAGTTCGCGGTTCGTGATGGGATCGTCGGGGTCGGCGACGCGCGGGCAGGGCATGGACAACGTGCGCGGGTCGGTGATCACGCCGGTCATGGCCGACGCAGTGGCCGTCTCGGGACTCACCAGGCAGACCTTGTCCTCGCGCGTGCCGGAGCGGCCGGGGAAGTTGCGCGGCACAGTGCGAAGCGAGTATTCGTTCGACGCGGGGGCCTGGCCCATGCCGATGCAGCCGTTGCAGCCGGCCTGGTGCAGTCGGGCCCCGGCATGCAGCAGCGTGCCGAGGTGCCCGTCGCGCATCAGCGTCTCGAGCTGCGCGCGCGAGGTGGGATTGACGTCGAACGAGACGCCGTCGTGCACGCGGCGGCCGCGCAGCATCATCGCCGGCACCGCAAAGTCGCGATAGCCGGGGTTGGCCGACGACCCGATGTAGGCCTGGTAGATGGACTGGCCGGCCACTTCGCGAACGGGGCGGATGTTTCCGGGGCTCGACGGCATTGCGATGAGCGGCTCGAGCCGCGAGAGATCGATCTCGTCGTGCACGTCGTACTGTGCGCCGGCATCCGCCACGAGTTCCGTCCAGTCGTTCTCGCGCTTCCATGCGCGCAGGAAACGCCTCACTTCCGAGTCGGAAGGGAAGACGGTGGTGGTCGCACCGAGTTCCGCTCCCATGTTCGCGATCACGTGTCGGTCCATCGCCGACAACGTCGCCAGACCCGGTCCGTAGTATTCGACGATGCGCCCGAGTCCGCCGTCCACGCCGTGACGCCTGAGCATCTCCAGGATCACGTCCTTGGCGCTTACCCAGTCCGGCAGCTCTCCATCGAGCCGCACGCCCCATATCTGCGGCATCTCGGTGAAGAACGGCTCGCCCGCCATCGCGATCGCAACTTCGAGTCCGCCGGCGCCGATGGCCAGCATGCCGATCGCGCCGGCGGCCGGAGTGTGGCTGTCGGAGCCCAGAAGCGTCTTGCCGGGCTTGCCGAAGTTTTCCTGGTGACAGGGGTGACTGACGCCGTTTCCTGCACGCGAATACCACACGCCGAAGCGCCGGCACGCGCTGCGCAGGAACAGGTGGTCGTCGGGATTCTTGTGGTCCTCCTGGATGAGGTTGTGGTCGACGTACTGGACGCTGACTTCGGTTCTCACGCGATCCAGTTCCATCGATTCCAGTTCGAGCATCACGAGCGTGCCGGTGGCGTCCTGCGTGAGCGTCTGGTCGATGCGGATTCCGATCTCGGTGCCGGGCGTCATTTCGCCGGAGAGCAGGTGCGAGCGGATCAGCTTCTGCGCGACATTCAACTCCATCATGACCTCCTGCGTCCGGCACCGGCGCGAGGCACGGCCGCATGTCGGGCGCGCGTCGCGCATGGGAGGCGCGCGTCGGGCGTGGCAGGCACGCGTCGCGCGTGGCAGCACGCGTCAGGAGATCATCGGCCATCAAGGCTGCGAGGATCAAGACCGTTGCCGCCTCGGTGCCTGCTCGCAGCCGCGCCGCAGTGCCGCGCCAAGACTTTTTTCCCCGATGGGGTTGTGTTTTCGATCACGACCCGCTGGTTTGGGGGTCGGGACGGGCCTTCGCGCAAGCCCGGAGGGACAAGGAGGTTCGAATGCCGCAATCGCAAAACCTGGGCAAGCTCATGCTCGCCTTCGCAATCGGCTTCTCGCTCGCGTACCCGGGCATGGCCGCTGCCGGCATCATCGTACCACCGCAACTGGGGCCGAAATGCGGCGACTACACCCGCGACGAGAGTATCACCGCGACGGACGCGCTCGGCGCCCTGCGGGCGGCTGTCGGAGTGATCGAATGCCGGATCGACATCTGCGACTACAACGGTGACGACGAGATTACCGCCTCCGATGCGCTGGCCATCCTGAGGACCGCCGTCGGCAACGGGCCCACCGCGAAATGCCCGGTGCTCGTATGCAACGGTCCGGCTTGCAAGCCGACGTGCGCAGACGACGAACTCGACTGCTGCGACGTGACGACCTGCTCAGGCAACGGCAAGTGTGCAGTCGAAGACGACGTCGCGGTATGCACTTGCGACGAAGGTTGGGTAGGCGCGACGTGCAACGCGCCGGCCGAACTTTACCCATTTGCAACCGAGCCGTCGCGCGAGCCTCCCGTCTGGACCGGCGCGGGCAACCTGTTCGTACGGCCGCCGAGCTACGGCGAGCAAATGCGTCACGACTTGCGCCCGGGAACGTTCTTCATTGCCAACTCCGCGCTGATCGCCGATGTCACCGCCGGCGAGCCCGATACGGTGATGCCGCTGGTTTTTCCGGACGGAGAGATCGGCCGCTACAACCTCGACCTGAAGGCCGAGTTCACATCCGACGTGCGGCTGATCGAACGGCGCAGCGAAGAAGGCGCCGCCAAGATCGTCAACCGGTTCCCGCAGGTCAAGATCTATCGCTCGCTCTTCGAGTCGGATCGCTCGCTGCGCTCGGTGATGCAGGTCCTTGCCGTGGACGAGGGCGGGCTCGTCAGCCGCGGACTCGCCAGTCACGAGTCCAACATGCCCAACAACACCGGGCTCTTCAGCATGACCGTCACGCCGGTGGGCCCCGCGATGCGGCTCGACGACATCGAAGCGGTGGGCGTCGGGGTCGACGATTCCACGCTGCTGATCAGCGAGGCGTTTTTCGCCAACGCGCACCAGGCCGAATTGTTCGACGATTGCGGCGGGCAGCCGTTCTGTTCCGAACTGTGCGCAGACACCGGGCTTGACGTGGGAGATCCGGGCCCAGCCTGCCCGTCGCCGCCCGACCCTTGCGAGCATTCTTCGCCGTGCGGAGACGGACACGGATCGGGTGAACCCCCCGCCACCCACCAGTGCAACGACGGCGACGACAACGACGGGGATGAGCTGGTCGACGGCTTCGACCCGGAGTGCGACCACACTCCCTTCTGCGAGCCGGGAGGGGACATCCCGCAGCATTTTCACACGTTCGAGGCGGGCTCCGATTTCGGCCTTTTCGGCGACGTTCGCTGGTGCACGAAGAAAGGCGACTCGTGGCCGGCCTTCCTGCTCGACCGCGGCTACTACACCGAGACCCCGTATCACACGAACACGGGTTTTCCCGCCTACGACAACCTCTTCAAGTGGGGCGATGCGTTCTACAGCATCCACGAGAAGCTTGTCCGCCTGAGGACGATCGGTTGCTGGCGCCTTCCAACCGAGGAGGAAGCGGAGGATTGCTCCGACAACCTCGCAGACTGCGGCCCGTTCGCGGCCGGAGCCCATACGTACCCCTATCGCTTCGGGCGCGATGCCGAGGGCATGTGGGACGGCCTCAAGGTGGACGTTTGGCACGCGCGCAGTGTCGGCATGGACGATCCGCTCAACAACGCGCAAACGCTCGCGGGCACCCTGATCGGCAACAGTGAAGCCGAGAGCATTCCGGGCTTCGCCAGCGTGGTGGGAAACAACGTCAACGGCCAGGACGCCAATCCGCACGAACTCGGTCACACGCTGAACCTCACGCACTGCGACGCTCGCAAGGTGGGCAACCTGTGGACGCTCATGGGCAACTCGACCCAGGTACAAACCTGTCCGCCCGGAGAATGGGGCAACGCCCAGCTGAACCAGTTCAGCAATGCGAGCGGCGAGAAGCTTTTCAACTGCTTCCTCAACGGATGCCTGCGCGATCCGAACTTCGGGGATCCTACGCCGTAGTCAGGAGGGGCGGGCCGAACAGGTGAGCTCACCACCCGGCCGACGCTCTTGCGCAGGACTCGCAGCGCGTCCGAAACCAAGGTCGAGGTCCTTCGCTCGAATCGGATCCGAACGAGTACCTGGGTCAGCGGGTGCGCGAGCCTGCGATCCTCGTCTGCGTCCGATCTTCGTCGCGGGCGTTGACATCAGGACCACCTCGCTCCAACAAAAGTCATCGTGGAAGCAGCGTAGAAGCAGCTTACCCGATGGAGGCTTAGGAGCTCATGCGTCGAACAAGGACTGGCCAATGATTTTCCAGCGCATCAAGACGCCGGGCATCGCCCATGTCGCTTACGTGATCGGTGCGAAGGGCGAGGCCGCGGTCATCGATCCCCGTCGCGACGTGGACGAGTACCTGAACGCCGCGCGTGAGAACGACCTGACGATCAAGTACGTCATCGAAACCCACCGGCAGGAAGATTTCGTGCTCGGATCGGCCGAGTTGGCCCGCGTCACCGGCGCACGCATCGTCAACGGACAGCACGAGCTTTTCGGCCACGGTGATCTGCGGCTCGAGGACGGCGAGGAGTTCTCGTTCGCGGGCCTTCGCCTGCGCGCGTTGCACACACCCGGGCACACGCCGGAGAGCATGTGTTACGCGCTGTTCATCCCCGACTCTCCGCAGCGCGCGTGGGGAGTCTTTACCGGCGACACGTTGTTCATCGGGGAGACAGGCCGCACCGATCTTCCCGATCCGGCCAGGACGGGCGAGAACGCCGGCCTGCTCTATGACGCCGTCCACCAGAAGCTACTTCCGCTCGGAGACCAGGCGCAACTGTATCCTGCCCACGGCGCAGGTTCGGTGTGCGGCGGCAACATCGCGGATCGCGACGAGTCCACGCTCGGACTCGAACGCGTCTACAATCCCGTCTTCACCATGACCCGGAAGGAGTTCATGGAGGCGAAGATTCGCGAACGTATCCCCCGGCCGCCCTACTTCGCGACGATGGAGAAGCTGAATCTGAAGGGGGGTATTCCGCTTCGCCGGCAGCCGAAGGAAGTGAAGGTGCTGCAGCCGGAAGATTTTGAGCAGGAATGCCGGCGCGGCATCGTGATCGACGCGCGGGATGCGGAGGCGTTCGCCGGCGGGCACATCCCGGATTCCCTGAGCATCTGGGCAGAAGGCCTGCCGGTCTTCGGAGGCTGGGTGGCCGACGCCGAGACGGCTGTGTACCTCGTGCTGCCGGGCACGGACGAAGTCGAAAGTGCGGTGCTCGCCCTTGCACGCATCGGCATCGACGGGATCGAAGGCGTACTCGCCGGCGGCTTCGAGTCGTGGCGCGACACCGGCATGCCGGTGACCGAGTCGGGCGCCGTGGCGCCACGCCAGCTGGAAGACCGACTCGACCACGTGCGCGTTCTCGACGTGCGTGAGGACAGCGAGTTCGAAGAAGAGGGACACATCCCCGACGCGTCGCACATGTACGTGGGCTACCTCGACGAGCATCTCCAGGAACTGGTTCCGCCGCTGGACCGGTCGGAGCCGATCGCCGTCACCTGCAGCGTAGGGCATCGCGCGAGCCTGGCCGTGAGCATCCTGCGCAGGCACGGCTTCGAGCATGTCGACAACCTCCTCGGCGGCATGACGGCATGGGCGGAGCTCGATCTGCCGATGGAGAAGAACGCGACGAAAACGGTCACGACTCCGCAAATGGAAGGAGAACGCGCATGAGCAACCCATCCCCTTACGCTGTCGGAGCCGGCATTGGCCTGCTCAACGCAGCGGCGTTTGCCACCGTGGGCCGTGGCCTCGGCGTCACCACGGCCTTCGAGGACGCGGCGGCGCTGGCAGAAGCGCAACTCGCACCCGGCGCTGCGCCGATCCGTGAGTATCTGGAGAAGCGCGAGAAGAAGCCGGAGATCGGCTGGGAATCCCTGCTGGCCGTTGGTGTGCTCGCCGGGAGCTTTCTCGCGGCGATCGCGGCAGGCGAACGGACGAGACCTGCGGTGCCGCCCGACTGGGAGCGGCGCTTCGGACCAGATCGGGAAGCGCGCTATGCCGCAGCCTTCGCCGGAGGCGCGCTGATGATGTTCGGCGCGAGGATGGCCAAGGGATGCACGAGCGGTCACGCCATCACCGGCAACAGCCAGTTGGCCGTGTCGAGCCTCGTCTTCAGCCCCATCATGTTCGCCAGCGCCGCGCTGGCTGCGCGTGCGATCTACGGAGGAGAGGGCCGATGAACGAAGACGCGAAACGCCTGCTCGGACTCGCAACCGGCCTTGTTTTCGGCGCGTTGCTCCAGCGCGGACGGCTCGCCCGCCACGAGGTGATCATGGATCAGCTCCTGCTGCGCGACTCCCGTGTCGGCAGGGCCATGGGCACGGCCGTTGCGGTCGGAGCCGTCGGATACCAGGCGCTCCGTGCGAGCGGGCTCGACGCCTCCGAGGTCAAGCCGATGAAGGTCGGCGGCGTCGTGGCCGGAGCGACGCTGTTCGGTGCAGGGATGGCACTGCTCGGCTACTGCCCCGGCACATCACTCGCGGCAGTGGGCGAGGGGCAGCGCGACGCCGTCGCGGGCGTCGCCGGCATGCTCGCCGGGGCCGCGGCTTTCGTGGCGCTGCAATCGAAGATTGCCCCGTTGCTGGAAGCGGGCGGGGACTACGGCAAGCTGACGCTCCCGGAAGTGACCGAGACTTCGCCCTGGCCGTGGGCGGCAGGGATCGCAGGCGGCACAGCGGCGACAGCCGCGTTGAGCGAAGGGGCGAAGCAGGCGCTCTGACCCGCGCTCGTATCGCCGACATGAAGCGGCGGAGCGATCGTGTCGCGAACGAGAGAAAGCGGCCGCGCCCGGCGCTGCGCCGCCGCCTGGCGGTTCGGTGCAAATGATCGGCTCGCGCGCTGCGTGGACTTGCTACGAAGGGGCGACCGGAAATACGTTCTCCTGATCCATGTCGGTCAAGTGCCCTTTTCCAACCGTCAGTGCGTCGGGCCTGCTCGCGCGCATCGCCCGTCGGTTCGTCTTCGCCGCGCTCGTCCTGTGCGCAACCGTTCCCGCGGTCGGCGCTGCAACGGACTCGCCTGGAGCCGGGCAGGCCGAGGCGCCGCGTCTCCCGGCCTTCGAGGGCCGCACGCTTGACGGAAAGCCGCTGTCCAGCAACTCGTTCCCGGGCAAGCGGCTGGTGCTTCTGTGCTTCAATCCCGGCATCGATCAGTCGGTGGCGTACGCCCAGGCTCTGGCCAGGGTCGCGCCCGAGCGCCTCCGGCACAACTTTGCGATCGTCGGCGTGGCGATGGGACTCGATTCAGCGAACGCACGTCAGTTCGCCGCCCGGCACAAGCTCGACTTCCCGATCCTCGACGATTCCGACGGCCAGATTGGAGCTACGCTCGGCCTGCAGTCTCCGATCATGCTGGTCGGCAGCGACGCCGAGGGGCGTGTCGGACTCGCAGTGATCGGCACGCAGGCGGAGGACGGCCCGACCGCGGCAGTCCTCGAAGGCCGCGTCCGCGAGTTCCTGCGGCTTCCGGTCGCGGGCGCCGTGGTCGACGGGAAGCTCGAAGAGCTTCCAATGGCGCCGCCATTCACCGCCGAACGCCTCGACGGCGGTGCGCCGATGCGCCTTTCGGACCTGTCGGGCAAGCCGGTGGTGCTGATGTTCTTCATGTCCGGCTGTTCGCACTGCCAGGAGGCGCTGCGGTTCTTCAAGAGCGAGCTCGCCCGCCTTCCCGACGCGTCCCGTCCCGCGTTCGTCGGCATTGCGAACGACACCCGCTCGTACACGGTGGAGTCCACGCTCAAGGACAAGGGGATCGACTTCTTTCCGGTGCTGACGGACGCCGACCGCAAGATCGCCACCGCCTACGGCTCCTTCGCGCGCGTGCCCGACATCGTGCTGATCGATGCGGCCGGACGGATCCTCTACCGAAACATGGGCTGGGAGGCGTCGCATGATCCCGACCTGATGCGCATGCGGCTTGCCCGGCTGACCGGCGCAAAAGTGCCGATGCTGCTTTCGCGCACGGGCTTCAGCGGAAACGACGCGTGCGCCGTCTGCCACGAGGCGGAAACGGCGACGTGGCGCTTCACCAGTCACGCGTTCGCGTTCGATACGCTGGTCAAGCGAGCGGCAGAGCGCGATCCGAAGTGCGTGGGGTGTCATGTCGTCGGCTTCGGCGAGACCGGTGGTTACTCCGAGACGGTTCGGCAGGAGCACCTCGAAGACGTCGGCTGCGAAACCTGCCACGGAAAGGGCGGCGGTCACCTGGAGTCCAAGGCGACTGCTGGGAAAGGCGCGACCGACTACCGGGCGGCCTGCGTGAAGTGCCACGACGCCAAGCACTCGCTAGGTTTCGAGTACGAGACCTTTCTTCCGAAGGTTTCCCACGCCGTCATCGCGTCGCTCGATGCGGAGCAACGGGCCAAACGCATCTCGGAGCGCGACCGTCCGCGCGACCTGCTGCCGAAGACTTCCGACTTCGTCGGCTCGGCGGCGTGTCAAAGCTGCCACGAGCGCGAGTACGGCATCTGGTCGGGCGGCCCGCACGCACACTCGATGGAGACCCTTCGAAAGAAGGGCAGGCAAGGCGACGCCAAGTGCGTCTCCTGTCATGTGACCGGCTACGGCCGGCCGGGAGGCTTTCCCGAGAACGCAGTCGGGGGCCAGGCCGCCGAAGACCTGGCGCGCGTGGGCTGCGAATCGTGTCACGGCCCCGGTGCGCAGCACGTCGCCGCCGGCGGCAAGCAGCCCGCCGGCATCGTCAAGCTCGGCGACAAGTGCGACTCGTGCGTGATCCTCCAGATCTGCGGGTCGTGCCATGACGATGCCAACGATCCCGGCTTTCGCTTCAACGTCGAACGCAAGATCGAGGCGCAGCGCCACGGTGCGACGCCGCCGGTTTCCGAACGTTCGACCGGCAAGTGACCG
Organism: Binatia bacterium; assembly: GCA_046261745.1. Taxonomy (GTDB): domain Bacteria; phylum Desulfobacterota; class Binatia; order UBA1149; family CAITLU01; genus DATNBU01. Next base: position 10,399 of record JBHEOD010000090.1, read on the forward strand.
CGTGATCTACCGTGGCCAGGATGAAGCACCTCCAGCATCTTCTCGTGACACTCGAGGAGCCGCGGCCTGTCCGCACGCGGAGCACGTTCGCGGGGTTTCTCCTTGCGGTGTTCCTGTTGGGACCGTGGGCCGGCCTCGCGTCCGGCGAGGCGGCGCCTGAGGATGTCGAGCGAAGCGCGCGGGCGATCAACGGCGACTTCATGAGCCCGTACTGTCCGGGGCTGCTGCTTGGTGACTGCCGAAGCCCCGCTGCGGTGGAACTTCGCGCCGAGGTGCGCCGGGACCTCGAGGCCGGCGTATCCGAAGCGGAACTGCGTGCGCGGCTGGAGGCCGAGTTCGGCGAGAAGCTGCTCGCAGCGCCACACGCGCGCGGCTTCGGCCTTGTCGCGTGGCTCACGCCGTACGTGATGGTAATCGCGGGGATGATCGCGATCTTCGCGTGGATGCTTTCCCATCGCAGGACCGTCGCCCCGGAGCCGGAACGAAAGCCCGCGGATCCGGCTCGCCTTGCCCGTCTCGAGGAAGAACGGCGCGCGTCCTTGTGAGCGCCTCCCTCCGAGGCTCTTCGTTCAGCGAGCCTGAATCCAGCTTCGTGCAGCGGCGATCTTCTGAGCAGGTTGCCCTTTGACCATCTTCAAACGCCTCTCGAGCGTTCGATGGTCGACGCAGCGCCTCTTGAGGAGTTCGGCGCAGAACTCGCGGTCCTTCGGGCGACCAGCCATGGCTTTGGAAATCCAGAGGTCGTGAAGCTCCAGACAGTAGGCGGTCACGCCGTTGGTTTCGGCGGAGGAGAAGGTGACAAGCCTTTTCTTCCAGCCGGTAGGCAGAACCGCCGTTTTCGGCTCGACGCCCTGGGCATAGTAGCCGTGCGTTTCCTGGAAGAGGGACGCCTCGCCGATCGAACCATCGATGAGATCGGCCATTCTCCCGTCCTTGTCATTCAGGGCGGCGACGTCGGTTTCGATCGAGCGGTTGATTGCGGGGAACAGCTTGTCCAGCGAGGCGTGAGCAGCCTGGCTGCCGATCACGAGGACTTCGTTCACCCCGAGGACGGCGGCCGCGGCCCTTACGGTGTGGGCGAATTGGCTCCGATTCATCGGGCACCCTCCTGCTTCCTGAACTGCTTGACGATCTCGAGCCGTTCTGCGGCGCTGAGCAAACCGGCGAAGGGAGTGACTTGCCGCATGTCGCGAGCGAGCGGATCGGGATCCAGGCAGAGGCGAACGAGATCTTCCAGGGGTAGATCCAGCCACTGACGCCACCGCCCGAAGAGGTGTCGCGCGTCGGGGTGCTTCTTCCAGAGCGTGTCGAGATTTCCTCGCGCTCTCGCCACCACCGTCTCGGGAGAGCTCTTCAACTTCTCCACGACGGCGCGGTGATAGGCGAGACTTCTCCGGTCCTCGCGCGTCTGTAGCGGTGCGAACTGAATCGTGACTTCGAGGCCCAGCGATTTCGCGAGCCTCTCGACGGTCTCCAGCGTCGGGGATTTTGTCCCGGCTTCGTAAGACGCGATCGTGGGCTGCGAAGTACCGGCCAGCAGCGCGAGCTTCTGCTGCGTCACTCCCGCCTGCTGCCGCAGGTGGCGGATGGGGTTCACGGTTCCATGATATATCCGATCAGATATCGTTTGCCCAGTGTGACGGCGGATTGTTCCGCCGGGCTCGCGGCACGCCGCTCCGGAAGCTAGCGGACGTCGCCGTAGAACCTTGTGAGGACGCGGGGCGATACGCCGGCGCGGTAGAAAAGGGGCATCAGGTTGATGAGGAAGAAGTAGTAGAGGGGACGTTCGAGAAACCGCCGTCCGGAGACGGTGACGACCGCCGGCACCACACGGATCTTGCCCGCCGATCTCAGCCGCCGGCTCAGTTCGAGGTCCTCCATGATCGGGACTTCGGCGAATCCACCGAGCGCCCGGAACGCGGAGGAGCGTACGAACATGGCCTGGTCTCCGTACGGAAGTCCCGAGTACCGCGAGCGGAGATCCGCGAGATGCAGCAGCGGAGCGATCCACGACGATCGGGGTCGGTCGTCGACTGTCCACGTGCGAAAGGCGCCGGCCACCACCTCCTCGTCGTGCAGCGCACATTCGATGTGCTCGGCCGCGTCCGCCGGCAGATGCACATCGGCATGAAGGAAAAGAAGGACTTCGCCGGTGGCCGCTGCCGCCCCGGCATTCATCTGCAGGGCGCGCCCCTTCGGAGCATCAACGACGGTGACACCCGCGAAGCTTCTTGCGATTTCGACGGTGCGGTCGGAGCTTCCGCCGTCCACGACGATGATCTCCGGGAGACCGGCCATCTCGAGGAGGCGCTGCAGGCAATCCGCGATCCGCGCTTCCTCGTTCAGGACCGGGATCACGACCGAAATGTGGAGCGTCTCAAGACGGGACGGGTGCGTGCGAGGTTTCATCGGACCGGTGTCGAGGGCTTTGCGCATGAACAACAGGTGCGGACGACGCCTGGAGACCGTTCATCCGGACGCCGCGATCACGTCCGGGCGCGAGCATGGCGGCGAATGTGCCGAGACGCTACACCAGTCGGCGAACGAAGGAACGGGACACGGCGACTCTTCCGGTGCAGTGGCCCCAAAAGGGCACGCGAGCCCCGTTGCTTACCGCCGGGATCGGGCTAAGCTCGCGGCCTATGCCGCGCCGGACCCATGCGCTACGTCACCTCGCGCTCGCGGTCGTGCTGGCGGCTTTGCTGCCTGTCGACGTCCGAAGTGAGTCGCCGCGGGCGCTCTCCTTTCTTCACGACGGCAAGGCGCGCTCCATCGACCGAACCGAGCTCGCGAAGCTTTGCGGTGTGAGGCGGATTACGATCGAGGATCCGTACTACGTCGGCCGGAGGAGCTACCTCGCATGCCCGCTGCTGAGGGTGCTGCGTGAAGGATTCGGAATCGCGGCGCCCGACCTTGCGCGGCTCGACGTCATCTTTCGGGCCAGCGACGGCTATGCCAAGCCCAGCCCCGGTGCGCTGCTGACCGAAGAAGGCGGCTGGCTGGCGTTCACAGACGCCGATCGCGGAACGCTCGAGGCCCCGGCGTGGGATCCGATCGACAGGCGCGAAGTGGATCCCGGGCCTTTCTACGTGGTGTGGTCCGGCGAGGCGCAGCGCGACAGCCATCGTTATCCGTGGCCGTATCAGCTGGTGCAGATCGAACTGACTTCGCTGGCGAGTTCCTACCCGCTTGCGGTGCCGAAGGGCGCGCAGGCCGGATCACCCGAGCTGGCCGGCTACGACATCTTCAAGGTCGATTGCATCGCGTGCCACTCGATCAACGGCCAGGGTGGCAAGGTGGGCCCTGACCTGAACGTTCCGCAGAGCATCGTCGAGTACCGTCCCGAAGCGCAGATCAAACAGTACATTCGCAACCCGGCATCGTTCCGTTACACGAGCATGCCCGCGCACACGCACCTCGGCGATGCGCAGCTCGATGCGCTGGTGGCCTACTTTCGCGCGATGAGCCGCAACAAGCGCGATCCCGGAAAGACATCGTGATGCAGGAACGCATGCCACGGCGAAACGCGGTTGCAGGCCGGCTCCTCTATCTTGGAGCGCGTCCTCTCCACACCCGTCACGGCGAGTTCCTCGCACATGTCGCGCAGAACCTGGCCACCGGCGCCGTGGCGTTCGCAGTGACGCGGGGAAACTGCCGCTCGTCCGTGCCGCTGCTGGCGCGAATCCACTCCTCCTGCGTCACCAGCGAGACGTTCGGCGGTTGTGACTGCGACTGCGTGGAGCAACTCGATGCCGCGCTCGCGCAGATCGCCCGCGCCGGGCGCGGAGTCGTCTTCTACCTTCTCCAGGAAGGCCGCGGCGCGGGTCTCGTGGCCAAGGCGCGCGACCGCATGATCGTGCAGGCCAGCGGCCACCGCATCACGACGTTCGAGGCCTACGCGAGCATGGGCCTCGAGCACGATCTTCGCCGCTACGAGGAAGTGGGTTCGCTGTGCCGGCTGCTCGGGGTACGCGCGCCGCTGACCATCCTCACCAACAACACCGACAAGCTCGCAGCGCTTGAAGCGCAGGCCGGAGTGGAAATCGGCGGATCGCAGAACCTGTCGCGGCCGGCTTCGCCGTACAACCAGCATTACCTCGGCTCCAAGTCGCGCTCCGGCCACCGACTCGAGGATCCGGTCCACCAGGTGCGAGCCGTTCTTCCCGAAGCCGTCGTCGCGTTCGAGCCGCGCCCGTTGCCCGGCGATGCGCGTTTCATTCTCGTGGCGTCGTATTTCCTTCCGATCCGCCCGTTCGACGGCGACGGTGCCACGAGCGATGCGACAAGCGACGCCATGAGCGATGCCATGAGCGAAGCGAAGAGCGATCCAAAGCTCGATCCAAAGCTCGATGCGATCGATCCGGCGTGGTTCCGCGTCTACGCATACTTCGACCTCGCCAGCGGCGTCGAACGAGTCGTCCTCAGTTACGGTGACGCAGCGGCCGATCCGCTGGTGCGCCTGCAGCGCGAGTCGCTGCTCGAGCGATTCCCGCTCGACGGTGGCGGAGCGAACAAGAGGCTATGGCATGCTTCCGTGCGGCAGATGATCGAACACGGCGCGGGACTGGCAACCTTCGTGTCGCCCGACGGATTCGATGCCGAGCTCGAGGAGATGCCCGGCGACGCCGCTCCTGCGGCACGCCTTCTTGCGCATCATCTCGAAGGCCGCGCCGCCCGGCCGATCGTGTTTGAAGGCGAGGCGGACAGTGCCGGCATCGACATGCTGGTTCCGACCGTCGTCGACTCGGGCGAACGGTTCCATTCCCGGGCGGAGAGCGTCCTTGTCTCCGCGCGCGCACGGCTGACCTGACGCGCTGATGAAACCAGCGTCCGAGACCGCGGGACTGCGGCTCCTTCAAACGCGCCGCGCATCCATCCCGGATCTGCTGCGCGTTGCGCTGACGACACCGATCGACGAAGCCGCCATCGCGCACTCCATCGCTCCCGGCGGCGTGGTGGCAACCGGCGCAGGAAGCTCGGCTGCCCACGCCCGCTTCCTTGCCAGCGTGCTCAGCGAGCAGTGGCGGCGCGCTTTGCTCCGCTGAGCGCGTTCGTGGAACCGCCCGCCGCTGCGGCTGCGAACCGGACGCTGGTCGTGTTCTCGCAGGGCTTGTCGCCGAACGCGCGGCTTGCGCTGCAGCACACGTCGCATTGGCATTCGGTCTGGCTGGCGACGGGCACAGGCGGCGATGTGGCGGGCGCCGGGCCGGCGCCCGGCGGTGACGACGACGCGCGCCGCCGCGCGCTTGAAGCTGCCATTGCCGGAGGCGTCCAGCTGCTGCCGTTCCCGGGAGCGAACGAGTACGGCACGCTGCTGCGCATCATCGGGCCGATGACGGGGTATGCCGCCGCGCTGCGTTTCGCCGCGGCGGCCAGTCGCGCCGGCGCGCACGCGCTGGGC
>JBHEOD010000091.1:0-15701 GCA_046261745.1 Binatia bacterium
CGAGCCGATCGCTGTCGCCGAACCCGATCGCGGAATCGGGAGGCGTCCATGCCGGGTCGTCGATGCGCACGACCGCCAAGTCGAGGGAAGGCTCCATGCCGACCACGCGCGCATCGACCTGCACGCCGGCATGCGTCTCGACCCTCACCTTGCCAATGGTGTTGCCGTGTTCGTCGCGCACCAGGTGCGCGCAAGTTGCGATGTCGCCATCGCGGCCGAGCAGGAAACCGCTGCCCGAGCGCAACTGGCGGTGACCGGGGACGTCGGCGGGCCCCTGCTGCCAGCCCGACTTGCTTCCGTCGCCCGGCGGCGCCGGCGCCGGCGCCGGCACGTAGCCGGACACGCCGACAACGTGCGGAAACACGCGGGCTGCGACGTCGGCGAAGACTTCCTGCATCTGGAGTGCCGCGGCAACGCCGCCGGAACTGCGGCTTTCGGCGGCACCTCCGGCCAAGGCGTTGCCGCCGGGCAAATTCGCGCGCAGGTGGTCCACCGAAGCTGCGGTGGCGGCGGGATCCTCCTTGCGCAGGGTGGCGAGCAGGTCTTCGTTCGAGTTGGTCGCGAGTTCAGCGAGGCCGACCGTTGCGGCCAACGCCAACGGAGCGGGCGCAAAGCCGTCGCGCAACGTCATCACGTAGAACGCGAGATCCCACCGCTGCTGCTCACTGTGAGTGCCGGCGAAGGAAAGCATGCGCGTGCCTTCGATGCCCAGCGTCATCGTATTGAACACGTGCCGCGGCGTGAGTCCGTTCATGTACTCGCCGCGAAACGCAGTCGGAGGCGGATCCATGCCCGGCGAAGTGGGCCCGTCGCCGCCACCGGAGATTCCGTGGCAAGTCGCGCAGTCGCGCGCGAACATGACGCGGCCGTCGGCGAGATTCGGGGCGGTTGCGGGAGTTGGAACACCGGGAAGTTCGGTCGCAAAGGCTGTCAGCAGCGCACGAACGGTCTCCAGGATCTCGCGCTGGTCGACGCGTTTGGTGATGCCGTCTCTCAACGCGGCGAGTCTGCGCGCGATCTCGTCGCCCGGCCGGTCCGCGGCCGAGTATTCCTCGATGGCCTGCCTGCTGAAGCGCAGGATTTCGCCGTACTCCATCTGGTCGAATACTTCGCCCGCGCGGACGGCGTTGCGGTAGTCCGAGCCGATGTACTCGACGAGGAAGGTGAGGCGCGTGACGTCAGGTGCCCTTGCGGCCGGTGATTGCTGCGCCGCACCTGGTCCGCTCCCGAGCAGCAGAGCCGCCATGAACGTCAGGCATGCGAAGCGTACGGCAGGGATCCTTCGGCCAGCCACGCAGTTGCGATCAGGCAGTTGCAGCATGGAGGCGGCAAGCTATCACGCGACCTCCTGCCCGCAACCGGCATCCAGTTCGGTCCGGTCCACATTGTCCAGGCTTCGTGGTACCGCTCGCCGCGTGCTGTGGGTCAAACTCGACGGTGACGGCGCCCTGCATCGCCAGCTCTATCGTGCGATGCGTTCGGCCATTCTCGACGGCCGCCTCAGTCCCGACGACCGCTTGCCTTCAACCCGGTCGTTCGCGCGCGAGCTTGGCCTTTCGCGCAACACGGTGTTGCAGGCCATTGAGCAGCTCGTGGCCGAAGGCTACGCCAGCGGCCGCGTCGGTTCCGGAACGTACGTGGCCGCGACGCTGCCGCGACCGGCGCCAAGCGAGCTTCGCGGCAGCGTCGCGACGCCCAGCCACGATGAAGTCCCGCTCCGTCTTTCCGCCACCGGCAGAAGGCTCGGGGAAGTAGCCGCGCCCGGGCGCGCGTCGTGGAGTCCGTGGCAGGAACTGCTGCCCTTCGATTTCCGCTACGGCGAGCCTTCCTATGCCGACCTGCCGATGGACACCTGGTCGCGGCTGCTCGGGCGCCGCGCGCGCCGGCTGTCCGCCCGCCGCCTTGCGTACCAGGCTCCGGGCGGCGCCGTCGAGCTGCGCGAAGCACTCGCCGGCTACCTTGCGCGCGCACGCGGCGTGGTCTCGACACCCGAGCAGATCATCATCGTGCACGGCTCCCAGCAGGCCGTCGACCTGACGGCGCGGCTGCTTGTCAACGAAGGCGACCCGGTGGTGCTCGAGGAACCGCACTACACGGGCTTCTCGTTCTGCCTGCGCGCGGCGGGAGCCGAACTCGTGCACATCGCCGTCGACGAAAACGGTCTTCGCACCGACGATCTCGCGGGCGTCGCCGATGCCCGGCTTGTGTGCGTGACGCCTTCGCACCAGTACCCGATGGGCTCGGTGCTCTCGCTGCCGCGGCGCCTGGCCCTCCTCGACTGGGCCGCGCGCCGCGACGCTTGCGTTCTCGAGGACGACTACGACGGCGAGTTCCGTTTCGACGGCAAGCCGATCGAATGCCTGCAGTCCCTCGACCGCAGCGGCCGCGTGATCTACGCCGGCACGGCATCCAAGCTGCTGTTCCCTGCCCTGCGCATCGGCTGGCTGGTCGCGCCGCCTGCTCTCGCGCCGTACTTCCTCAATGCGAAGGCGCTGGCCGACACCGGCACGCCTTCTCTCGAGCAGCTCGCGCTCGCCGACTTCATCACCGAGGGCCATCTCGAGCGCCACGCGCGGCGTGCTCGAATCCGGACCGCCGCACGACGCGCGGCGCTGCTCGACGTGGTCGCCGCGGAACTGGGCGATCGCGTGAAGGTTCTCGGCGCCAGCGCGGGCCTCCACGTGCTGATGCAGATTCCCGGCCTCGGCGCGCGCGAAGTCGCGCCGCTTCGCCGCGCCTGCCGCGAACTCGGCGTCGGCGTCTACCCCGCTGCTCCCTTCTACGCGCGCCCGCCCGCCGCGGCCGAGCTGCTGCTCGGCTACGCCGCGCTGCCCGAGGAAACCATCCGCGAAGGAATCCGCCGCCTGCGCCGCGCCCTCGACACAATCTCCGACGCACGGAGTTGAAGGGGCCAGGCGGCCCGGTTGCTTCACCGGGCGTGCGCGCTAATCAGCACGGATGGCCGAAGTACGAGCGATCTACCACCGCGCGAAACAGACCAACATCTATCCGCTTGCCGAGGACCGCTTCCTGATCGAGGCGCTGCTTCGCGACGAAGTCCACGACGTGATCGTCGAAGTCGAGGTGGTGCATCCGTCGCTCGAGATCGTCGCCGCGCGCAGCGAGATCCGCAACGGCCCGTTCACGAACGTCTGCAACATGACGCACGTGAACATGCAGGGACTGGTCGGCATGAAGGTGGGGCGCGGCTTCACGGTGGCGGCGCGTGCGGCTGTGGGCGGCGGCGCCGGCTGCCATCGCATCTCGGAGCTCGTCGTCGAGATCGCCCAGGCCGCCTACCAGCTCCACTTCGTGCGCTTCTTCAACGACGTGCCGAAGGAAGTTCGCGAGAAAGCCGATGTGCCGATCGACCGCTGGCGAGCGGTCAACCAGGCCATCCCCGGCATGCGTAACACGTGCTTCAGCTACAGCGACGTGCGCGAAACATTGATCGAAGAGAAGGCGCAGCCGCTTCAGCTGCTCGACCAGGACATGCCGGTCCGCAACCTCGGCGACTGAATCAGCCGGCCTTGCGCTGCTCGGCAAGCAGCCGCCGCGTTTTCTCGTAAGTGGAGAGATCCGATTTCGAGAAAAGCACCAGCTTCACTTCGTCGAAGTCACCCGGGCGCTCGTCCAGCACGTCCAGGATGGTGCGCAGCGCCACCTCCGCCGCTTTCTTGAGCGGATACGCGTACACGCCGGTTCCGATCGACGGGAACGCCACCGTGCGATAGCCGCGCGACGCGGCCAGTTCGAGGCTCGAGCGATAGGCCGACGCAAGCAGCCGTTCCTCGCCGTGCTTTCCGCCGCGCCAGCGCGGCCCCACCGTGTGGATCACGGCCTTCGCATGAAGATTGCCGGCCGTCGTTTCGATCGCCGTCCCCGTGGGACAGCCGCCCTTCTCGGCGCGAATGCGGTCGCACGCTTCCATGATCGCGGGGCCGCCGGCGTGGTGGATCGCACCGTCCACGCCGCCTCCGCCGACCAGGCCGGCATTGGCAGCGTTGACGATCACGTCGACGTGCTGGCGGGTGATGTCGCCGTGGAGGAGCGTGAGCACGCGCAAGTCTGGACCGGCGCCGGAACGACGGCAAGGCAAGCCCGGCGCAGGCCGTCCTTGCGCAGGGGCAAACGCCGCAGGCCGATACCAATTTCCACCTGTGAGGAGCATGTTCGCGCGGAGACGGAGGCTCTCGCAGATGATGTTCCAGGTGCGCATCCACGGTCGAGGTGGACAAGGAGTCGTGACGGCCGCCGAGCTGCTGTCGGTGGCGGCTTTTCGCGAAGGACGCCACGCCCAGGCCTTCCCCAGTTTCGGTTCCGAACGCACCGGCGCACCGGTGGTGGCGTTCTGCCGCATCGACGACAAGCCGATCCGCCTGCGCGAGCCGGTGATGGCGCCCGACGCGCTGATCATCCAGGACCCCACGCTGCTGCACCAGGTAGACGTGTTCGCCGGACTCACCGCCGACGGTTACATTCTCATCAACACCACGCGTTCGTTCGAAGAGCTCGGGCTCGGCGATTTCATCGCGGGCCGGCAACCGGACCATCTCTGCACGGTCCCGGCCACGGAGATGGCGGTTCGTCACGTGGGGCGGCCCGTCCCCAATGCGGCCTTGCTGGCGGGATTTGCAGCCATCTCCGGGCGAATTTCCCTCGAAGCGGTGAGCGCCGCGATCCGCGAGAAGTTCCCGGCCAGGATCGCCGAAGCCAATGTCGCGGCCGCGCTCGAAGCGTGGACGTTCGTCAACGAACAACAGCAGGAGGCGAGTCGTGCTCAAGCAGGTTGAAGGATCGGCCGCTGTCGCCGAAGCGGTAGCGCTGTGCCGCCCCGAAGTGATCTGCGCGTACCCGATCTCTCCGCAAACCCACATCGTCGAAGCGCTCGGTCGCGCCGTCACCTCCGGCACGCTCACGCCGTGCGAGTTCATCAACGTGGAGTCGGAGTTCGCGGCGATGTCGGTCGCCATCGGCGCGTCGGCCGCCGGCGCGCGCGCATACACCGCCACCGCCAGCCAGGGACTGCTGTTCATGGCCGAAGCCGTGTTCAACGCAGCCGGCCTCGGCCTTCCCATCGTGATGACGGTGGCCAACCGCGCCATCGGCGCACCGATCAACATCTGGAACGACCACACCGACGCGCTGAGCCAGCGCGATTGCGGCTGGATCCAGCTCTTCGCCGAGGACAACCAGGAAGCGCTCGACCTGCACATCCAGGCCTTTCGCCTCGCCGAGGAGCTTTCCATCCCGGTGATGGTCTGCATGGACGGCTTCATCCTCACGCATGCGTACGAGCGCGTGGACCTTCCTACCCAGGAACAGGTGGACGCTTACCTGCCGCGCTACGAGCCGCGCCAGGTGCTCGATCCTTCCGACCCGGTCTCGATCGGCGCGATGGTCGGACCCGACGCATTCATGGAGGTGCGCTATCTCGCGCACGCCAAGCAGCGGCGAACGCTCGAACTGATTCCGGCCTGGGCCGATGAGTTCCGCCGCATCTTCGGCCGTGACAGCGGCGGACTCACGCATGCCTACCGCCTCGAGGACGCCGAGACCGTGGTGGTCGCCCTCGGCTCGGTGCTCGGCACCATCAAGGACGTGGTGGACGAGATGCGCGAGCGCGGCGAGAAGATCGGCGTACTCGGAATCACCTGCTTCCGGCCGTGGCCGACCGCCGCCGTCCGCGAAGCACTCGCCGGTGCCTCGCGCGTGGTCGTGCTCGAGAAAAGCCTGGCCGTCGGCCTCGGCGGGATCATATCGAACAACGTCGCGGCGTCATGGTCGGGCGATTCCGATCTCGTGCACACGGTCGTGGCCGGTCTCGGCGGCCGTGCGATCACCAAGGATTCCCTGCACCGCATCTTCGGCGAGGCCATTGCCGGGCGGCTCGATCCCCTCACCTTCCTCGACCTCAACGTCGAGGTCGTCGAACGCGTGCTCGCGCGCGAACGCGAGCAGCGTCGTTCGGGTCCCATCGCCGAGGGCATCCTGCGAGAGCGCGCCGGCGTCGCGCCCAAGGTCGTATGATGAGCACCGGAAGCATCCGCAGGAACATGCCAAGGTACATGCTAAGGAACATGCGACGGCACATGCCAAGCGACATCCGAAGGACCATGCGATGAGCGAACAACCCGTCCGCTTTTACCAGGCCGGAACCTTCACGGTCGGCAATCGCCTCGTTCCCGAGGAAGACCGCAGCGTGCAGGCCAACATGCGCCGCACCAACTCGCTCAACTCGGGCCATCGCGCGTGCCAGGGCTGCGGCGAAGCCCTCGGCGCACGCTACGCCATCGACGCGGCGATGGAGGCCACGAACCGGCAGCTCATCGCCGTCAACGCCACCGGCTGCCTCGAAGTGTTCTCGACACCGTATCCCGAATCGTCCTGGCAGATCCCGTGGATTCATTCGTTGTTCGGCAACGCCGCTGCGGTGGCCACCGGCGTTGCCGCGGCCATGCGCGTCAAGGGCCGCCCGGACGTGCGCGTGGTGGCCCAGGGCGGCGACGGCGGAACCACCGACATCGGTTTCGGCTGCCTGTCGGGCATGTTCGAGCGCAACGACGACGTCCTCTACATCTGCTACGACAACGAAGCCTACATGAACACCGGCGTGCAGCGCTCGTCGGCCACTCCGCCGGCGGCGCGCACCAGCACCACGATGCCCATCGGGACAAACGCCGGAAACCGCTTCGGCCAGGGCAAGAACCTGCCCGTGATCGCGATGGCCCACGACATTCCCTACGTGGCCACGGCCACCGTCGCCGACCTGCACGACCTCGAAGCCAAAGTGCGCCGCGCGATGGAACTGCGCGGCGCGCGCTACATCCACATCCTCGTGCCGTGCCCGCTCGGCTGGGGACACGGTTCGGCCGAGACGGTGCGCATGGCGAGGCTTGCGAAAGAAACGGGGCTCTTTCCGGTGTTCGAGGCCGAGCACGGCGTGGTCACGCGCGTGTCGAAGATCCGCCGCAAGCTTCCCGTCGAAGAATACCTGAAGCCGCAGCTACGTTTCGCACACCTGTTCCGCGAGCCCGAGCGGCGCGACGTGCTCGACCTGCTGCAGCAACTCGCCGATCGCAACATCGCGCGCTACGGCCTCACGTCCGGCGAAGAGGCTTCGAAATGAGCGGCATGCGCAAGCCCTTCGCGATCACGCTCGACCCCGGCTCGAGCCTGGCCAACCACACCGGATCCTGGCGAACCGTCCGGCCCGAGTACGTCGACCGCCTGCCGCCATGCAATCACGCCTGTCCGGCCGGCGAGAACGTGCAGCGCTGGCTCTTCCATGCCGAGGCCGGAAACTACGAGGACGCGTGGCGTGCGCTCGTCGAAGACAATCCTCTGCCGGCGGTGATGGGCCGCGTCTGCTATCACCCGTGCGAAACGGCCTGCAATCGCGGCCAGCTCGATGAAGCGGTCGGCATCAACGCGACCGAACGCTTCCTCGGCGACGAAGCGCTGCGGCACGGATGGAAGTTCGCCGCCCCCGCCACCTCTTCCGGCAAGCGCGTGCTGGTGATCGGCGCAGGGCCGTCGGGGCTGTCGGCCGCGTACCAGCTTGCGCGCGCCGGCCACGCGGTGACCATCCGCGATGCGGGTCCGATTGCCGGCGGCATGATGCGTTTCGGCATCCCGAAGTACCGCCTGCCGCGCGACGTGCTCGATGCGGAGATCGGCCGCATCCTCGACCTCGGCATCACGCTCGAGCTCAACTCGAAGGTCACCAGCGTCCACGATGCGATGCAGCGTGGACGCTTCGACGCGGTCTTTCTTGCCGTCGGCGCGCACCTGGCCAAGCGCGCGTACATTCCGGCGGGAAGCGCCGCCAGGATGCTGGATGCCATCTCCGTGCTGCGCAGCATGGAAACCGGCGAACAGCCGCTGCTCGGCCGCCGCGTCGTGGTCTACGGCGGCGGCAACACCGCTCTCGACGTCGCGCGCACGGCCAAGCGCCTCGGCGCCGAGGAATCGATCATCGTGTACCGCCGCACGCGCGAAAAGATGCCGGCCCACGACTTCGAGCTGGAGGAAGCCCTGCAGGAGGGCGTGCTCGTGAAGTGGCTGACCACCATCACGCAGGCCGGCGAGTCGTCGATCACCGTCGAGAAAATGGTGCTCGGCGACGACGGCAAGGCGCAGGCGACCGGCGAGTTCGAGACGCTCGCGGCGGACTGCGTCGTGCTGGCGCTTGGCCAGGACGTGGACCTTTCGCTTCTCGACGGCGTTCCCGGCCTCGAGATCAAGGACGGCGTCGTTCAGGTGGGCCCCGGCATGATGACCGGACACCCGGGCATCTTCGCAGGCGGCGACATGGTTCCCGGCGAGCGTACCGTCACGGTCGGCATCGGACACGGCAAGCTGGCGGCCCGCAACATCGACGCGTGGCTGCGCGGCGAGGCATGGACGCATCCGCCGAGCCACGAGGTCGCCACCTTCGACATGCTCAATCCGTGGTACTACGCCGACGCTCCGCGCTCGAAGGCGCCGATGCTCGACGCCGTACGCCGCCAGTCCACGTTCGACGAAGTCGTCGGCGGTCTCGACGAGAGCACGGCGCTGTTCGAAGCCCGGCGCTGCCTGTCGTGCGGCAACTGCTTCGAGTGCGACAACTGCTACGGCGTCTGCCCCGACAACGCCGTCGTCAAGCTGGGGCCAGGCCAGCGCTACGCGTTCAACTACGACTACTGCAAAGGTTGCGGCCTGTGCGTCAGCGAATGTCCATGCGGCGCGATCCGGTCGGTGCCCGAGGACATCTGACGACGCCGACGCGCAGCGCGATCGTCGCTACGCCGCGGGCGCCTCGCGCGGGGCCGCCGTCGGCAATGCGAAGCGGAAGACTTTGGTAAGCACGCTGCCGTACTGTTCAGCGAAGCTGCCGGTGTTGTACTCGAGCCCGTAGCGCTCGCACAGTTCGCGCACGCGCGGCGCCATCTGCGGGTACCGCCAGGCCGGGATGTCCGGGAACAGGTGATGTTCGATCTGGTGCGACAGGTGCCCGGTCATCACGTGGAACCACGACGCGCCTTCGATGTTGGCCGAGCCCTGCATCTGCCGCAGGTACCAGTCGCCGCGTGTCTCGCCGGCGGTTTCCTCCTTCGTGAACACGCGCGTGCCCTCGGGGAAGTGGCCGCAGAAGATGATCACGTTCGTCCACACGTTGCGGATGACGTTGGCCGCCAGGTTGCCGAGCAGCACGCGCGGCGCGTTCCACGTGGCGAGTGCAGGGAACAGCACGTAGTCCTTGAAGAGCTGGCGTCTGGCCTTGCCGACGAACTGCTGCCACTTGGCCGGGAATTCCGCGACCCTGGTCTCGGTTTCCTCGTCCATCGGGGCCGGCTCGCCGAGCTTGCCCACGCTCTTTCGTGCCATCACTCGAACCGGGTCCATGTCGTGCAGGGCCACGCCCCACTGGAACAGCAGCGACAGCGCCACATTGCTGAGCGGCTGGAACAGGTGCTTCGGGTGCCAGTACTGATCCTCGCTGACGCGGATGATGCCGTAGCCCACGTCACGGTCCTTGCCGAGCACGTTCGTGTACGTGTGATGCTCGTAGTTGTGGTAGTGCCGCCACTGCGACGCGTCGCAGACGATGTCCCACTCGTAGGTCTGCGAGTCGAGGGCCGGGTCGTTCATCCAGTCGTACTGGCCGTGAAGCACGTTGTGGCCGATCTCCATGTTCTCGAGGATCTTTGCCGTCGACAGCGCGAACACGCCGAGCCCGAAGCTGACCGGCGTGAAACCGAACATCAGCAGCGAGCGCCCGACGATTGCGCTGCCGCGCGCGAGGCGCACGACGCCGCGGATGTGCTGGGCATCCGCCGTACCGAGATCGCCGAGCATCTCCTCGCGCAGCGCATCGAGCTCGCGTCCGATCTCTTCGACCTGTTCCCTGGTGAGGTGGGCGGCGGGGTTTCGCATCGGGTTCTCCTTCAGAGTTCGAGAGTGACGGCCGATCGGGCCGTGGACACGCAGAGCTGGATCATTTCACCGGATTCGACCGACAGGCGGCCGTCGCGAAGGTCCTCGACCACGCCGGAGAGCTTGCGGCATTTGCAGGTGTGACAGACACCGATCCGGCATCCGTGCGCGGGCCTGAGCCCTGCGGCCTCAGCCGCCTCGAGCAGCGACTGGCCGGCTTCGGCAACGAACGTTACCCCGGAGCGTTCGGCACGAACCGGTTCGGGAACGCCCGTTTCTGCCACACGCGTGGGCAGGCCGAACCATTCGAAGTGCAGTTGCTGCTCGCGCCCGGCCGCGCGCCAGGCAGATCGCGCTGCGTCCATGAAACCTTGAGGCCCGCACACGAAGACGGGTGCGTCCGCGGCTTCGGCGGCAAGGCGCGACAGCGATTCTTCGCCAAGCCGTCCCGACGTTTGCGCCAGGTGCATGCGCAGTTCCAGCCACGGCCGGCGTCGCGCGATTTCTTCGAGCTCCGACCGGAAGATCACCTCCGCGTGCGAATGCGCGCAGTGAACGAACAGCACTTCGCAGCCGTGGCCGCGCGCATCGAGGTCGCGCAGCATCGCCATCAGCGGCGTGATGCCGCTACCGGCCGACAGCATCACGACTCGTCTCGGCAACAGCGACGGCAGCACGAATTCCCCCGCCGGGGCGGAAAGCGTGATCACGTCGCCGACGCGCGCGTCGTCGTTCCACCAGCGCGACACCTTGCCTCCCTCGCGTCGCTTGACGGTGACGGCGACGAGGCCGTCGGGGCGCGGCGCCGAGGAGATGCTGAACGTGCGCCGCAGGCGCCGCCCGTCGATCTCGACTTCCACCTGCACGTGCTGGCCGGCGCGATGCCCGGGCCACAGTCGATTCGGTCTCAGCAGCAGCGTGCGCACGTCGCCGGTCTCGCCTGTCGCGCCGACCACCTCGGCCTTGATCGCGGTCAGCGACCAGGTCGGCCGAATCATCGCGAGGAGGTCGTCGAGCGCGACCGGGTCGTTGAGAGGGCGCAGCCAGTCGGCGCCGAGAAGGCCCCGGAGAAGAGTTGGCGGGAAGAAGGATGTCGTGGTGGACATGGTTTGGGCCTCGCTTGCGTGAACACTTGTCTACCGAAAGGGCGCTTCCTGTCAACACTCGTACACTCAAAAGTTTCACGGTCGCTGGCCAAAGCGCGAAAATGCTGCTCTTTATGCGCCAACTTCATGGCTACAAGCGTTCATCGAAAGAGGGGGAGGCACGACCGCTCCGAGGCCCCACGGCCCGGACGCACGGAATCCGCGGCGCCGGCCCGCCCCACCGCGACATCCGGCCGCGGCCTTGAGGCCCCCGTCTCGCGCGCGGAGCAGAAACAGCGAACCCGCGGCGCGCTGATGGAGGCCGCGCTGCGCCTGATGAACGGCGGCCGCAGTTACACCAGCCTCGGATTGCGCGAGATCACGCGCGAGGCCGGCGTGGTGCCGACGTCGTTCTATCGTCACTTCCAGGATCTCGACGAGCTCGGCCTCGCCCTCGTCGAGGAAACCGGCCTCACGCTCAGGCGACTGCTGCGCGAGGCGCGCAAGGCCGGCGTGCCGCCGATCCGAATCATCGAGCACTCGGTGCGCATCTACCGCGAGTTCGTGCGTGAGCATCAGCTCCACGTGCTGTTCATGGCGAGCGAGCGCTGGGGCGGCTCGCCGCTGATCCGCCGTTCGATCCGCTACGAGACGCAGCACTTCGCGACCGAGATGGCCCAGGACCTGCGCGAGCTCAGCCTGCTGCCGGGCCTGTCCATGGGCACGCTGCAGATGGTCTGCGGCCTCGTCGTCAACACGATGCTGAACGCGGCCAGCGACATCATCGACCTGCCCGCCGACCAGCCACAGGTGGAAGAGGAACTCACGCAGAACTTCGTGCGCCAGCTTCGCGTGATCTTCCTCGGCGCCACGCACTGGAAGGACAAGGTCTGAAGCGCCGCGTATGACGACGACGCGTGCACCGGTGGAGGTGCTCTTCGGGGAAGCGGCAGGCGCCGTGCGCGGCATCGAGGACGATTTCGCGATGCTCGAGGCGGCGCGGCCTTGCGCACGGCCTAGCGCACGAGTTTGGGAATGCACGGAAACCGCCGTCGTTCTCGGCGTCAGCCGCGACCTCGCGAGCGAAATCGACGAAGTGGAATGCGCCAAGCAGCGCGTCGCCGTGCTGCGCCGCGCGAGCGGCGGGGGCACCGTCGTGATCGGGCCCGGCACGCTGCAGTACGCCATCGCGTTTCCGCACGCCGCCGGGGCCGAGCCGCCGTCGATCGACGCGGTCAAACGGCTTTGCAGTCGCCTTGTTGCGGGTGCGCTCGCGGCTTCCGGCATCGAGGCCGACGTCGACAGCGACGCGTCGGGCGACCTTCACGTGGCGGCGCGAAAGGTGGCGGGCGTGTCGCTGCGCCGCCGTCGCGACGCAACGCTGCTGCACGGAACGCTGCTCATCGATGCCGACCTCGCACGCATCGCGGCGCTGCTTCGCCATCCGGCGCGTGAGCCGGCCTGGCGGCAGGGGCGCCCGCATCTGGCCTTCCTCGCCAATCTCGGGCCCTTCGACCGGGATGTGTTTCTTCGTTCCCTTCAGCTGCAAGTGACTTCGTCGCAATGATCCAACGCTGAGAGTCTTCCGTTCAGGGGCACGCCGGGCAGTCGAGCGTGACGTCCTGTCCAACCGCCGCCTTCAGGACGAAAAGCGCGTCCGATGCGAGGATTCCGCCCTGCGAATCCACGTCGCAGACGCACGGCTGGCAGTTGCCGCTGCCCACGGCGGCGCGCAGCACGAGGAGTGCATCGCCGGCCCTGATCGCGTCGTCGCCGGTGGCATCGCCGCAGACGCTCTCCACGAGAGTCGTCGTCGTCACCTGCCCGGACGTGGTGGTCGTCGTGTCGGTGGTGGTCGTCACCGGCCCGAGAGTGGTGGTCGTTGTATCCACCATGGTCGTCGTGGTCGGTGCAAGCGTCGTGGTGGTGTCGCAGATACGGCAGTTCACCGTGCAGCAGGAGCCCGCGATTCCTGGATCGCAGTCCTCGCCCGGATCGATCTCGCCGTCCCCGCACGAAACCGTCTGGAACTGGCGCATCATCTCGTGGTCCTCGTGCTCGAGGATGTGGCAGTGGTACGCGTACTTTCCCTTGTAGCCCTCGAAGCGGGCGATCACGCGCACGATCTCGTTCGGACCGACCTTCACCGTATCCTTCCAGCCGGCTTCCTCGGGCGGCGGCGGCTGCGCCGCGCCGATCGGCACGATCTCGCCGCTGCCCTCGAAGAGCTGCCGGTCGAGCACCTGGAACATCACCAGGTGCATGTGCATCGGATGCATCACGCCCGAGTGGTTGATGAAGCGCCAGACTTCGATGGTGCCGAGCTCCGGATATTCCGTGATGTCGTCCCAGCGCAGTCCGTTGACGAGCCAGGCCGTGCCGGAGCACGCGTCGTCTCCCTTTTGAAGCTCGAAGTCCCTCTCGATCACCGACGCATTCTCGTCGAGAGGTTCGAGCGCGCGCAGCGGGTTCGGCACCGCCGCGGTGTGCCCGGTGGATCCGAGCACCACGAACTTCATCACGTTGGGGACGGCGTGCGCCGGTTCCCCGGCTGGATACGGCGCGCCCGCGCTGTTGGTCAGCAGGATTTCGGTGCCGGCCGCGTAGCCGGCGAAGTCCACGACCACGTCGGCGCGCTCGCCCGGCGCGATCAATACGCCGGCAACCGAAACCGGCGCCGCAAGCAGTCCGCCGTCGGTGCCCACCTGCGTAAACGATGCCGCATTCGACAGCGCCAGATCGTACGTACGTGAGGTCGATCCGTTGAGGATGCGGAAACGGTACTTGCCGCGCTTTACCTCGAGGTACGGCCACACCTTGCCGTTGACGAGCACCGTGTCGCCGAAAAAGTGCTCCTGCCACTCGGCCGGATACACGAGAGAACCGTCGGCGCGGAACGTGCGATCCTGGATGGCCAGCGGCACCTCGTATTCGCCGGACGGAAGACCGAGGGCGGCCTCGGCGGGATCGCGCAGCAGGTAGAACCCGGCCAGGCCCATGTAGACGTTGAGTCGCGTGATGCCGAGCGCGTGATCGTGGTACCACAGCGTGGCCGGCAGTTGCGCGTTCGGATACACGTAGGTGGCCTGCTGGCCGGGCAGGAACGTCGACTCGGGATAGCCGTCGGCGTGCTGCGGAACATGGCCGCCGTGCAGGTGCACCACCGTGCGGGCGCTCGCGTCGTGCGCACCGTGCGGACAATGGTCCACCGGCAGGAAGTGCTGCGTGCGAAGTGCGCCGCCACTGTCGCGCAAGTCGTTGATCCAGTTCACCGTCACGGGAACGCCGGCAGTCGCCTCGATGGTGGGGCCTGGAAACGCCGCGCCGCTCGTACTGTCTCCGAAGCCCCACACGCGGGTCGGCGGCAGGTCCTCGTGAAGCTGCTGCGAAACCTCGCGCATCGCAAGGTTGTACGTGGCCGCACCGCCCGGCGCGCCCGTCACGGGCTGCGCAACGGCAGGCCGCGGCAACGCATCCTCGAAAGGCTCCAGCACGACCGGGCAGTGCGTATCCGCGCAATCCTCGCCCGGCAACGTGTAGCTCCCGCCCTGGCTTTCGCAGCTTGCTTCGCTCACCTCGACGCAAGTGGCTTCGTGGTCCGGCAGGCAACACGCCCCGCCCGGCTGCGGACACGGGTTCGGTGCACACTGGACACCGGCGCCCTGGTAGGTTCCCGCACAACCCGAGCCGGGGTGCAGCGCGACGGTGCAGGTGCCGTCGCCCGCGCAGCACGCCCCCGTGGACGTGAGCGGCGTGAACGTCACCGTCAACGCAGGTCTCGTCGACGCGCTGGAGTTCTCGCGACTGTCGAAGCGCTTGGCGACCTTCAGTTCGTCTTCGTTGCCGATGACGATCCAGCCGTGGTTGTTCGAGGGCTCGGCCAGCCATCCCTGCACGTCCGCCTTCATCTGCGCGGACGTCCACGTGTAGAAGTTGTTTGCGGCGCCGACGACTGCCGTCGCACTCGCCGACACCGCGAAGTCTCCGCCCGGGGAGTTCCACGCGGTGGCTGGATACAGCCGATAGGTCCACGTCGCGTCTCCGGCCTGCGCCACCGCCCCGGTTCCCTCGCGGTCGTCCGCGTTCGATGCACCCTCGCCCCACGGCGCGAGAAGACGGTGCAGCGTGACGTTCTCGTTGCCGGTACGCGTCCGCGAGACGAACAGCGTCAGCGTGGCGGACGAGATCGTCGATCCGGCCGGAATTGCCGCGGCAACGTCGAACGCGACCAGCGCGCGACGGAGCGTGCTGTCGTTGGTCTCTCCGGCGAAGAGATACGCGCCCGCGCCGTTGCTGAGCGAGCCGGACTCGCTGAAGACCGTGTTGTCCTTGATCGCGGCGATCGTCACGGTGTCGGCCGCCGCGCCGGAGGCAGCCACGAGCCATAGAGCGGAGGACGCGAGGACGCCCCATCGCCGGGGGGTCGCGGCAAGAGATCGCACGCAAGCTTCTTTCACGGATTCACAACTGCAATCGCGGTGCCGTCCCGAGTGCGGACGCCAGGCCGGCAGGAAAGGCGCGGAACCCCGTGATTTCGCGGCAGGATCGAGGCAGCCCGAAGTGGCTCGCCGCCGGCACCAGAAGCGGGATTGTCCCGGATTTCGGAATTGGCGGGACCGCTTTCCCGGCCGACGGTGATGGACGCTGCTCCCGGGAAACACCACGAGCCACCATAACGTCAGTTATTTCAAATAC
>JBHEOD010000092.1:0-15533 GCA_046261745.1 Binatia bacterium
GCCCGAGACCGCGCGCCTCGGCGTGCTTCATTCGCATCCCGACTGGCTGGTGCGCATGTGGCTGGACGAACTTCCCGAGGGCGAGGCCGAGCTGCTGCTCGAAGCGAACAACGACGCGGCGCCGACGTGCTACCGCGCGCTCGGCAGCCGCGAGAATGCGCTGCGCGTGTTTGAGGAGCGCGGTCTCGACGCGCGCGCCGGAGAGCATGCTTCCTCGTCGATCGTGATTTCCGGGCCGGTTCGTCGCGTGGACGGAATCGCCGTGGTGCAGGGCGAATCGTCGCAGCTCGTCGTCGAGTTGCTCGATCCGCAGCCAGGGCAGCGCGTGCTCGACGCGTGCGCGGCTCCGGGCGGGAAGACCGCCGCGATTGCCGCGCGCGTGGGGGCCGCCGGCAGCGTCGTTGCCTGCGATCCGGGGCGCGGGGCCGGCGAGCGCATCCAGGCGTCGCTGCGCAACGCCGGCATCGGCGAGGGCGTCACCATCCAGTCATGCGACGTGCAGGCGCTGCAGGCCAGCCTCGGCAACTTCGACGCCGTGCTGGTGGATGCGCCGTGCTCGGGCCTCGGCACGCTGCGCCAGCATCCGGAGATTCGCTGGCGGCGAACGCCGCGCGACCTCGACGAGCTGGCCGAACGCCAGCGTTCCATTCTCGCGGCGGCGTCGCGCTTCGTGAAGCCGGGCGGGCGCCTCGTGTATTCCACGTGCACGATCGCGCGCATCGAGAACGAGGATGTCGTCGAGCAGTTTCTCGCGTCGAATCCGGAGTTCTCGCGCGACACCGTGCGCGATTTCCCTCCTGGCGTGGCGGCGTGCTGCGAACCCGACGGAACGCTGCGAACGCTGCCGCATCGCGACGGCATCGACGGTTTCTTCGCGGTGCGCATGACGCGGCGGGAAGCGGCCTGAAGCCAGGCCTGCCGATCCTCCCGTGATCGGGCCACGCGGACTGCGGCGAGCCGGGGACTCAGTCCACCGTGACGATGAGCTCGCGGACGTTGGTGGAGCCTGTGGAATTGAAAAAGTACTCGAACGCGGCGCCCTTGCTGAGCGTGGTCACTGCACCGCCCAGTGCCACCCTGCCGGCCGAGCCCCACAGGAACGTCGCGCCGGCATGGTTGAGCGGAATCTCGACGATGCCCGGCAGCGAATTCAACGCGACGAGCGCCCCGTAGACGGTTCCTGCGGCAAGGTCGTTGAACGCCGCCACGCCGCCGGTGCCGTTCTTCAGCACGTCCACGTCGGTACCGATGTCGAAGAGGGTGTATGTCTCGGTGCCCGCGTCGCTGCTGAGGGCCGGTGATCCGGAAGCCAGTCGCAAAATTGCAGAGTCGACTGACCCTTCGATGGGAGACAGGTCGAATACGAAGTAGTTGCGAAGCTCGGTATCGCTGCTCGCGTACCAGCCCGCGGCATAGCCCTTGGCCGTGTGCACCCCTTCCTGGTCGTAGAAGCCGACTGCGTCGGCCTTGATCCCGTACTGGGGGCCGCAACTGAACGTGGAAGGCAAGTCGCCGACGGCGATGCGCAGGATGCGAAGCGCGTCGGGGGCCGTCACCGCGCCGCTGTTGTCGAGATCGGCCTCGGGCCGGTCCACGAGTTGCCCGACGGCCATGCGCAGGCCGGCCAGCGCATCGGTGGCCGTCACCTGGCAGTCGTTGGTGAGCTCGCCGCAAAACAGTTTGTTGTCGTAATCCGGACACGCGCCGCCCGCCCCGGCGGTGAAGGGCGCGAACATGCACGCCGCAAGCATCGCCGACAGAATCGCCCCCGTCCGCTTCGTCGAGTTGTCCTTCATGGATTCATCCTTTCGCGAGTCCGAACCCGCCGCGGTTTCGAAACCGGGCCGCTCACGGCGTTGCGCTACTAGCCAATCCCTTCTCCGCAAGAAAGCTCGCGAGGGCCTGCGCGACCACTTCGTTGCCGCGCGCGCTCAGGTGCACGTGCACAGGGCCGTACATCAGGCCGGACGCGTCCGTGTGCGCAGCGGCCTCGCGAAGCCGGGGGGTCAAGTCGAGGAAGAGCAGGCCGAGCGACGCGGAGCGCTCCGACAAGTGCCGGCGCTGCGCCTCGTCGAATCGCACGAGCAGCGGCGCGAGCGACGGATCGGCCAGCCGCACGCTGCCGTGGTAGGCCGAGTAAGCGGCCGGCGTGTAGCTGACGACGGCGGCAAAGCTGTGTTCACGCGCGAGTGCGACCAGTCGCTCGAGCGCGCCGTCCCAGATCGTCAGAGGAGCGGCCCCGCTCTCGAGACGGCGCGCAACCGCGATCTCGTCGCGGTCGCGGTTCTCGGTGTTGAACTTCACCTCGCCTGCCGACAGCAGCACGTCGTAGCGCAGGTCGATGCCGACCTTCTCCAGTTTGGAGGGATCGGTGTGCGCGAGTCGGCTCAGCCACGCGACGACGAAGTTGAGCGCGTAGCTGCGGCGCCCGATCGCGCTCGACACCAGGCCCGGAGCGATGTTTTCCGGCTCGTCGCTTGGCGGCGGCTCGCCGCGCTCGACGGCCGCGCGGTAGTCGCGATACACGACGCCGTCACGCAGGTCGTTGCCGCCGTACACGTTCATGATCACGACGCGCGGGCGCTTGGGAATGCCGAACTCCCGAAGCAGTTGCACGTACTCGTAAAGGCCCTTGCCGCCGAGCCCGAGGCTGTACGTGGAGAGTCCCGTGCGCTCGCCGACGAGGGCCGGCCAGGCCTGCTCGGGCCGCACAGCGTGGCACCAGGAGAACGAATCTCCGAGTGCGATCACGTCGATGCGCTCGCGGC
The DNA here is from genome assembly GCA_046261745.1 of Binatia bacterium. Lineage (GTDB taxonomy): Bacteria > Desulfobacterota > Binatia > UBA1149 > CAITLU01 > DATNBU01. The sequence continues at coordinate 2,769 of JBHEOD010000092.1, forward strand.
CTGCGTATCGGCCGGGCGGATTGCAGAAACCGATCTCGTCGGTGGAGCGCTCGGAGCCGTCCTCGGCGGCATCGATGGACACGATCGGCGACTCGGGCTTCGGCACGAAGAGCGGCGGCCCGCCGTCGTCGCGCTCAACCTCGCGGAAGTCCTTCTGCAGCGCGTAGGACCCGGCGGCGATGTCGGCGCGGAGGTCGGGCTCGAACAGAATCAGCGCCTTCGGAGAAATGATCCCGGGGACCAGGCGCAGCGACACTTCGAACGTGGCGAATGCGAGCGTCACACCGAGCGCGAGCGCGGCCAGCTTCACGCCACGTCGCGGACCTGCCTGGTTGCCTTGGACGTGGCCGCGCGCGTGCTCTTCCTTCATGGAGCCGGCGAGTTTAAGGGGCACACGGGGCGCGTCGCAAATGGATCACGGGTTGCCCGACTCGTGGCCCCTTCGTATAAGGCCTCGTGATTCGCGTCGCGCCGTCCATTCTATCCGCCGATTTCGGACACCTCGCCGACGAGGTGCGCGCCGTGACCGATGCCGGCGCCGACTGGATCCACGTGGACGTGATGGACGGTCACTTCGTGCCCAACCTCACGCTCGGCCCCGACATTGTCGGCGCCATCAACCGCGCCACCGATCTCACGCTCGACGTGCACCTGATGATCGAGCACCCCGAGTGTTACGTCGACCAGTTCATCGCCAACGGCGCGGATTACGTCAGCGTGCACCGCGAAGCGGTGGCCGACCTCGGAGCTCTGTTCGACCAGATCGAGGCCGGCGGCGCGAAGCCCGGCGTCGTGATCAACCCGGACACGCCCGTGGCCAGCCTCGGCGACGCGCTCGAGCGCGCCGCGCTGGTGCTGGTGATGAGCGTGAATCCCGGCTTCGGCGCGCAGGCCTTCATGGAAGTGTCGCTGCCGAAACTCTCGCAGTTGCGCGACCTGCGCGAGAAACACGGCTACGGCTACATTCTCGAGGTGGACGGCGGCGTCAAGACCGACAACGTCCAGCGCGTGATCGACGCCGGCGCCGACGTGGTGGTGGCCGGCTCCGCCGTCTTCAAGAGCCCCGATTACGCCGCCACCATCCGCGCCCTGCGCGGAAACGCCTGACCTCGAAATTCGGGACAGGTACAGATTTCCCGCCTCCGCCTGCGGATGCTCGAACTCTGCGATGGGGAAATCCGTACCAGTCCCCGATTTTGGATTGCGAATGACCACGTGGCGGCCGGTGCCTGCGTGCTCGCGAGAGCCGCTTCGCGCAGCGGCTGTAGGCGCCGCGAGTATGCAGGTGCCGGGCGCCACCCACGCCGAAGCCGGCCAATCCAGATTTCGCTTCCACCGACGCGCGTGTTATCAGGCCCGGTCCGATGGGCCCCGGGGTGTAGCTCAGCCTGGTAGAGCACTGCGTTCGGGACGCAGGAGCCGGAGGTTCAAATCCTCTCACCCCGACCATCCCCTCCATCGGCAAGTGCGGCCGAGTGATCAGAATCCCGAACTTCGGCTGCCTCATCTTCCTGCTGCTGATGGCGCTCGTCGGCGGCGCTCCGCTGATGGTGGGCGTCGCGCGCGTTGCGCTGTTTTTCATCGTGACGTCCGTCGTTCTCGGGATGGTCGGCCGCTGGTATCTGCAGCGCCGGGCCGTTCCGTTCCACGCCCAGGACGGCAACCTGCGCCACGACCGCTACTTCCAGACCATGATCGCGCTGCTGGTGCGGCTGGCCGAGATCGACCGCAGCCTCGACCGCCGCGAAGTCACCGTGATCCGGCACTTCTTCCAGCGCGAGCTCCGCTACAACGACGAGAAACTGCTGTGGGTTCGCGACCGGATCCAGGAAGCCCGTTCTTCCACCGTCCCGGTGGCCGAGTTGTGCGCGTTGCTGGTGCGCGAGTACGACCTGCAGGCCCGCTACATCGTCGTGCAGATGCTCGGCCGCGTGGCCCGGGCCGACGGCGCGATGAGCCCGGCCGAGGCCGCGATGTTGCAGGACATCGTCCGGCAGCTCGGGTTGGCGCCGTTCCTGGCCGACTTCCAGTTCCAGTGGCAGCAGGGCTTCGAGCAAGCCGGGGGCCGCTCCGCGCCGCCGCCCGACCGAACCGCCGAGGCTTTCGCGATCCTGGGTCTTTCGCCGGGCGCCTCGCCTGCCGAGATCAAGCAGGCTTGGCGGGAACTCTCCAAGGAGCATCATCCGGATCGCGTCACGCATCTGGGCGAGGAACTCCGGGGCGAGGCCGAGCAGCGGATGCGACGGATCAACGCGGCCTACGACACGCTGAAGGCTGCCGGCCTGGCCCAGTAAAACACCCGGCCCGCTGTGGACATAGCGGTGGCCAGACCCGATTCTCCACCCGATTCGTTGCCCAAGATCCGGGCAGTGCCGGAAATCGCGGCAGGCGGCCGGCGCGGAAGCCCCGGGAATTCTGTGGATTTGCCGCCTCGGCCGTGGCATCGCAATTGCACAATCGCCGCCGGACAAGCGGATCGCGCAGACCCTCGCCCTCCCGCCGAGGATCGGCCGGACCGGTGTCTGCGAAGGACAACGGTTCGGCAACGGGGGGGCCGCGGATAGCGATCCCCACCAAACACGTCAGGAGACCAGGAAATGAAAAAGGTCGAAGCAATCATCAAGCCCTTCAAGCTCGACGAGGTGAAGGAAGCCCTGAGCGGAGTCGGAGTCCAAGGCATCACCGTCAGCGAGGTGAAGGGGTTCGGGCGCCAGCGCGGCCATACCGAGCTCTATCGCGGAGCCGAGTACGTGGTGGACTTCCTGCCCAAGGTGAAGCTCGAGGTCATCGTCAAGGACGACCAGGTGGAGCCCGTCGTCGAGGCCATCACGGCCGCGGCCCGCACCGGCCGCATCGGCGATGGCAAGATTTTCGTCACGACGGTAGACGAGGTCGTCCGCATCCGCACCGGGGAAACCGGCGAGTCGGCGCTGTAACCAGAAGCCCGCTCGGCACCGTTCGCACTCACACTCATCCGTATTTCGTCAGGAGGACCAGGCAGCAATGACAGCGAAAGAATCAGTGAAGTTCGCCAAAGAGAACAAGGCCGAAATGGTGGACTTCAAGTTTTGTGACCTGCTGGGCACGTGGCAGCACTTCACCACGCCCATGAGCGAGTTCGACGAGTCCATCTTCGAGGATGGCCTCGGCTTCGACGGCTCGTCCATCCGCGGATGGAAGGCCATCGACGCGTCCGACATGCTCGTGGTGCCGGACCCGGCCACGGCCCGCATGGATCCGTTCATGGAACGGCCCACGCTCTCGATCATTGCTGACATCGAGGATCCGCTGACGCGCCAGCGTTACGATCGCGATCCCCGCAACATCGCACGCAAGGGCATCGAGTTCCTCAAGTCGACAGGCGTCGCGGACACGGCGTACTTCGGTCCCGAGCCCGAGTTCTTCATCTTCGACTCCGCGCGTTTCATCACGCGCCAGAACATGGGCTACTACGAGGTGGACTCCTGCGAAGCCGTCTGGAACACGGACGAAGACGGCGGCCAGAACCTCGGGTACAAGGTCCGTTCGAAGGAAGGCTACATCCCCTGCGCGCCGACCGACCAGTTCCAGGACATCCGCACCGAGATGTGCCAGGTCATGGAAAGCGTCGGAATGCGCATCGAGCGCCAGCATCACGAAGTGGCGACCGCCGGTCAGTCGGAAATCGCGATGCGATTCGCGCCCCTCGTCGAGATGGGCGACATGCTGATGTGGTACAAGTACATCGTGAAGAATGTGGCGCGCCGCCACGGGCGCACCGCCACCTTCATGCCGAAGCCCCTGTTCGGCGACAACGGCTCGGGCATGCACTGCCACCAGTCGCTGTGGAAGGACGGCAAGCCGCTCTTCGCAGGTGACAAGTACGGCGGCCTTTCGGAGCTCGCGCTGCACTACATCGCCGGAATCCTGCACCACGCACCGGCGATCTGCGCGATCACCAACCCCACCATGAACTCGTACCACCGCCTGGTGCCCGGCTTCGAAGCGCCGGTGAACCTGGCGTACTCGAGTCGCAACCGCTCGGCTTCGGTGCGCATCCCGACGTACTCGCCTTCCCCGAAGGCGAAGCGCATCGAGGTTCGCTTCCCGGATCCTTCGTGCAACGGCTACCTCGCGTTCACCGTCATGATGATGGCCGGACTCGACGGCATCGAGCGCAAGCTCGATCCGGGATCGGCGCTCGACAAGGACATCTACGCCCTGTCGAAGGCCGAGTTGAAGGACGTGCCGAGCGTGCCGGGCTCGCTGGCCGACGCTTGCGCCGCACTCGAAGGCGACCACGACTTCCTGCTCAAGGGCGACGTGTTCACCGAGGAGTTCATCTCCACCTGGATCGACCACAAGCGCTCCAAGGAGATCGACGCGATCCGCCTGCGGCCGCATCCCCACGAGTTCGAGATGTACTACGACTGCTGAGGCCTGCGCTCGGCAATCCGGCTGAACTGAAACGGCCCGCTCCCTGCGAAGGGAGCGGGCCGTTTCTCGTTAATACCCGACGTTGGGGTCTCACCGCGAAAGGGATTAACGGAAAAGGGGGCTGGCCCGGGTTCCCACCGCTGGCGGGCGCGCGCGGGATCTGACCCCATTTTTGCGGGGCTGTCTCTCGTTTTGGAGGGCCAGGAGGCGTTCGTGCCACTCGGACTACGGGGTCTTGGCCTTGAACCGCGTCGCCGTATTGACGATCGACGACGGGAACGCGCTTGTCCAGCACGCGGACGTCGCGTCATTGAAGAGCTGAATCGTGACTTGGGTATTCTGGTCGAACAGCTCCGCGCTGCTGAACGCCGCGGGCATCGGGATCCCCGGCCCTTTGGCTCCAAGTCGTACTCTTGTCCTGCCGGCCTGCCCGGCGGTGAGCTGCAACTGCTGCACGCCGTCTTCACTGGCGCTTCGGTCCCGGTAGGTCCATCCTCTCGGGCTCTCGTTGCTCCACGCCGAAGTCGGGTTGATCTCCAGCTTCGTGACGAGGCTGTCCACGCCGGCGGTCGAATCGTACATGCATGCGCGATAGCTGGTCGTTGCGGCGGGATTCCCCAGATCGGCCTGGACGATCTCCGGGCCGCCGCTCCACTTCCAGCGAACGGAGTCTCTCGAGAAAGGCCCGTCCTTCACCAGGAGCGACGACTTGGTGCCGGCGAAACACGTAGTGGCGGGCAGTAGCGGGCATGGCGTGAAGAACGCATGAGCCCACACCGTCACAAGGCCCTGCGCGTAGCCGACGACCTGCCCGGCGTCGTTGATATCGGTGGTGTAGGTACGCGCGTTGCCCGGCAGCGAGCCGAGATCGAACATCAGGCCATCACTGTAGAGAAATGGTTTCGCGACGGTTCCGGCGCCGGAGCTGACCCAGCCGGTAACCTGGCCGGAGTTGTTGATCGCCGTTGCGCCGCTGTGAGTTCCCCACAGTGTGCCGAGATCGGTCATCGTGTTGGCCGAGTACAGGAAGGCATGCCCCATTGTTTCGCCGGCGAGAGTCGACGTGCCGACCACCTGACCCGCGTCGTTGATGTCCTGCGCCAAGCCAGAGGTACTGCCGAAGCTTCCGATGTCCGTCATCACCCCGCTACTGTAAAAGAACGGGCGTCGCTCTCCGGCTGCGTTTAGCGAGTCCCCGACTACCTGCCCGGCCTCGTTCATGGCGCGAGCATGGCTTTCGTTTCCGCCGAGCGTGCCGAGGTCGGTCATCACGCCGTTGCTGTAGAGAAAAGCGTGTTGGTCCCCCTCTTCGGTAATGAAGTCGCCGGCGACCTGTCCCGCGTTGTTGATATCGATTGCAAAACTGGAGGTACCGAGCATGCCAAGAATGCTCATCGCGCCGTCCTCGTACAGAAACGCGCGTGCCGTCTCGCTCGTCAGCGACCAACCAACAACCTGTCCGGCGTCGTTGATGGCCGCGGCATCGCTGAGCCAGCCACCAAGGGTCCCGAGGTCAGTCACGATGCCGTTGTCGTAGAGGAACGCGTGAGTGCCGCCGGGCACATTCATTCGGCCCACGACCTGACCCGCCTCGTTGATGGCGGTGGCGGAGGAGTGGTCGGAGGAGGCCAGCGCGCCGAGATCGGTCATTGCTCCGCCGCTGTAGAGGAAAGCGTGGAATTCTCCGTTCGCCAACTCTGCGTGTCCGGCTACCTGCCCGGCGTTGTTGATGGACAGTGCAGTGCTTTCGGTTCCGCCGAGGGTACCGAGAGCGACGAGAGGCTCTGCGGTGGCGTCGGAAGCCATCGCTGCCAGCACAACGGCAGCGCACATTCGGCCGGCGACGCTACGCTTGACGCCGCGCGCCGTGACGCAACCGCTACGAAGGAATCGCTGGACGAATGTGAGGGAGGACAACATGGGGGTCTTCGTATATTCCACGGCGGTCGGATCCTACCACGGTTCCCGCACCACGAAATCCTGAGGTTTGCTGATGATCGCGCTCCGGGGCGCAGCGAAGGCACCGCTCTCGTCGAACGTCGAAAGCGGCGTCTGGCGCCGCGCGCTACATAATGCGAACGCGAACGGCCCGCTCCCTGCGAAGGGGGCGGGCCGTTGCCAGTCGGTAAGCGGAATGTGGGGCCACCGAAAAAGGGGTCTGACCCCTTTTTTCAGTAGCCGTAGGGCGGGGGCTGGCCGGGATAGCCGCCGCCCGGAGGTCCCTGCGGATAGCCGGGCTGCTGGTAAACCGGCTGCTGCGGGTAACCTGGCTGCTGCTGATAAACCGGTTGCTGCTGGTATCCAGGCTGTTGCTGATAAACGGGCTGCTGCTGGTACTGGGTGGGCTGCGCCTGCGGCTGGCCGGCGCCTTCGCTGAGGATCACCACTTCGACACGTCGATTCTGGGCGCGGCCGGCGGGATTGTCCCGTCCGTCGCCGTAGACGTTGGCGGCTACCGGGTAAACTTCGCCGAGGCCGCGAATCATGATCCGCTGCCCGGCGACACCGCGGCTGACCAGCGCGTCCGCCACCGCATCCGCTCGTCGTTCGGACAAGGCCTGGTTCGACTGCTCAGTGCCGATCGAATCGGTGTGCCCTTCGACGGCCACCTGTCGCCATGCAACCCCGGGGCTCTGGAGCACGTCCGCGATCGTGGCCGCTGCGCGGCGCGCTCCCGGCGCAAGCTCGGCGCGACCGAATTCGAACAGCACGTCGGGCAGGTTCACGACCACGCCGCGCTCCGTGCCACGCGCGTCCAGGTCCCGGCGACGGAGTTCTTCGGCAAGGGCCGCGTCGCGCGCTGCGCGCTGCTGGCGGGCCTGCACACTGTCTCCGATGATCGCGCCGGCAACCGCGCCGACGGCGCCGCCGATCAGGGCGCCTTCCACGGTACCGCCGGCCGCACTTCCGATCAGCGCGCCAGAGCCCACGCCTACAGCAGCGCCCGTCAATGCTCCGGTTTCGCGGGGAGACATCGGCCCGGACGCGCAGCCGGCAACTGCCGACGCCATGAATACCGCCAAAACTCGTCTCTTCAATGAACGCATGATCGCTCCTTTCGTCCCGTGGCCCCGCCCGTCAAGTCGGGGCGCTTTCGTGTCCGCCGGCTGTGACGTGTCGCACCGGATGTCACCGGTCATATCGCCCACTGCCGTGGCGGCCCCAACGTCACTTGTCGTTCTGGTCCCGCCCCTCTCCCCGACCAGCCGGTCGGAAAGAACTCAGAAGCAGCAGCACCACCCCGCACGAGATGAAGCTGTCCGCCACGTTGAAGGCAGGCCAGTGCCAGTCGCCAACGTAGACGTCCAGAAAGTCGACTACTTCACCATGGCGCACGCGGTCCCAGAGATTCCCGGCCGCGCCGCCGATCACCGACGTGAGGGCGAGGCGCTGAACCCAGTCGTGGCGCTCGGTGGTGCGCAGCATCCAGACGAGCGCCGCCACCGTTGCGACGGCGAACACAACGAAGAAAGCGACGCGCCAGGTTTCCGGCAGGTCGGAAAACAGCCCGAACGCGCCGCCGCGATTGCGCAGATAGGTGAGTGAGAAGAAGCCGGGGATGACGGGCGTGGACTCCCCCAGCTCCCAGGCCGCCACCACCAGCTGCTTGGTGTACTGGTCGAGCGCGAAGATCAGCGCGATCAGCAGCGCGGACGCCCGTCCGCTCACAGCCGGATCACCACCTCGTGGCAGCGGTCACAGAGCTCGGGATGGTCGGCAAAGGTGCCGACCGCCTCGGCAAAGTTCCAGCAGCGGCCGCACTTGGCGCCCCGCGCCTTCCCGACGCTGACGGCGAGTTCGCCGCTTCCGGGGGCGAGTTCGACCTGCGAGACGATGAACATCTCGCAAAGACCCCGCTCGCCGATGGCTGAGAGCGTCTCGGCATCGCGCCCTGTCACGGCCAGGCTGACGCGTGCCTCGAGAGACTGCCCGAGCCGGCCTTCCTTGCGCTCAACCTCGAGCGCCTTGGTCACGAAGCCGCGGATTTCCCAGAGCCTTTCCCAGCGCGCGAGCAGCGCCTCGTCCTTCCAGGAGGGATCGGCCACCGGGAAGTCGGTGAGAAAGACGCTGGCCGCGCCGCCCGCCGCGCGCCGCTGCGCGGGCGGCATCGCGCGCCAGATCTCGTCGGCCGTGAAGCACAGGATCGGCGCGATCACGCGCACGAGCGCCACGAGGATGTCGTGCATGGTGGACTGCGCGCTGCGCCGGGCGCGTGAATCGCGCGCGTTCGTGTAGAGGCGGTCCTTGACGACGTCGAAGTAAAGCGCGCTCAGGTCCACGCTGCAGAAGTTGTTGAGCGCATGGAACACGATGTGGAACTCGTACGCGTCGTAGGCGCGCCGGCATCGCACGAGGAAGTCGTCGAGGCGCGCGAGGATCCAGCGGTCGATCTCGTTGCGATCGGCCACCGCGACGACGTCTGCCATCGGATCGAAGTCGGCGAGGTTTGCGAGCAGGTTACGCGACGTGTTGCGGATGCGGCGGTAGGAGTCGGCCAGCCGCTTCATCATCTCCTCGGAGATGCGCACGTCCTCGCTGTAGTCTTCGGAGGCCACCCACAGGCGCAGGATGTCGGCGCCGTAGGTTTTCAGGATGTCCTGAGGCGCGATCACGTTGCCGAGCGACTTGGACTGCTTGCGCCCTTCGCCGTCGAGCACGAAACCGTGCGTGAGCACCGCGCGGTACGGCGCGCGGTCACGCGTGGCCACCGACGCGAGCAGCGCCGAATGGAACCAGCCGCGATGCTGGTCGCTGCCTTCAAGATAAAGGTCGGCCACCGCATCCTTGCCGAACTCGGGCTCGACGACGGCCGCGAAACTGACGCCCGAGTCGAACCAGACGTCGAGAATGTCGGTCTCGCGTTCGAACTCGCCGCCGCCGCAGGCCGTGCATTTCATCTCCGGCGCCAGGAAGTCTTCGACCGACCGCGCGAACCACGCATCAGCGCCTTCGGTCTCGAAGATCTCGGCAGCGCGGCGCGCGATCTCCGGCGTGGCCACCACGTGCGCGCACTTGCGGCAATGCACCGCGATGATCGGCACGCCCCACGCACGCTGTCGCGACAGGCACCAGTCGGGCCGGCCGGAGATCATCCCGTAGATTCGCTCGCGGCCCCAGGCCGGGATCCACTGCACGCGGTCGATGGCGGCCAGAGCCCGCTCGCGCAGGTCGTTCGTCTCCATCGACAGGAACCACTGGTCGGTGGCGCGGAAGATGATCGGCTTCTTGCAGCGCCAACAATGCGGATAGCTGTGCTCGATGGCTTCCTCGGCGAGCAGCACGCCGCGCGCGGTGAGCAAATCGACGACCGCCTTGTCGGCGGCGAACACGAACTGTCCCTGAAACTCCGGAACCTCGGCGGTGAAGAGTCCGCCGGCATCGACGGGCGCGTAGGCTTCGAGGCCGTATTTGCGGCCAACGATGTAGTCGTCGTGGCCGTGGCCGGGCGCGGTGTGGACGGCGCCGGTGCCGGCGTCGAGCGAGACGTGGTCGCCGAGGATGACCAGCGAGTCGCGTTCGATCCACGGATGACGCGCGTTGAGTCCGTCGAGTTCGCGGCCGGAGAACGTGGCGAGCACGTCGCCGACCGGGAACAGCTTGGCGAGCGACGGGATCAGGTCCGTGGCGACGACGAGCGTACGATCGGCGGACTCGACCAGCGAGTACGAGAGGTCGGGGCCGACGGCCACCGCGAGGTTGGCCGGCAGCGTCCACGGCGTGGTCGTCCAGATGGCGATGAACGGGCGGCGAGCGGCGAACGGCGCGAGCGGACCCTTCGCCTCGATGGGGAATGCAACGAACACCGACGTGGACTGCTTGGTCTCGTGGTCGACTTCGGCTTCGGCCAGCGCCGTGCGGCACGACGCGCACCAGTGCACCGGCTTCCTGCTGCGGAAGATGCCGCCCGTCTCGAGGATGGTGGCGAGCTCGCGCGCTTCCTGCGCTTCGAAGGAGAAATCCTTGGTGAGGTACGGGCGATCCCACTCGCCGAACACGCCGAGGCGCTTGAAGTCTCGGCGCTGCACGTCGACGAACTTGTCGGCATACTCGCGGCAGAGCTTGCGCACCTCGACCAGGCTCATCTCCGACTTGGCCTTGCGTCCGATCTTCTTTTCCACCTCGAGCTCGATCGGCAGGCCGTGCGTGTCCCAGCCCGGACGGTACGGCGCGCGGAAGCCGGCCAGCGTCTTGTACTTGACGATGACGTCCTTGAGGATCTTGTTGAGAGCGTGCCCGATGTGGATGTTCCCGTTGGCGTACGGCGGACCGTCGTGAAGCAGGAACAACGGCGCGCTCGCGCGCGACTCGAGCATGCGTTCGTGGATTCCCTCGTCCTGCCACGTGGCAAGCATGGCCGGCTCGCGCTCGGGCAGGTTCGCGCGCATCGGGAAGTCGGTGGAAGGAAGCTGGAGCGTGTGTTTGTAATCCATGGGGTGACCGGGAACGCGCGTAGTTATCAACGGCATATCGGGCGGGCAACCGCCCAACGGCATATTGGGCGGGCGACCGCCCGACGGCACACTGGGCGGGCAACCGCCGAGCGGCACACGGAGCGACCCGCCCGCGGCGTATGCGCGACGCTTCGAGAGCTCGGGCACGGGGACATTTCCCGTGGGACACGGCGGCGTGTGACGTTCAGCAGACGAGATGGAACATGCGATAGGCCTCGAGGCCGAAGAGCCGCAGCGGGAAGTCGGTCTTCTCGTAGGTCCCGATCGAGCGGGAAAACACGCCGTCCCAGCGATCCCAGCGGCGCACGTGGCGACCTTCGTCCAGGCGGGCCAGCACGCCGGCGAAAGTCCACCACGGCGGCAGCACCACGTCGAAAACATGCAGCGATCCTCCGGGCGCGAGAAGCTGCCTGGCATGGGTGAGGGTCCGCACCGCCTGTTCGTCGTCGAGGTGATGCAGCACGCTGTGGATGAGCACAAGGTCGAACCGTTCGTCGAGCCAATCGATGCTCGCCGACACGTCGCCGACGCGGAAGTGCTCGCCGTAGGTGCGGTTGGCGTGGTCGATGTAATCCTTGCCGATGTCGATGCCGACGTACTTCTTTGACGAAAGGAACGGAAAATTCGAGCCCGGACCGCAGCCCAGCTCGCAAACGGAGTGGGCCTTTTCAAAGGCGGAATGCCGCAGCAGCGGGGCCAGCTTCGGTGCAACGAAGAGCTTCTGCCAAAGGCTGTAGGCTAGCGGGGGAAGATGCACGGCAGCCCCGTTCTGGCACAGGCTGCGCGTTGCGGCCACTTCCGGGCGACGTCAGTTCCCCTTCGGCCTTCCCGTGCCACACAGCTCGGCCGCAGCCCGCGCCCGATCAAAGCGATACACGCCGAAGGTCTCGTGGGGACTTAGGGCTTCGAGCGCGAGGTATCGCGACGCCGGCGCCGCCAGCGGGCCGTCGTTGGCGAGGTCGTGAACGAGAAGGTCCACGCGAAAGTCCGACAGGAACGCGCACGGCGTATACTCGCGCAGCAGGTCGCGATGCATCTCGAGCTTCTGCTCGCGGCGCAGTTCCAGGTACGTCCACGTCAGGGTGAACACGTCGCCCGGAAGGCGGACGGGGCGGGCGGGTGTCCAAAGCGGGCGCATCGTTCCCGAAAGCAGCCAGCTCGTGCCGAGCTCGCGCCGCAGGTCGCTGTCGTCGCCCAACTCGTTGAACATCCACTCCTGGTGAAAGACGTAGCGGCCGGACAACGTCGAGACGAAATTCGGCAAGTTGAGCAGCGACGCTTCCGTCGCGGGCCTGGCGGAGAATGGCTTGCGGATCGGATTGAGCGCGAACACCGTGCTCGATGGGGTTGCCTGCAGCCGCTCGACGAGCCAGCCGAGATCGTCCGCGATGGGCAGTGACGCGAACGCCTTGCGAACGCCGAGCGCCGTGTCGAACGCGAAAGACAGCAGCGGCAGCGCGCACACGAGCTGGGCCACGAGCCTGAGCGACATCGCCGAGCGCAGCCAGTCCACGAGCAGCAGGAAGAAGCCGCCCGTCACGAAAGGATGCAGGTAGAATCCCGGGAAATGGTACGGCGCGAGCCCCTGGCGCAGCACCGGCTGCACGTTCATCAGCAGCAGTTCCAGGGCGAGAAGGTAGCCGAGAAGGACGAGGAGCTGCGCGCGCCGCAGGTTTTCCCGCCGACCTCGCCACGCCAGCCCGAACAGAACGGCCGCGAGCAGCAGCCGTTCGAGCGGAAAGAACCAGTAGCGGCCGAGCACATCGGCCGCGACGATGCCGGCCGTCTCGTTCGTCGCCATGATGTAGAACACGCCGAGCGATCCGAAGATCCAGCCGGCGAAGAACGTCATCTTGTCGGACGCGATCCGCGCGACGAAGTCGCGTGCCATCGCGCC
>JBHEOD010000093.1:0-595 GCA_046261745.1 Binatia bacterium
CTCCTGGTCGCACTCAAGCAGGGCCACCGCTATCGCATCCGCGGTTGGGTGAAGGGCGAGGCCCTCACCGGAAGCGCCGGCCTGGGCGTGCGACTGCAGGAGTTTGCGTCGTGGGACAACTTCACGCCGTTCACGAAGGAAACCCTGGAAGACTCGCTGCTGGCCGAGGGAATGACGTTCTATGCGAACGCCGGCGTGCCGGTGAACATCGGCGAGTTCGGACAGTCGCCGCGCAACTTCACCGCGTCGCGCGGCAGCGGCCAGTGGGCCCGCGACATGCTCGACCTGTTCGCGGACTACGGCATGAGCGCGCAGTGGTTCGACTGGCACAGCGGCAACTTCGGCGCTTACACCAACACGCTGGGCTTCCCCGAACCGGTGGCGGCCAATCAGCCGCTGCTCGACCTGTTGGCCGAGAAGTTCGGCGGCCCCGGCATTCCGAACCTTATCGCCATCGCCGGAAAGGACGCGACGGTCCGCGTCGGCTCCGACGTCGAACTCGACGGCTCGGGCAGCGTCGGCACCGTGGACACGTGGCTGTGGGAGCAGACCGCCGGGCTTCCGGTCACGCTGACCGGCGAGAGCACGCCGGCGG
>JBHEOD010000093.1:605-7317 GCA_046261745.1 Binatia bacterium
GAGCTTCTCCGGCCCCGCATCACCCGGTTCGGTGACGCTCCGGCTCACCGTCACCGGCCCCGTCGGCGCCAGCGAGGATTCCGTGACAATCACGTTCGTCGAACCCTGCCCTTCGCTGCTTGACGCAACGGGCTGCACCGACGCTTACACCGCATCGGTGTCCATCGACGAGCGCCGCGCGGGCTCCGAGAAGCTCAAGGTACAGTGGAAGGGATTCACCACCGCGACGACGACCGCCGACTTCGGCAACCCGGTTTCGGGTTCGTCGCGTTACTCGCTTTGCCTGTACGGCGACGGCGCACTGGCCGGCGAGTTTCTCGTGGAACGCGCGGGAGCTTCGTGCGGCGGCGCGCCGTGCTGGAAAGCGTCGGGCAAGGGATTCTCGTACAGGGACCGGGGAGCTTCGGCCGACGGCATTCGCCAGGTGTCCGTGAAGCCCGACTCCGCGGGCGGCGGATCGGCGAAGATGCGCGGGTACAACAAGTCGTCGAAGGGGCTGCTCAGCCTGCCAACCGGCACGCCGGTCGCGCTGATGTCGGCCACGGACGTCGTGATGCAGCTTCGCGTGGACGACGGTGTCTGCGTCAGCAGTGCGATCGGCTGGACCTCGGCCAAAGACGCGACACGGTTCGCCGGCGGGCGCTGAAGCGGTAGTCGGACAGAGGCAGCAGGCCCATCGTGCGCGAACCGTTTTGTCCAGGACGGTTTCGGTTGTATGTCCACCTCTCCCGGTCCTCGTTCCAGCGCGGTCGCCTCTTCCGGCGTGTCGCATCGGGTGGCGGGGTGGGCAGGAAACGCCGTGGCTCAGTGGGCAGTCCCCGACGCGGGCAAGCGTCATCCGATCCAGGTCGTCGCTCGGCGAACCGGCGTCAACGTCGAACTGCTGAGAGCCTGGGAGCGTCGCTACCACGTGGTGGCGCCGTCGCGAGACGAGAGCGGCAAGCGGCTCTACAGCGACTCCGACATCGATCGGATCACGCTGCTTCGTCGCGTCGTCGAGCGCGGGCTTCGCATCAAGGCGGCGGCGGAGAAAACCGACGAAGAACTCGCCGAGTTCCTGCGCGATCACGATGTCGCTACGGCGGCGCCGCGTACGGTCGGGAAGTCGACCGCTGTCGAAGACCTGCTGGCGCAGTGCAGGGTGGCGGTTGCAGACTGCAATCGTGATCGTCTCGAACGCCTGATCGAAGGCGCGAGGGCGGATCTCGCGCTCCCGGTGTGGACGGACGATTTCCTGGCGCCGCTGATCTCCTGGGTGGGGCAGGCCTGGAGCGACGGCGAGTTGCGGATCTACCAGGAGCACCTGGCCACGTCGGTGCTGCGCGGCTGCATTGCGCGCGGGCTCAGCGCAGCCCAAGGCGACGTCGCGACGATCGTCGTGGCGACGCTCTCCGGCGAATCGCACGAACTCGGGGCCTTGCTGGCCGCTGTCAGCGCGGCCGCAACGGGATGGCGTGTGGAGTTCCTGGGACCCAATCTGCCGGCCGGTGAGATCGCGGCTGCGGTCAAGCGCTTCGGCGCGCGCGCGATCGCGCTGAGCGTCGTGCTGCCGGCCCGCGACGGAAGGGCAGTCGAGGAGATCCGGCTGCTCAAGGATCTGGTTGGTCAGGAAGTGGCTATTTTTGCAGGCGGGAGTGGGGCCGCGGCGTTGGAGCCGGTGCTGGGGGAGGTCGGTATCCGCACTCTAAACCGGCCGAGCCTGCTGGCGAAGGCGCTTTCGAACCTGCCGCTCTGACTTCGAACGAGCAAGGGCCGACCGGAATCTCACATCCCGGCCGGCCCCGCGTACGAACGTGTATTCGAGGACTACAGGTCGACCGGGATCAGCACGCGCGTGATCGTGTGAGCGGTCCCCTTGCCGCCGCGCAGCTCGAGCGGAAGGGTGAGCTGCGGATCGCGCAGGTCGGGCTCGTTGTCCTTCAGGGTGAGACCGACTCGCTTGAACGACGTGCCCGGCAGGGCGGTGTGGAAGGTCTTGGTGCGCAGCACCTTCAGCACCGAGTAACGACCGGGAACGACGTGGTACTTGACCACGTTGCGGATCGTCGCGAGGTCGAAGGCACCCACGATCGTGGTGAGCGCACCTCCGTCGCCGCCGCTGCCGTTCCAGCCGAGGTCACGGGCAAGGCGGCGGAAGGCGAGATCGCGCGGCGCGAACACGGTGATACTGGCCTCCGGGTTCGACAGCACCTCGAGAAGAGTGGCACCGCCCAGGTCGGGGTCGCCGCCGAGGGCCTCCAGCGCGATCACGGTCTGCAACAGGATGTCGTAGTCGAGGGAGCTGTTGTCGAGCGCGCCGCCGCCGCTCGCGGCGATCAACAACTCGGCCAGCGTATCCGGTGCGTCGGCCGACGCCGGTCGCGCGTCAACCACCACCAGGGTCGAGGCGCCGATGGCAGTGGCTACCACCGCGGCGGCGGTCAGGTTTTGCAGAGGGCGGAGCAGGGACGGGAATGTTCGCATGGGAGTTCCTCCGGTCAGGTTGGGATCGTTGGTGTCCGGGAGGCGGGGCAACCGCCGCCGTGATGGGGAGAGCCTAGGAGCCTTTTGCCGAATTGTTAAGCTTTTGTCTTGGACAAAAGGGCTGTCTCAACGTGCCGGTCGGCTGCCCTCGCTTCGAAGTGCGAAAACCTCCTCGGTTCAGGTCCCGAACGGTGTCGGTCCCTCGCCCTCGAGGATGACGCTCAGATTCACATCGCCAACCCGGATCGTTGGCCCAGTGACGGCCGGCGTCAGCGCTGACGCGGGCGCGCGGTCAGGGCCGCATCGCGGCGGCGCGCTTCGCCCCGAAGCGCCCGGCTCGTTCCGCGCCGGAGAGCGTTCGCAACCCCGCTTGCATCGACGCGATCAATGCTCGCGCTTCTTCGAGATCCGTCCCCGACTTGCAGAGATCAGAACTGCATCGTGAGCATCAACTGCGCTTGGTCGGGTCCGAAGTTCAGCGCGGAATTCATCGTCTCCTCCGCGGCATCGTCCTTGCCGATGTAGCGATGGATCGCCTCGATCGGATCGACCAGAACGATCAGCGCGTCGCGTCCCAGCGATGGACTCCACCGCGTGAGCCGACGCCGTATCTGAAAGCGGAGTTCGCCCAGGAGGGCACCAGCGGGCGACGTCACGAGCAGGTCCTGTCCGCTCGGATTCTCAACCCAGGCCTCGAACAGATACTCCCACGCGAAGGAAACGCCGGTTGCGAACAGGAAGCTCTCCAGCGGGCCGTACTCCCGGTTGCGTAGCGTGAGGTACGCCTCCGCACCCATCATCGGGTGGAGCACGTAGTTGGCCACGGCACCGTCGGTGTCCCACACGGGAGCGTTGGTCCATGCCTCGGCGAAGGTGTCGGCCGAAAACTTTCCCGTATTCACGAAGGAAGGGTCGATGAGGAACAACGGAATCGTCAAGGACAGGGCCACCGTCCACTCCGCGGTTGGAATCCAGACGCTAAGGCGATCGGCGGCCGGCGGGGCAGTGAGCCAATCCACCTCGCTTTGTTCCAGGGCCTCCCCCTCGGCGACCTCTCCCAATTGCCCGTTGTCGTCCGAGGAGGTGGTCTGGTCGGGCCCGCCGAAGGCCGCGCCGTGGCCTCCGGGGAGGCCGCCCGTTTCGGCCGCGTAGACGGGCGTGGCCAGGGCGAGCGCACCCGCGAAGACAGTGCAGCAGAAAATGCGTGGAAGACTCATGGAACTCGCCTCGACTCCGTGGACCGCGTGATTAGGCCGATAGGGCACCGGCGTGGACCCCTTAGCCCATGGTCACCGGAACTGCGATAGCCGATCGAGGAATGCCGCCGCCTGCGATGGCACATCGGCGCCGTCTTCGGTACTGAGGCTGCATGAGCGGCGTTGAGCTTCCCGATGTGTTGACCGTGCTGGCCGGACCGAGGACGGAACCGGGACCGCTCATCGCGGAGCTACGCGAACGCGACCCCGTTTGCTGGATACCCGGCCTGAATGCCTGGGTCATCACGCGTCACGAGGACGTGCGGCTCCTGTGCAACCACCCTCTGCTGACGGCTGACGCTTCCGCCCACGAGGACTACCGCGCCCCGACCACGACGGACCCGAAGGCAGCGCGTTTGCTGGCGGCGCTCCCATTCCGCGCCACCCCTGCCGATCCGGAGTCACTCGGACGGCGGCTGGTGCATCGAACTCTTTCGCCGCGCGCGATCGAACGGACGCGACAGCAGATCCAGGAAGCTGTGGAGGAGTTCGCGGCGCCTCTTCGCCGGCGCGATGACGTGGTCGATCTGGTGGGAGAATTCACCAAGCCGATCTCGACCACCGTGATCGGCCGCCTGCTGGGAGTTCCCGACGAGGGCGAAATCGGGGTTCGTTTTCGCAATCTCCCCCGCGCTGCACGCAATGTCCGGCCGTTTCTCTCCGCGGCCAAGCGCGAGAAAGCCGAGCGCGCCGGCATCGAGGTATTCGAGTTCGTCCTCGAGCTGGTCGAGGCCCACCGCGAAGCGCTGCGCGAAGGAATCATCACCGATCTCCTCGCCGCTGGGGAGGCCAACGAGCGCACCACCAAAGAAGACATCGTGAGCGTGGTGGCGGCCCTGGTGGCGACCGGGACGAATACCCCCGGCAACGGCGCCTCCAGAGGTCTGCTGTCGCTCCTGAAGAACCCCGACCAGCTCGACCTGCTGCGCGGCGACCGTTCGCTGCTGCCGAACGCCATCGAAGAGCTGCTGCGCTACGACAGCGGGCTCGTCGCGATGGCCCGCTACGTCCTCGAGGATTTTGAGCTGCGCGACCGGACGCTGAAGAAAGGGCAGCTCGTGATCCTAAGCTTGACCGGCGCCAATCGCGATCCGCGCGCGTTCCCGGATCCCGAGCGAATCGACATCTTGCGCGACACCCGGGCGACACTCGCATTCGGCCACGGGCCGCACTACTGCGTTGGCGTTCACATTGCCCGCAGCGAACTCCATCTGATGCTCGACGCCGCGCTCGACTTCCTTCCGCCCCACGCCCGCCTCCTCGAAGACCAGATCGAATGGAGTTCGAAAGGGCTGATGAGCCAGCTCAAGCGGCTACCGGTCGATTTCCACGGCTGACCAGCGAGCAGAGACATAGACGATAGCCCGGGTGCCCGGTCGGTTTCTTGACATTGGCGGTCGCCTGGAAGTGCTGCGCGACGCATCCGCGCGCATCGCCGTCCTGCCCAAAGGCAGCAGCGAATACTTCGGAATCTGCGGCGCGATCCGTCGCGCCACCAGGCGGTTGCCGGAAGCGACGAGTTTGGCAGAGCAACAACAGCGGCTACGACAAGAAAAAGAGCACCGTCATTCCACCGACGTACACGAGAACGGCGGCCACCGAGTCCCACCCGATGCGCAAGACGATGCGGTTCTCGCGTTCGATGAGTCCCCACACGAAGAGGCAGGTAAGGATGCTCCCGATCGCCGCGATGAAGACCTCCGTCCCGGCGGTACTGGCGAGGATCGTCCCTTCGCGATGCAGAATGTCGGCCAGGGCAAGCAGCATCACGTCGAACGCGTTGCTGCCGAAAATATTGGAGATCGCGACGGTGTAGCGGTCATTGCGGACGGCGGCGAAGGTCGTGCTGACCTCCGGTAGCGACGTGGCGGTAGCGAGCAGCGTCGCCCCGAGGAAGGCCTCTCCGAGCCCCGTCTGCTCGGCGAGCACCTCCGCCGTACGCGTCGCCCACCACCCGCCGGCAAGCACCACGAGGCTCATGCCCGCAAAAGCGAGCCACGGCGACTCGTCATCCCGAGTCTCCGCGCCATCATCCTCCGCTTCCTCTTGCTTCTCTCGCACTTCCGGCGGCACGTCGTCGCGGCGCGAAGGTGTCCATCGCGGCTGTCCGCGATCGCGGTAGACGAGATACGTCGTCCCCACGTAGGCAAAGACCAGTAGCACCACCCACAGACTCACCGAATGAAACTCCGGCAGTCCCTTGGCCGTGATCCCCGCGATCGCGATCTGGAGCAGGAGCACCACCCCGACGCCCTGCACGAGCAGCGCGAAAGTCGGACTGAAGAACGTGAGCGAGCCATGCCGGCGCATCGTCGCATCCGCAAAGACCAGAATAGTCGTCTGCATGGCAACGCCGCCGAGGAGGTTGTGCACCGCGAGGTTCGCATTGCCGAGGGAAGCCACGGCGGTGACGGTTGTGGCGACTTCCGGCAACGAGGTGGCAGCGGCGAGAAGCAGCATGCCCGTAAACGCCTGTCCGAGCCCCGTGCGCCTGGAAATCTTGTCGGCGAGAAACTCGAGCCTGGTCCCGGCGCGCCAGATGACCACCGCAGCCACGAGGAAGCTGAACGCGTTGAACGTGAGAGACCAGGACTCCATTCAATTCTCTTCGGGCGGCAGCGATTCGTAGTAGGCGGCCACATCGCGCATCCACGTGTGGTCGAGGCGCGGCGCCACGTGGTCCATGAGGGGCGCGTACTCGGAACCGCCGCGCGTGCCTTTCTTGAAGAGTTCGAGCTGAAGCTCGAGATACTCGGCGAACTGGCCCGCGAGCTTCGGATAGGCGGGATTGCGGCGGTGATTCGACGGACCATGGCAGTGCGTGCAGGACGGGATCCTGTCTTTCCGGACTCCCTCGCGCGCGATCCGTTCGCCACGTGCGATGCTCGATGCGCGTGCGGACGGGTCCTCGCCGGCGCTCGGCCCAGCTTTGATCCTGCCGGCATCCGTCGTGCCTTCTTCAGATGCGCGCGGCGGGGAGGGCGCGGCGGGAA
>JBHEOD010000093.1:7366-15531 GCA_046261745.1 Binatia bacterium
GTCTCCGCTCCCGAGCAAAGCCGCGATCGGCCCCATGATTCCGCTCGGTCGATCGCCGCTCGCGTACGCATCCATCGTCTGCAGCAGGTAGTCGCGCCTCTGGCCCGCGAGCTTCGGGAACGACGGGAGCTCGCGGCCGCGCCCGTGGACTCCGTGGCAGCGCGCACAGTTTGCGCGGACCGCCCGGGGCACGTCGAGCTCCCGGGAAGGATCGACAAGCGGCGCAACCGCGTCGTCCCCGTCGACGAGACGCCTGTACGACTCCGCGTCAAGGTTCGGAAGCTCGAGCATGAAAGCGACCACGGCGTGCACCTCGTCGTCGCGCTGCTGCGCAGACCACGCCGGCATGCCGGTGAACTTGATCCCGTGCTTGACGACGTAGAAGAGCGACTCGGCGTCGGACTCGCGCACGATTGGAGGCAGGTGGGGTGGGTGCGGCGTCATCGCCGCCGGGATCCGGGGAAGTCGAAGATCCGGACCGCCGTGACACGGCCGGCAGCCGAGGTCGTAATGGCCTGCCCCCTTGAGCACCATCCACGGATGGTCGAGCGACGGAAGTTTCATGCCCATCGTATGCGTCGCTACCGATCGGCGCATCGAGAAATTCAGGATCCAGGCCGTGATTGCCCAGTGACCGTCGCTTGCCTTGATCGGGATGATTCCGGAAGCCGCCACGAGGAACCCGCCCGCCGCAAGCATCGCACCGAGCGCCGCCACTGCCGCGAGCCGGTAAGCGAATCGCCAGCGTCTCATGTTGAACCCTCATTCGCGCGCACGCGCGCACCGGAACGCGCGGCCTGCCCGGCGTCGTGCGTGCCGGAACGCGCGGCCTGCCCGGCGTCGCGCGCACCCGAAAGCACGGCGTGTCCGGCGTCGCGCGCACCAATGAATGCGGGCTCCGCACCGCGATGGCGTAGCAGCTCGAGCGAAAGGAAAAGGCCGCCCGCGAGATACACGATGCCGCCGGCAACGAGCATGATGGCGCCGCCCAGATGCTGATCGTCCAGCGGAGACAGGGCCGCTCCATGGTCCGCATGCGCGTACAGCGCGCGCGGGGGAAGGGACAGCAGTGCACCGAGTAGCGTCATGTGCATCGACGTGAGCAGCAAAGCCACGATCCCTGCCGCCGAGCGGCCCGGCCGCGCTTCGGCCTCGCCGCCGAAAGCCGCGAGCCAGACGAGAAGCGCGCTCGCGAGAAAGCTTCCCTGTTCGAGTGCGAGGAACACGGTTTCGTGCCGCGCGGCGTGGTGAAGCGCCGGTGCGTGCCAGGCCCAGACCACAATGAGTTCGACGATCGACGTCGGGACGGGCGGGAACAGCGCAGGCACGCGGCGCACGGGGTCGAGACTTCCGCCGGCCACGCCAAGTGCGAGGAGCGGCGCGGCCACGGCGACCACCGCCATGTGCATCGTCATGTGCGCCGAGAACGGCCCCGGCATCAGCTCGTGCAACGGAAGCATCCACGCGCCGGCGAGCGAAAAAAGTCCGGCGGCAAGAGCGAGTGTGCGCTTCATCGGCAGCTCTCGATGAGCACGGCCGCGAGCGCCGCGTAGACCACCGCCAAGGCACTCAGGCCGGCCAGCAGGAATGTCGCGAACCCGAGGAACCGGTGGCGGTCCTCGGGCGAGTCGACGTCGTGCGGCAGGATCGATTCGCCGTACCGATGGCGCGTCCATCCGCCGCGTCCGAGGGCTGCGAGCAGGGCGAGCGCAGCGATCGTGTAAAACGAGATCGCGAGGCGCGCCGGCGCCAGCGATGCATCTTCGGCGGCATGTTTTGCGCACCAGACCGCCGCCGTGATGTACGAAGCGAGGAAATGGATCGCCCAGATCGTCGGCGCGGCAACCAGCAGCCACAGGTCGGAGGTTCTTTCTGGAAGATCGCGGATCATCCTTCTCCCCTCATGCTCCCCTCATGCGACGAGCGGGAAGCCCGCAATGACGAGCGTCGTGATCACGGCGGTCAGCGTCACGAACTGCCAGAACAGCACCGTGTTGTGGATGTCCATGTCGTATCCGGCAGTCATGCAACCCGCCGCCCGGCGCGCGAGGCAGTACAGGGTCATGATGATGCCGACGGTCACGTGCAGCGTCGTCCACAGCACGAGCATCCACACCACGGCCGGATAGACGTGCGCCGTCGGATCGAGGCCAGTCGTCCACGGTCCCGCCACGAGTGCGGCCGCGCCGCATACGGCGAGCAACACGGAGCTGCCGGCCGCCAGGTAGAACGACGCCGTACGCCCGGCGGAGTTCCACGCGCGTGACAGGTGCAGCAGCACGTATGCGGCCAGCATCAGGCCACCGGCGGCAGTGGGCCAGGCCACGCCGGGACCTGCACCGGTGTCGGGCGGAAAGTCGTCGTGCACCGTCCAGTAGAAGAAGTAGCCGAACACGAGGCAGACGTACGCGGTGATGTCCGCGAGCATCGTGACGAACATCGCCCACCAGCCCACCGACTCCGGGCCCGAGACGTAGAGCGGAAGGGAAAGACCGAGGCCCACGTCCTTCTCGCGCTTTTCCGGGTGCAGGCCGGTCGCCGTCCACAGCCAGTAGCAGATGACGGCCGTCGCAACGGCCAGGCTCACGACGGCCAACGACCAGAGGTGAAACGTGCCGAGGATGAAGAAGCCGCCGAGCGCGAGCGCGGCGAGCAGCGGGATGAAGCTCGGCCCCGGCAGGCGCTGACACTGCACGGGCACGGCGTCGACGACGGTGGTGACGAGCGTCTCGCGCCGGCCCTCCTCCGCGTCAGGCAGGTAGAAGCGCCCTTCGTCAATGTCGCGGACGATGTTCGGCTGGTCCCAGAGCGGATAGCGGCTGTCGATCTCGGGAATCGAGCGGATGCCCCAGGGCTTGCCCGGCATTTCCTGCACCCATTCCAGGGTTCCCGCTCCCCAGGGATTCCGCTTCACGTAAGGCTCGTGCTTCTTGCGCCTCACGACGTCCCAGGCCACGACGGCGATGCCTGCGGCAAGAACGAAGGCGCCCACCGAAGAGACCAGGTTCAGCGTGTCGAAGCCGAGGCCGGCCGAATACGTGTAGACCCGGCGCGGCATTCCGCGCAGTCCCGTCAGGTGCATCGGCAGGAACGCCGCGTTGAACCCGACGAAGGCGAGCCAGAACGCCACCGTTCCCAACCGCTCCGACAGCGCCTTGCCGCTGACGATCGGGAAGAAGTAGTAGAGCCCGGCCAGAATCGGGAAGATCGCCCCGCCGATCAGCACATAGTGGAAGTGCGCCACCACGAAGAACGAGTCGTGGGCCTGGAAGTCGAACGGAGCGATCGCGACCATCACGCCCGTGAGTCCGCCGAGCACGAAGATCACGAGGCCGCCGAGCGTCCAGAGCATTGGAATCGATCGAACCACGCGGCCGGCCAGCAGCGTGGCGATGAAGCAGAAGAACTGCACCCCCGTGGGAATTGCGACAGCGCTCGATGCCGCCGAGAACAGGCCGAGCGAGATCCCCGGCAGGCCCGTCGTGTACATATGGTGCACCCACAGGCCGAAGCTGAGAAATCCTGTGCCGATCGCCGCCAGGACGACCCACGCGTAACCCACCATCGGGGTGCGCGCGAAGGTGGGCACGATCATGGCCACGAGTGCGATCGACGGCAGGAATATGATGTAGACCTCGGGATGGCCGAAGAGCCAGAACAGGTGCTGCCACAGCAGCGGATCGCCGCCACGCGACGGGTCGAAGAACGGCCAGTCGAACGCGCGCTCGATCTCCAGCAGCATGCTTCCCGCGATGAGTGGCGGGAAGGCGAACACGATCATGGACGCTCCTACCAGCGTGTACCACGCGTACAGCGGCATCAGATGGATACGCATGCCCGGCGGCCGGCACTTGAGAATGCCAACGATCAGTTCCACGGCGGAAGCGATCGCGGCAACCTCGATGAACGAGAACCCGAGCAGCCACATGTCGGCGCCGATCCCGGGCTGGTACTTGGACGTGAGCGGCGGATACATGAACCAGCCGCCGCGTGGCGCGGCGTCGAAGAAGATGGAACCGCTGAGGAAGATGCCGCCGAGGACGAAGCACCAGAAGCCGAATGCGGCAAGGCGCGGGAAAGGCAGGTCGCGCGCGCCGAGCATCTGCGGCACCAGCGTTACGGCGATTGCTTCGAAGACGGGGATGGCGAACAGGAACATCATCACCGAGCCGTGCACGGTGAAGGCCTGGTTGTAGCTGTCGGCGGAAAGGAAGTCGTTCTCCGGGAACGCGAGCTGGATGCGCATGAGCAGCGCGAGCACGCCCGCGAACAGGAAGAAGAGGAACGACATCGCCGTGTACCACAGGCCCACCTCGGTGTTGTTGACCGCCGACCAGTACCGCCAGCCGGTCGGTGTCTCCCAGACTTGGAGAAGGCGCTCGGCCTGGGCCGTTTGCAGGCTTTCCGGCGACGCTTCGGCAAGGGGATGCTCGCGATGCGTCGCCATCAGTCGAGCCCTTCCAGGTAAGCCGCCAGCGCGTCGAGGTCGTCACCGGGCAGCATCGAGAACGCCGGCATCTGCGCCCCGGGTTTGACGGCATGGGTTTGCGCGATCCATTTGCGCAGCGCGCGCTCGTCGCGCACGAGTGCGCCGGCGGCGAGGTAGCGGCGGCTTCCGACGTGCGTGAGGTCAGGCCCCACGACGCCGTCGGCCGGCGTACCGCGAACCGAGTGGCAGGCTCCGCAGCCGCTGGAGAGAAGCAGCTCCGCGCCGCGTTCTGCCGTGGGATCAGGCGGCCGCTCGGCGTGGGATGCCTGCCGCTCAAGCCAGCGCCCGAAATCGGCGGGGTCTTCGACGACAACGGCGAAGGCCATCCACGCGTGCGAGGCGCCACAATACTCGGCGCACACGCCGCGATACGCCCCGGCCTTCGTGGGCTCGAGTAGCAGGCGGGTACGGCGTCCCGGGATCATGTCCATCTTGCCGCCCAGCGACGGAATCCAGAATGAGTGGATCACGTCGCGGCTCTCGAGCTGGAACTCCACGGGCCGTCCGGTGGGAAGATGGATCTCGTTCGCCAGTTCGACGGGTGCGCCGCCATCTTGCAAATAGCGCACGCGCCACCACCACTGGTGAGCAATGACCTCGATGCGCAGCGCTTCGGGCGGGGCTGCGGCAAGAAGCGGCGGCATCATCGACAGGCCGAACGCGAGCAACACCGTCAGCACAGCCACGGGAAACAGCACGCCGCCGCCGATCACGAGAATTCTCCCCTGCCTGACGTCGAGCCCGCCGCGCGAGAAGTACGTCGCGTACACGGCAAGACCAACCACGCCCGCCCAGATGGCGACGGAGCCGATCGTCATCACCCAGAAGAGACGCGCGATCGTGGAGGCGCCGCGCCCGGCGGGATCGAGTGCGGACTGTTCACCTGCGCATCCTCCTGCAACGAAGATGGCGAAAGCGACCAGTACGCTGCTGCGCATGAGCAACCTCGAAGGCCCGTCAGGTTGCCTGCATCACGTGTCGAACACCCGTTTCCGCTTCGGCAACTCGCACCGTGCCGATCTGGCCGGGCGCATCGAATCTAGCGCGGCCAATCGCGGAGAGTCCATACCTCAGCGACGCGCGTGGGTGGGGCTATTCACTTTTCCCGGTCGCGCTCGGGTGCGTCCTTCGAGAGTGTCCGTGAGGAACGGCCGCGTGCTCCATCGATCATCATGGTACGGCACGAGGCACGATCTTCTCTACGGCTGCCGGCAGAGAAGCCGGGCTGAAGTAAGCGTCATCGAGGGCGACGTCGTAGCGCACGTTGCGGAAGGTCACTACGGTTTCGCCTTCGCTCTGAAGATCGCTTGCCGTCATCTTCATTACCGTCGGCAGGCCCTGGACCTCCTCGACGTCATTGAGCTTGTCGACTTTCCAGGGGCGGCCGCCTTCGTCGTAGTACTCGCGGCGCAGCGGAAGGAAGGTGTCGAGCGCGATCCAGGTAACGATGCGAGAGTAGCCCGTCGGCTCGTCGGGCTTCTCCTCGAGCTTCCATGCGTCGACCCCGTCCGGTGTTTCTGCCGGCTTCGCAGCAACCTGGGCGTCCGGTTCGAAGCTCAGGAAGCCAATATCCCCCGCCGAAAGGTCGGTGTTGAGCACGTTGTCGTGATCGCTTTCGTAGACCATCCGCCGCACGCGATGAACCGGTGGAGCATACATCCAGTGCGTGTGTTTCTTCGCCGACGTCTCGCTTACGAGGTAGGCGAAGCCGGCCTGGCTTGCCGGCGCGGTCAGGAGCGTGAGCACGCTGCGGCGTCCGTCGATAGCCTTGCGAAACTGCTTGCCGTGCATGGTCACCACACTCCCCCCAGGACTGCGCACCTCGATGGTGAGGTCGCGGCTGCTCGCGCGCATTGGATTGCGCGCATTGGTGATCGACGTCTTGAGCTCGGCGACCGAAGGAGGAGACGATTGCGCAAATGTAACCCCACAATTGCCGAGCAGGGCCACGACGATGAATGCAGGCGCGGAGCGAATGAGGAATTGCATTGACCCACCTCGACGTTGAGATGGGATTCCGACGTCGGAGCGGGCGCATTCATTCGCCGACAGCACGTTGTGAACGTTGGCGGCGGCTGCCCTCCTGGCGTCGTCAGTCAACAAAATCCCCGGAAGGATCGACCCGCACGATCAGCACGACCGGCTGGCAAAGATCGGGAACGGATGGCACGCATTTGCCGCATTGTGATGACACCCGCACGGCGTCCTTTCGCGCTGCGCGTCGAACAAGTGCTTGTCCTCACCGTCGGAACTTTCGTGCGAGATCAACGAGCAGGAGCAGCCATTGCTGTTCAGCGCGATTGCGTTCACGCAGCGCCCGCAGCGGGTGATCGGCTCATCACCCCTGAGGGCGCACAACCTTCACCCTCCGGCCTGCGACGGCGGAACATGTCGCCGGCATCAATTCGGCGGCTGCGGCCAAGTCCCGGGCGGCAATTGAAGCACTTCCGAGGAGAACCGAGATGATCAAGAGAGGCAAATACTACTACCAGGCGATGGTTGTCGGTGTTGGAGCCGCCACGCTCCTCACGGGCCGGCCGCTGTTCGCGGCCGACTGGAGCAATGAGTCCAGTCCTTACTACCAAGAGGAGGGGTGGCTGGATATCAGCGAGTGGTTCGACGGCAACAACTACAAGGACGACGCGACATGGAACAACGACACTTTCCGCGACGCTTCCGCCCAAGGCAATGACACCGCCTACGGCTATTCGACCCGCAACGACGACGACTGGTTCTACGACTACTACGAACCCGCCTTTTACGGCACCTACGACCAGGACAACATGTTTCCGTACGGCGCCTACTATCAGGACTATGACAACGACGGCTCCTACGATGCAGTCGCGACCTATTCGGACAAGAACAACGACGGCACGTACGACAGCTACGACTACTTCACTTTCAGCGACAGCAGCGACCAGCAGAAGCATCGCGAGAAGGTGAAAGGTCAACTTCCGAACGAGTCCCGCGAGCAGTCGGCGACCGGAGCGATCGAAAAGATGAAGCAGGTGGACGTGCGTGGAGGAAAGCACACGGTCGTGCAGATCCAGCATCAGAACCAGCCCATGCTCGTCGACCTCGGTCGCGCCAGTGACCTGGCCAGCATGAATCTGAAGAACGGCGACACGATCACCGTCACGGGCCCGCGCTCAAAGATCGGAGACAAGGCGATCCTGCTGGCACAGGAGCTTCGCTTCAAGGAGCAGAACAAGCAGATTTCCCGCGAGCGCCGCGAGTTTCGCGCAACGGTGGTCAGCACACGCCGGGTAAAGGTGCGCGGTGCGGATCATCTGCTGGCGATCGTGGACACGAACAAACCCGTAGGGGCGCAGGCGGGCCAGCAGCCCAGCCAGCACGCGGGCCAACTGGCGGGCCAGCAGGCGGGTCAGATGGCGGGCCAGATGGCGAGCCAGCAGGCGGGCAAGATGGCGGGTCAGATGGCGGGCCAGCAGGCGGGCCAACAGCCGGCTCAACAGCCGGCGGCGGGAATGGCGAGAGCGGCGGTGGACCTGGGACCGGCGTCGAAGCTCGGCATGCAGGTAACCGACGGCAGCCAGATCACGTTTACCGCAGTACCGGTGAAGGTGAAGAATCGGCAGTTGCTGATTGCCCAGACGATCCAGAAGAACGATGGATCGACGGCTTACATCGACCGTCGCTCCGGGCTCGGCGAGCA
>JBHEOD010000094.1:0-15403 GCA_046261745.1 Binatia bacterium
TCCGGTGTTCCAGTCTGCATTTGCGCATCCACCCATCGAAGTCGACATACTCAGATCTAAGAGAATCGAAGATTGGGTCGGCAAGATCCAGATTGTAGCAATACGTCTTTTCAACAGCGGGCGGAACTGAACCAACCGACTCGAACAAGGCGCGGACCGCAGCAACCGCATCGCCGATGGCGAGAACTCTCTCTCCGATTCCGAGACGTGCCGCTTTCTTGTGAAGACCCCGATCATCCGTAACAAGGTAGTCAACAGCGTCTGCCAGCACCGAAGCGAGTAGTCGGCGATCAACTTCATCGTGAGTCCCAGCCGCCCTTCCCAGTACTACTCTGAGCGCTTCAGGAAGGACCGGAGGCGAAGGAAGTGTCTGATATTTCGTGAGGAGCGAGAGACGGAGTTCTCGCCTCTCGCGCCGCCTGTCGCCACCAATCTCACGAACAGAATCTGGATGAACGAAGACTTCATGCCTACCACGAGCAAGTAGGCCGAGCATTTCCGCAACAACCGGAGTAGCCGTCTCGACGTCATCAACCGCGGTTGGCTCTGCCGGGATGATGGCATTGGTATCAAGGAGGAACTTCACGACGCTTACGCCTACAGGCTTTTGGCTATTGCCGCGACTCGGTGATGAGCCACCCGAGCGCTGCCAGCCGTTTCTGCACATCCGAGGGCGAGTAAAAACGAACTTGCGCCCGATTTTCTCGCTGCCAGTCGGCACTCTCACAAGTGCGAGTCGAGCAGATCGACGCGAGCGGTTTCATACCCTATCTTCCAGTCACTCTGGGCGTGAGACTACCAATGCGCGCGTCGGCGGCTTCGCCCAAACGCGTGTGGACTACGCCGGTTGAGCGCGCGCCTCGAGAATTGCATTGACACCGCGCCTACCAGCCCGCTACGCTCGCGCGTCTCGCGGGGGGCAGTCATTCCGAGGGCATTTATGAAGTATCCCACTATCGCCGTCATCGCCTCCGGTGCGCTCCTCCTTCCCTTTCACCCCGCTCGCGCGAATACCTGCCTTGCAGACCCTGCCACCGCCGTCTCGATTTCCTCCACCGGGGAGAGCGAGACGACGTCCTCCTCGACGTCCACGTCTACCTCCTCAACCCGTCCCGACTACATCGACTACACGTTCCGCATCGGCCTTTTCCCCACCGCCTCGCTCAAGTCGCTCCAGCTTCAGGTGGGTTGGGAATACTTCGTCGATGAGCTCGACTGCACTCTGCTCCCGATTGCCGGCGAGGCTGCACCCACGGTCACCATAACTCCCGGTGTACGAACGGTCACGGCCGAGTTCGACTTCGGCAGCGCCGGACTTCAGCAGTCTCAGCGTGTTCTGCTTTGCGATCTCTCGCTCTGGCACGGCGACAGCGGCTGGTCCCCGATCGTTCATATCGTGGAGGCGCGTGATGCGGGCGGCCAGCTTGTGGACGCCACCGGCCACGTATGCATCGATTGCGGCAAGAGCGTTCCCGAGAACTGGGGAGCTCCCCCGGCGCACGACTACGACACGTGCGGCCTGAACCTGTGCGGCGATGCCATGGAGAATGGTACCTACTCCGCGAACGACGCGCTCGTGATCCTCAAGGCCGCCGTCGGCGACGACCCCACCTACATCCAGCGCCATGACGTCGATCGCAGCGGAACCATCACGGCCCTGGACGCGCTGCGCGTGTTGCGCCGCGGAATCGGACTACCCGGAGCACTCCATTGCGCGGCGCCGCCGGCTGCCGACTGCGACTACGGCTACGCGCCGCCGAGCACCACCACCACGACGCTCACGCCGTAGCGCCGCCCCCCAAACGCCGCGCAAAGAACCCAAGAATCTCATCCCGCGCCGCCATCGTCGGCTCCCCTGCCTCATCGATGAGATGCGCCGTCACCACGCTGTGCGGACCGCCCACCACCTGCTCGAAGAACGGCGGCAAGTCGCGATTGGCCGCGCTGTCAGGCAGCACGCGTCCCACGAAACGCTCCCCCAGCCCTTCGGCGTACGCTGCAAATCGCTGCGCGGTGCAGAACTTGTCGCCGTCGAAGCGATAAGCCAGCACGGTGAGGTCGTCGCGGTCGAGGCGCTGCCGAACCGCCGTAAGTTCTTCCGGAGACATCTCCAGCCCCGCCGGATTGTCGAGCGGCAGAGACGGCTGCGACAGCACCGGCGCCAGCATCGACGGCTCGAGCATCATCGTCAGCGCGAAGTTGCCGGTGAAGCACATTCCGATCGCACCGACGCCCGGGCCGCCGCACTCTTCGTGCGCAAGCCTCGCCAACGACCGCAGCCATCCGGTCACCGGGCTCGACTCGTTCGCGGCGAACGCCCGGAACTCGGCGCTGACACACGCGCGCCGGAACACCACCGTTCCCTCCTCGACATTCGGCACCGCACCGTCGCGCCCGAACAGCGACGGCATGTACACGGTGAAACCTGCGTCGCGCACCCATCGCGCGAAACGTGCGACATGCGGGCTGATGCCGGGCATCTCCGTCATCACGATCACCGCCGGCCCGCCGCCGGCCACGTGGACCAGCTTGGTCACGCTGCCCAGCGTGATCTCGCGATGCCCGAAATCCTCGAGCGCGTCGTCTTCATGCATGTTCCGTTTCGTCATCGTGAAACTCCTCTCCTTGAAGTGGCAGCAAGTATCGCCGGAACCCGCTTTCCCTCAAGAGTCACAATTGACTTTCTACGTGCCGATTTGGACAATCGCGCCAAATGCCGGTCCTCGTCATACGCGTCGCCATCCTCGCCCGCGACGGCGTTGCCAACGCCGGCCTCGGCATGACGCTCGACATCCTTGCCGCCGCCAACCGTATCGCTGCGGGTAGCCCGCGCCCGCGCGCCACGTTCGCCGTCGAGGTCCTGGCCGTCACCCGCCGCCACGTCGCAACCGCCACCGGCCACCGCATGCAGGGCGACGCCGTGATCTCCGACTGGAAAGCGAAACGCGGCGACATCGTCGTGGTGCCTGGCATCACGCTGCCGACGCCTCGAGAGATGATCGCGGCATTGGAGGCGCGCGAAACAGCATCGGTCACCGAATGGCTGGCGGCGCAGTGGCGCGCGGGCGCCACGCTCGCCGCGTCGTGCTCCGCAACCTTCCTGCTCGCCGAAGCCGGCCTGCTCGACAAGAAGGAAGCGACCACGTCCTGGTTTCTCGCCCCGCTGTTCCGGTCGCGCTACTCGCGCGTGAAGCTGCGCAGCGACCACGTGCTGACCCGCGACGGACGGCTGATGTGTGCCGGCGCCGCGCACGCGCAGGCCGACCTCACGCTGGCCATCGTCCGCGAAAGGCTCGGCGATCCGGTGGCCGACCTTTGCCGGCGCTACCTGCTCCTTGACGAGCGATCCTCTCAAACGCCCTACATCCACGTGCACCAGTTCACCGCGACGGACCCGGATTTGGCGGCCGCCGAGGCCTGGGTGCGGAAGAACCTCGCGCGAGAGTTCGCGATCCCCGACCTCGCGCGGGCGCTCGCCCTCGGACCACGCACGCTGGCTCGCCGCATCGAGCGCGCGGCCGGCGTGAGCCCCATCGCTTTCGTGCAGCGAATTCGCGCCGAAACGGCTCTCGACCTGCTCCGGACGGCGGGACTCGCGTTCGAAGAAGTCGCGGCGCAAGTGGGGTATCGCAACGCGGGCGCCCTGCGGCGAATTCTACGGCGAGAGACCGGTCGCAGAGTGCGGGAGATTCGCGGTGAGAAAGCGGACCAAACCGCGAAGCTGGCCGCGCCGACGTAAGAGCGCGATGTTAGCTCCGCCACGTCTTGCCGAAATCCGGACGGCGCGGTACGGTCCGACCGAGCGACGTATTGGCCAGTGCAACGCGAGCTCCACACACAGGAACTCGCCACGGCTCTCCACACGCGGGGACTCCCATCTCCAGAGGTTTGAATGAAAGTACAGGCGCCCCGAGTCACGAATGTCCGCGTCGCTCTCGCGACGAGTGCCCTCCTCCTCTTGCCGACCGCGTTGCTCGCGGCCACCGGCGATCTCACGGCGATCAGCTGCATCCAGAACACCGGCGGCGCCGACTGCGATGACACGACGCCCGGTCTCGAAGGCGCCGTTTCGGTGGCCTTCAGCCCGAACGGCCAGCACGTCTACGCCGCGTCCTTCGACAGCGACACGATTGCCACGTTCTCGCGCGCTCTCGACGGCACGCTCACTCCCGAGGGCTGCATCCAGAACCTCGGCGGCACCGCTTGCAATGCCACCGGCGGCACGGCGCCGGGCCTGGACGCCGCTTCCGACGTCGCCGTGAGCCCGGACGGCGACAATGTTTACGTGGTCTCGGGCGACAGTAGCGCAATCGCGCTGTTCGACCGCGCGTCGAACGGCGAGATCACCTCCATCGGCTGCATCCAGGACGCGAGCTCGAGCGCGCTCTGCGCCGGCATCGGCGGAAGTACGCCCGGACTGCGCGGCGCCTCCGCGCTTGCCATCAGTCCGGACGGCGACAACGTCTACGTCGCGTCGATCATCAGCGACGGCATCGCCGTCTTCAATCGAGCGGCCAACGGCACGCTGACGCCGGCCGGCTGTATCCAGAATACGGGCCGCACGGAATGCACGGACTCGGGCGGCACAACGCCGGGCCTCGACGGCGCGTACGACGTGGCGGTGAGCGCGGACGGCGAGAGTGTTTACGTGGTTTCCTACGTCAGCGATGCCATCGTCACGTTCGATCGCGCCCCCAACGGATCGCTGACGCCCTCGGGTTGCATCCAGAACACGGGCGGTCTCGTCTGCCTCGACACCGGCGGAACCACGACAGGCCTGGACGGGCCCCGCGCCGTGACGGTAAGTCCCGACGACGACAACGTATACGTCGCATCGTTCCTCAACGACGCCATCCTGGTCTTCGATCGCTCCTCGAACGGATCGATCTCAGCCGCGGGCTGCATCGCAAACGCACCGGACAATACCTGCGCGGGACTCGGCGGAAACACTCCCGGGCTCGACGGGCCGTCGGGCGTGACCGTCAGCCCCGACGGCGAGAGCGTGTACGTGGCCTCGCTCGCCAGCGACGCGGTGACCAGCTTTGATCGCGAGTCCGACGGATCGCTGAGTGTTGCCGACTGCATCCAGAACACCGGCCGGACCGAATGCACGGACGAAGGCGGAAGCACCACGCCTGGCCTCGACGGCGCCATCGACGCCGCCGTGAGCCCCGGCGGCACCAGCCTCTACGTGACCTCGTACAGCGACGGCGCCATCGTGCTGTTCGACCGCGAGAGTTCCGCGACCACGACGACCACCACGACGACGATGCAGGGGCCGTTCAACGACTGCGGTGACGTGAACGGTTCCGGCGGCGTCACGGCCGCCGACGCGCTGGCCATCCTGAACGCAGCCGTGGGCGGAAATCAGTGCGCCGGTCAGCAGTGCGTCTGCGATGTCGCCGGCGGCGGCAGTGTCCTGTCCAGCGATGCGCTGGCCGCGCTGCGGATCGCCGTCGGTATCGACCTCATCCCCGGGTGCAACTGCTGAACTCGGCCACCGCCCGACCGCTCGCGCTTGCGTATTGGGCAGCACGCTGCCGCTCGCGTGGGCACAATCGCGCGGTGCGGGCGGCTGCGCGCCGAAGCAATCTCTCCGGTTCCCAGCAAATTCGCGCGCTCCCGCGATGGCCGGACGCTACGGAAGCTTCGGCACCGATCCTGCTATGGCCAAGGCGTTCGAACGGTTGAATGGGTCATCGAGTGGTCGAGGTCGCGCCGGCGGGAATCCTCCCCCGCCGGCGCGACCTCGTTTGAAGCGGTGATCCGGAGCGTGTGACCGTATTCGCAGCGCTTTCCACGTTGATGGTGGGAGGCGCAGGCCGCTCCCGCGACTGGCAGCATCCTTGCATGGGTGGTCGCCGGGAAGTCCCGGCCGGAAGAGGATTGCGATGACGCGAGCAAGGAGGCGAATCGCGAAACGGGCCACGCGGACAGCAGCCCTGGCACTCTCGAAACCGCGCTCGAACTGCTTCAACGACGACAGCCGATACGATGAGGATTTCCCGATGAGCGAAACCATCCAGAAGACACTTCTCGCACTCAAGGACGTCCAGGGTACGCGCGGGAGTTTCGTCGTGAACGGGGACGGGGCGCTGCTGGCCATGGAGATGCCGTCCCTCTTCGATGCTTCCATGTTCGGCGAGCTGGGGCCGAGGATCGAACGATTCTCGGAAACCTTCGCCGCGCTCGGCGACGAGATGGAGAGCTGCCTCGTGCGGTTCTCCGATCACCTCGTCTGCATCAAGCAGTTCGCGAAGGGCGGAGCGCTGTGCGTGCTGAGCGAAGCATCGGTCAACCTGCCCGCGTTGCGCATGGCGATGAACCTCGCCCACAAGAGGCTGGCAGCCGAGATTGCGACGGCGAAGCCGGTTGGCATTGAGGAAGCGCCGGCGGCCATCGCTCCGGAAGTCGCCGCCCCGGTCGTCGCCGAAGCAGTCGATGCAGTCGATGCACAGGCCGCCCAGATGAACGTCGCGCCGCCGGCGGGACACCGGCCGCCGCGCTATTATCGCGGCTATCTCGTCGAGGATTGAGCGCCCGCCGCTACGAGCCGGCTCGCGGCGGACGCCGATTACTTCGGCGTCGACGACCACGCGATTCTGCAGCTCGCGTTCTCTCCCGGATAGCGACGGTTCGCCTGCGCCCGGCATCCGGAAATTGCCGCGCCCTCGGCTCCTTCCTTGCTCGTCGAGCACGCGCCCCACGACACGCCGAAGCCGGCGGCGCTGGCCACGGCGCAGTGTCCGCCGGGCTCGGCCGAAGCCGACTCGGTGCACGCCTGATCGGAGCTGCGCGTGCGGTCGCAGCTCGCCTTCGCGCAAGCCTGCGCGGCGGCAAGGTCGGCCCGCCAGCACGCTCCCCACGCACCACCGCTGTGCTTGCCGTCGGTGGGCTCGTTGAACACCGACGCATAGGCCTTGACGAAGGCCGGGGCTGCCGGAGTGGCCGCCGTGGCGCTCGCCAGTTCCGTGGCCTTGGCGTCGGCCGCAGCCTTGGTGTCGGCCGCCAGCTTCGCCTCCGCCAACGCTCGCGCGTCTTCGGCGGCCTTGTCCTGCGCGGCCTTCGCGTCCGCAGCGATCTGCTCGTCCGCTGCGGCACGTGCGGTCGCAACCATCGCCGCATCCGGCTCGGTCGATGCCTGGCGAGCCACGGCGGCCACCGCCACTACCTCGGGCTCGGCCGTCCTGGCTGAGGTCTGCTGCGACGCCGACTTGTCGGAACTCGGGTCGATGAACACGAACGCGAGCACTGAAGCGGCGGCGACGACTCCGAGCACAAGGAGAGGCATGAAGAATCCGCCCCCCGGTTCGGCCTCCGCTTCCACATTGGCGCCGCCGGTCTTTTTGGCGTCGTCTCCCACTCGCTGCTTTGCGGCGGCGGCCGCGGCCGGTGACGGGGTCACGGCGGCGGGCGGCGCCCCGGCAGCGGCCGGCGACGACGCCGTTGCGGCGGCAACTGCCGCAGGCACAGCACCCGCGGGCTTGTTCGCTGCGGCGGGTGCGGCGGTCGGAGCACCAGCGGGCTTGTTCGCGGCTGGCGCGGCGATCGGAGCACCAGCGGGCTTGTTCGCAGCGGGTGCGGCGGTCGGAGCGCCCGCGGGCTTGTTCGCCGCGGCGGGCGCAGGGCCCGCGCCCGAAGCCTTGTTCGCGGCTGCGGCTACAGCCGCCGCAGCGGCAGCGCCTGCTGCTGCGGGCGCCGCGCCCTTGTTTTGGGCGGGCGGCGGTGGCGCTGCCTGCTTGCCTTTGTCGGGCGTCGCCGGGGCGGGGCCCTGTTGCGACGCCGCGGCAGCCTTCTGTGCGGTCTCGGCTTCGTTCTTCTGGTGCGTGCGCAACTCGTCCTCGAATCGCTGGCACAGCGCGAGGCCCGCTTCATACGCGGAGAACGCGGCCGGGTAGTTCTCCTTCGCGAAGGCCGAGTGGGCCTCGGCTACCTTGCCTTCCACGTCATCCCAAAGTTTGGACGACGATTCCGGGGCGGCCTGGCCGTGCAACACCCGTACTGCTTCGATGACGAGTTCGCGCGCGCGTTCGGCTTTCTGGCGCTCGCGTTCGCTGACCTCGCGGGCCTGGTCGGCGGTTTCCTTGGCCTTGCGTGCGGCCTCCGCGGAGGTGCGCAACGCGGCGATTTCCTTTTGCGCTTCGGGTGTCGGCGACACGCGCGCCGCCGCCTCGAGCACGTCGAGGCAAAGTGCGTGGTCGCCGCGCCCCATCGCGTCGCGGGCTTCGCCGATCAGGCGAGTCGCGAGCTGCAGGCGGCCCTCGACGTCAGCCTTCTGACGCGCCGCTTCCGCGACTTCCTTCTCGCGCTGCTTGGCAACGCGCGCGTCCTCGAGCGCGTTCTGGTAGGCGACCACGGCGGCCTCGAACTTCGCGTGCGCGTCGATGAAGTGATCGTTTTCGAACGCGGCGGTGCCCTCGGCGGCCTTGGCTTCGGCTTCGACCCAGGCCGGCGTCTTGCGGGCTTCGGCACCTTCGGACACTGCGCTGACGCGCGTTTCGGTCATCAGAAGGCGCGCGGTCTGCGAAGGCTTCTTGGCGCGCAACTCGGTCTGCTGCGCGGCGTCGACGGTCTCCTTGAGCTTCTGGATGTCGGCCTTGAGCGCATCGGGAGGCGGCACCTGGCCGGCGCGGCGGATGGCTTCCTGGCTGCGCGCGTACTCGCGATCGGCTAGCGCCTTGCGGGCCTCGGCGAGGATCTCGTTGGTAACCTTGAGGCGGCGCGCCGCTTCGGCTTCCTCGGCAGCGCGACGCTGGCGTTCCACTTCCTTGCGCGCTTCGTCGGCGGCGCCCTGGTAGTCTTTGGCCGCCGCCTCGAACGCAGCCGAAGCCTCGGCGTACTTTTCGGCGGAGAACAGCTTGTTGCCTTCGGCCAGCCTCTCGCCGGCCTTGTTCCAGGTGGCCGCGGCGTGCTTGGCGGCGCCCTGCGATTCGGCAGGAAGCTTGGCATCCACCACCTGGGCCCGAGCACGCTCGGCGAGCTGGCGCGCGAGCCGCTTGGCTTCGAGCTGGGCCTTGAGCGCCTCGGCTTCCTTGCGCAGCGGGACCATCTCGCCTTCGAGCTGCGCCGAACCAGGTATCTCCGAGACCTTGTCGAGCAGTCCGAGGCAGCGCTCGGGCTCCTTGGCTTCGAACAACTTGCGCGCGTCGTCGAGCAGCTTGCGTGCGAGCTTCTTGTTCTTCTCCTGTTCTTCCGCCTTGCGCGCACGTTCGAGCGCGGCCGCGGCGGCCGCGTACTCCGGGAGCTGCGAGACGACGGCCTCGAACTCCTTGCGTGCTTCGGCGAACTTGCCGTCGGCGAGGAACTTGTTGCCGGCGGCAAAGGCCGCCTCGGCCTTGTCGAGCTTGGCCGACTTCGCACGCATGTCGGCAATGCGGGTTTCCACTTCCTTGACGCGCTTCAGCATCGCGACGAGGTGCTTGGGCGATTCCGCGGCCGTTGCGCTCGCAGCGTCCACCGGCGCCGCACCCAGGCGCTTGCCGACGTCGGCATCGAGCTTCTCGAGCTCGCCGAGCAGCCCGGCGAGACGAATGCGAACCGCGTCGACCTCATCGCCGACGCGCTTCTGCACCGCTTCGAGGTCGGCACGCATCGCGCCAAGGTCGGGATAGCGCTCGGCTGGCGATTTGCTCATCGCCTTCTCGATCACCTTGGCCAGGTCGGTCGGGATCGTCGCGTCGAGTTCGACGAGGGCCGGCGGGCGCGCCGACTTGAGCTGCTCGAGAAGCTGCTTCGCATCGTCGCCCTGGTACGGCGCGCGCAAGCTCAGCAGTTCGTAGAACACCGCGGCCAGAGAGTACTGGTCGGAGAGAGGATCGGCTTTGCCGGCGGCGTGCTCGGGAGACATGTAGCGAAGCGCCGCGGCGGGCACGCCGCCTGTCGTCTGGGCCGCCATCTTTGCGCTGCCGAAATCGATCAGCTTGGCCGAGCCGTCCTTCTGGACGACGATCTTGCCGGGCTTGAGGTTGCCGTGGACGATGCCCTTGCCGTGCGCGTGCTGGAGCCCGCCGCACAGCTGCATCAGCGCGGATACCTTGTCCTCGACGGAGATGTCGGTTCGCTCGGCAATGGCGCGCCGCAGGTCCTGACCGTCGAGCAGTTCCATCACGGTGTAGAGAAGGTCGCCCTCCTCGTCGATGTCGTAGATCGCGACGATGTTCGGGTGGCTGAGACCGGCCGAGGCCTGGGCCTCGGTAAAGAAGCGCGTGCGCAGTTCGTCGGTGACCTTGGTATCCGGCGAGATCACCTTGATGGCGACGAAGCGGTTCAGCCTGGGGTCCTTGGCCTTGTAGACCGTGCCCATGTCGCCGCTACCGACGCGCTCGATGATTTCGTACTTGCCGATCTTCTTCTGCTGCTCAGCCATATCGTTCTCACGGTCGCCGCGGCCGTCTGGAGACGCCCACGGGTCCTGAAACCCCTGTCGATTGGGGAAAATTCGTTGCGCAGCGCCTCTTCAACCTCCGCACGTCATGCGGATGCTCCCCGGTCCAGGCTGCTGCGCGCTTGAGACTCGCGCGATCGTTCAAAGTTATGGGACAGGGTTGGAGTTCTCGCAAACGGAAAAGCCCGACAAACAGGCCTTTTGCGAAGAACGGCGCACGGTGTCGCTCGGCCCGGCTCGAGCGGCCGCCGCATTTTATCGAGGCCAAGAGGAAGGAGCGCTGCTTACGGCAGAGTGACGGAGCGCGTTAGATCAGAAAAATGGGGTCTGACCCGGATTTCCGGCGTCACAAAAATGGGGTCTGACCCCATTTCCGGGCGACCTCATTTTCGGGCGGAGATCCACTTTATCCCGGCGTGAGCCAGGCGCAGCTCATCCGCACTGTCCCCTGCGACGCGCGCGGCGGGTTCGGTCAGCTGTCGTAGAGCGGGCAATTGACCACCAGCGTGATGCCCACTGCGCTTCGCAGCGCGATCAGCGCGTCGATCGCCGACTTGATGCCGTTGCCGTCGAGATCGCAGATGCAGAACGCACACGGCTTATGCCCGACGCTGGCACGCAGCACGTTCAGTGCGTCGGAAACCTGGACGATACCGTTCCCGTCGAAATCGCCGCAGAGCTGCGGCAGCGTGGTGGTCGTCGTCGACGATGTAGTGATGGTGGTGGTGGTGGTGACGTCGTCGTCGTCCACACCGGCGAGGGATGCACGCGCCCGGGGGAGAGAACGCGCAGTCGCACTGCACCAACCACGCATCGGGGGGCGATCAAGTCGAAGCAACGGCCATGGTTTGCGCGAGGCGTGCAAAGACGCAACG
Organism: Binatia bacterium; assembly: GCA_046261745.1. Classification (GTDB taxonomy): domain Bacteria; phylum Desulfobacterota; class Binatia; order UBA1149; family CAITLU01; genus DATNBU01. The sequence goes on from JBHEOD010000094.1 coordinate 11,260, forward strand.
GATTTGTCGCGGTTCCGCCGGACGTTGCACCCGAAGAAGCCGATTCCCGCACTCTTCCCGCATTCTCCTCCATTCTTCTCATTGATCGCGGCCGGAAGCGGCGCCTATCCTCTAGGCCATGAAAGAACTCGCCGGAGCCCTTTTCATCTCCACTCTATTCCTGTTCGCAGCCGGCCCCGTCGCTGCCCAGGAAGAAGTCCCCAGTTGCGAGGACTTCCGTTGCCAGTTCCAAGCTGCCATCGAAGCGGAGTGCCCCTGCGACGGCCAATCGAACCACGGCCGTTACGTGAGTTGCGTTGCGCACATCGTGAAAGGACTCGAGGCCCAGGGCCTGCCGAGGAACTGCAAGGGCAAGCTCAAGAGATGTGCCGCCAAGTCGGTGTGCGGCAAACAGGAGCGCGGCTTCGCGACGTGCACCACGTTCGAGTACGGCACCTGCGTCGCCAACGAATCCTTGCCGAGCACGTGCGACACCGATCCGACGATCGAGTGCACGGTCGACACCGACTGCGTGGCCTCCACGCGGTGCAAGATCACGAGGCACGCCGACCGCTGCCTCGAAGCCGGCGGCGCCGTCAATCTGGCGCCCACCTGTTGTTCGAATTGCGTCACGCCCCCCTGACGCAATGTGCGGCCGTCCCTCCGCACGAACACACGAGAGGCCGGGTTCCCCCCCCGGCCTCTCGCATTTTTGGGAGCCGCGATACGTCGCGGTGGTCGTTTGACGGCGATGCGGAACCCGCCTGATCCGGCATTTTCGTAAGCGACCCCGCTCTGCCCGGGCCTTGGCAGTGCCGGCCATCGCATTCCCGACCATGCGTTTTCGGCGTCGGGGATCGCATCGCGGTCGCGCGTGTGGACAATGGCGGCAAGCCGTCGCCGGGCTCACGCTCGGCCGGCGCCAGCCCGGGGCGCCCGTTGGAACTGTCTTCGAACCTATCGCCGTTGCGGCCGACGACCTGGCTCGTACGGATCGCCGCGTTCGTGGTCGTCACCGTGCTGCTGGTGGGTGCTGCCCACCGCCACATCGATCCCGACAAGGTCTGCCCGGACTTCATCCAGTTCTGGACGGCCGCCTCGTTGCTCTCCGAGGGCCGCGATCCCTACGACCCCGCGTCGCAGGCCCGTGTCCAGGGCGCACTCGGCTGGGACAAGACGGCCGACGGCTACGGCATCTACGAGTTTCTTCCGTACTACTATCCACCCTGGCTTGGGCTGGCGTTCCTTCCGCTGCTTCCTCTCGGCTATCCGCTGGCCAAGCTCGTGTGGCTGGTGCTCGGCGGCGAGATGCTCCTGATGTCCGGCTTTCTGCTCAAGGACACCGTGCGCGGCATTCCTGCGGCCCTCGCGATTGCGGTGGTCGCGATCTTCGCCTTCTCGATCAAGGCCGTTGCGATGGGGCAGGTTGCGCCACTCGTGCTGCTGCTGATCGCGCTGGCGTGGAAGCTGCTCGAGCAGCGCCGCGACGTCGCGGCGGGATGCGTGCTGGCGCTGCTGACGATCAAGCCGCAGCTGACGCTGTTGCTGCTGGCGGCGGTGCTCGCGTGGACCGCGCGGCACGGACGCTGGCCGGTGTGGCAAGGCTTCGCGGCGACGGTCGCGCTGCTGTGCGCGGCAAGCACCGTCGTGTCGCCGTCGTGGCTGCCCTCGATGCTCGAGGCCACGCGCGTGACGCCGCTGCCGACCGTCCACTATCCGGGGCTCGGCGCCACCTGGTACGTCGCGCTCGAGGCGGTCGGCCTGCGCGGGCTCCTGCTCTACGCGGCCTATTCGGCAATGGCGGTGCCGTTGCTGCTCGCGCTCTTCAGGATGTCGCTCGCAGGCCGGCGTAGCCTCGAAGACATCGTCGCCGTCGCGCTGATCGTTCCGTTCTTCGTCGCTCCGTATGCACGGCCCTACGACTTTCCGGTGTTGCTGATTCCGGCGCTCGTGCTGATGGGTTCGCGACTGTCCGAGATGTCGCGCGCGATGCTGGTGTTCGCGCTGACGGTCCTGCCGGCACTTCACATCCTGAGGCTCGCGGCCGACTACGTTCCTCCTGTCGTCGGCGTCCGAAGGCCAGAGTTCACGTACTTCTGGATCCCACTGCTGATCGCGGCCACTTGGTTGAAATCCTCGACGAACGGGAGCAGGGAGAAAGTGCCCGGTTCGTCGACCAGCTGATCTCTGCCGTTTTTCATGTCGCCGGGCGCAGCCCCGGCTCGAACACAGGCATGCGCCTGCCGGCATGCCTCGGGAGAACCATCATGAAGAATTCCGCGATCGTTGCCGCTCTCATTCTTTCCACCGCTTCCGTTGCCGTCGCCGAGATGCCCGGTGTTGTCGTGCCTTCGGCCAAGTCCGTCGCGGACGGCGCCAAGCAGGGCGCGGTGGACGCGACTGACAGCCAGGTGCAGGGCGCCAAGGCAGCAGCCGCCGACTCGGCGGCCGGTGCGGTGAACGGCGCGACAGGCGCAGCGGCCGGTGCTGCCGCGGGAGCGGTCGCGCCTGCAACCGGCGTAGCGGTTCCACCGGCCGTTGCCGTGCCCGCGACCGGCGCGGTTGTTCCTTCGCCCGGAGTCGCGGTGCCTGCGGCGGGAGTCGCAGTGCCGGGCGTTCCGGCGGCCGGAGTTGCGGTGCCGGGCAGCGCGATCGTCGCTCCGGCGGCCGGAGTTGCCGGAAGCGCCGCCGAAAAAGCCGCGCAGGCGCAGCAGGCAGCCGACAGCGCCAAGCAAGCGCACGATGCGACCAAGAGCCTCGGCACCATCGGCCAGTAGGCTCCTCCGAAAAAAAAGGGGTCAGACCCCTTTTTCAAAAAATGGGGTCAGACCCCTTTTTCCGGCGGGGGCGGCGCCGTCACGGCTGGGCCTCTCGAAAAAGGGGTCTGACCCCATTTTTTCTCTAGAGCGTGAAGTTGCCGGTGCCGGCGGCGACGGGCTTGTTCGGGTCGTCCTGCCACGCGAGCACGCGCACGTTGGCAATGCGGCGTCCGTGCTTGACGATCTCCGCGCGCCCGTACGTGTCGCGCGGACCGGCCGAGCGCAAGTAGTCGATGCTGAAGTTGATCGGGCGCGCCACGCGCTCCTCGCCGACGATCTCGACGAGTTGCAGCAGCGCGGTCAGTTCGAGGAACGCACCCACCACTCCACCGTGAACGGCCGGCAGCACGATGTTGCCGACGAGGTCGTCACGAAACGGCATCACGCAGACGAGACCTGCTTCGCTCTCCTCGAGCCGCACGCCGAGCAGACGCGCGTACGGGATCAACGAAACGGCGTCGGCGGCTTTCATGGCCGGTCCCTGCCGGCGCCGCGCGGCGTCGCGTCTTGCGGCGTCGCGCCCGCGGCATCTGCCCGCGCAGCGTGCGCCGCAGCGGCCGCCGCGCTCTTCTGCCACGCATCCGGCCGCAACGGCCCCACCAGCATGAACGTCGCCAGCATGCTCGCGAACGGATCGGCGGCGTCGCGGTCCCACGCGCTGCCGCGCACGAACGCGACGGTGTTCGTGAGCTTGTAGCATTCCGCGCGCCCGACGAGGTCGTGCCCCGGCGCGGCAGCGCGCAGGTAGTCGATGCGCAAATCGAGCGTCGCGATGGTCATGAACTCGGGAAGCGCGCACTGCACCGCAATGCCGCTGGCCTGGTCAAGCAGCGTCGTGATCACGCCGCCGAACACCACGCCGCGCACGGGGTCACCAACCAGCTCGTCGCTCCACGGAAGTCGCAGGGTGGCCGAGCAGCGGGCGAGCTCGACCACCTTGAGGCCGAGCCTGACCGCGTGAGGAACGTGCGCCACCATCTCGTCACGTCCGGTCCCGAACATGGGCTCCATCGCGAAGACCCTGGCGGCGTCCGTCATGACGTGGCGGCTATCGCGATCCCGGTGGCCCCGCAAGCGAACCGTAGCAGGCGCACCGATTCCGTCCGCCTACACGCGTGCTATGGTCCCGCGATCGCGCCGGCCGCAACCGGCGGCTTAACTTCCCGACACGGAGATCGCCATGTCCCACGAATGTTTCACCGTCGAAGTCCGCGACCAGGTTGCCCACATCACGCTGTCGCGCCCGGCCGAGTTCAACTCGATGAACCGCGCGTTCTGGAAGGAACTGCCGGAGATCGTGCAGCGCCTCGACCACGCGGCCGCCGCACGAGCGATCGTGCTGTCAT
>JBHEOD010000095.1:0-14857 GCA_046261745.1 Binatia bacterium
CAGCACGTACGGTGCCAGCGTGCCGGCGGCCGGAATCGGGAACCGCCCGCCGTAAAGCTCGGCCGTGCGCTGGTCGTACACCATGAACAGCAGCATGTTCGACCACTCGTGACGCGACGGATCCCACGCGAAGTGCACGCGCGTGCGTTCGTTGTAGTTGGCGGTCTCGTTGACCACACGTCGCCCGTGGCGATTGACGAGGATGGACGAGTCGCCCGGGGGCATGAACACGTCGTCGGGAGTGCTCGAGAACTGCAGCGCCTGTTCGAGCACGACCTGCGCCCGCCACGCCGAACTCATGTGCCCGAGACGCGCGCCGGCGGCGGTGGCCATGTAGACGAAGTCGCCTTCGTTGGTCGGAACCGCGCAGCCGCCGAAGACGGGGCCGGGCTGGAACTGCTGCATGAGGTCGCGGCTTTGCGTGAAGCCGCCGGTGCCGAAGATGACGCCCTTCTTTGCCCGCACGCGCACGACGGACTTGTCGATCTTTTGCGCCTCGATGCCGACCACCGCCCCGGCGCGATTGCGAAGGATGGCCGTCACGCGGTGACCCATCAGCATCGGGATGCGGCGTCCTTCGACGCCGGCCTTGAGTTGCCGCACCATCTCGTCGCCGAGTCCGAACGATCCGTCGGGCTTCTTCGGCCACAGGCGGCGGTCCACCGGTTCCTTGTCCTCGGTGGCTTCCTCGAAGTAATCGGGCATCGCGCCGAACGGCTTGTCGGCGGGCATCGAGTCGAGCGCGCCGATGCGCGCCAGCTCTTCGACGACGGCGGGGCCGTTGTCGTACAACGCCACCAGCAGGTCGTAGTCGTTCTGCGTCAGGCCGAGCGTCGGGCTGCCGGCAAGAAAAAGGTGAGGGTACGAGTAGCGCGCCATCTTCGCGATGGTCTTCTCGCGCGGCTCTTCGACGCCGCGCTCGCGCAGGAAGCTGTTGTTCGGGATCCAGTACACGCCGCCGGACTTTGCGGTGGTGCCGCCGAACAGAAGCGCCTTCTCCACGAGAGCAACGCTGGCGCCGGCCTCGTCGGCAATGATCGCGGCTACCGCTCCGGCGGCGCCGCTGCCGACGACGACCACGTCCACTTCGAGGTCGAACTTCGCCGTATCGGCGGCCGATGCTTCACGGACGCCCGGAAGCGAGGCGACGCCCGCGCCGGCCGCGGTCACGCCGGCCAGCCGCAGGAAGTCGCGACGGGAGATGCGCGGCCGGGGGCCGCTCGAGTTGTCGTCGGTGTTGTCGCTCAAGTCTTGCGCTCAGGCTGCTTTGGCTGCCCCGTCGGAGGTCGAGTAAAACTGCTTGGTCCAGTTGCGGTACTCGCCGATCGGTCCGTCGGATTCGCACAGCGCCGGGCGCGCCTGGTAGCCCTTGTGCTCCCAGATCTTGAAATCCTGCTGGATCGCGAGCGACTGGTCGTCCATGTAGGCCTTGAGCAGGCCGCGTGTCTCTTCTTCGCTGCGCCCGTCCTTCTTGCCGATCACGCCGAAGTGGATGCGCGTGATGTTCTCGTCGATTGGCGTGAGGCCGGCGACGATCACCGTGGTGAACATGCCGCTGTAGATCAGCCAGTCGAAGCCGAGGCCCCAGTTCTGCGCCTGGATGTTGAAGTCGTCGCTGACGCCGCCCATCGTCTGCACGTCCTTGCGCGTCCAGATGCTCCAGGTGAACATCTTGTCCTTGAACTCGTGGCTGCGGTTCTTCGGCTGGTCCATCAGGTGCACGTAGTTGAAGTGCGGCCAGTCGATCGCGTTCTCCATGATGTCCTGCGGATGGGTGCGGACGTCCCACGAGTACTTGTCGTAGCTCGACGTCCAGTCGTCGGCGCCGAAGTACTCGATGACCGGGATTTCGAAGTCGGGCTCCTTGCCCTCGGCGTGGTACCACACGAACACGAGGCCGTTGCGCTCGAGCACGGGGTACGCGCCGGCCCTGGCCTTGGCCGGGATCTTGTCGGTGTAGGGGATGTGCTTGCAGGTGCCGGTGGTGTCGAACTGCCAGCTGTGGAACGGGCATGCGATGTTGTTGCCCTCCACCTTTCCGCCAAAGCCGAAGTGCGCGCCGATGTGCGGACAGAACGGCTCGAGCGCGCCGATTTTTCCATCCTCGCCGCGGAACAGCACGATGTCGCGGGAAAGGTAGTGGACGGTCTTGACCTCGCCCTTGGCGAGCTCGTCCGAGTAGCACACCTGGTACCAGCTGTTGGGGATGCCGAAAGGGAATCGGGGCATGGGGTCTCCTGTCTGGCCGCCGGCGCCAATAAGGCGGCGCGCTCGTGTGCGGAGAACCGGTCGCTCGCCGGCACGCGCTCGAGGCGTTATAGAACGTGTTCCACCGCCCGTGCAAGGCCGGATGGGCGGGCCCGGGACGCGGTCCCCGTTGCTCCATCGGCCCGCTCCGATAGCACGGCCCGGCAAGCACGATCGCGAAAGGGGAACTGAGCCATGGCAGGACGTCTGGAAGGAAAAGTTGCCGTCATTACCGGGGCCGCCTCAGGCATCGGGCGGGCGACGGCCCTGCGTTTCGCAGCCGAGGGGGCAGCGGTGGTCGTCGGCGACATCTCCACCGAGGGTGCAGCCGCGGTGGCGACCGAGATCGTCACCCAGGGCGGGCGCGCGGTCTCCCGCAAAGTGGACGTCGCTCTGTCCTGCGAAGTCGAGGCTCTCGTGACCGAGGCCGTCGAGCGCTTCGGGCGCATCGATATCCTGATGAACAACGCGGCCGCGCCCCACGGCGCGCCGGTCGCGGCCACCAGCGACGACGACTGGCGGCGCGTGATGTCGGTGACGCTCGACGGCGTGTTCTACGGAGTGCGCGCCGCTCTCGTGCGCATGACGGCGCAGGGCTCCGGCAGCATTCTCAACATCTCCTCGGGCGCCGGTCTCGGCGGCGAAGTGATGCTGGGAGCCTACGGCGCCGCCAAAGCCGCGGTGATCAACCTGACCAAAACGGCGGCAGTCGAGAACGCGGGCTTCGGCGTGCGCGTGAACTGCATCTGCCCGGGGCCCATCGCCACGCCGCCGCTTGAGGCCTGGCTCGGTGCGATTCCCGGCGGAGTCGAAGCCTTCTCGAAGCAGATTCCGGCCAGGCGCATCGGCGAGCCGGAGGAGATCGCGTCGGTGGCCACCTTCCTCGCTTCCGACGAAGCCTCTTACGTGACCGGCGCCATCGTCGTCGCCGACGGCGGCGTCAATGCGCGCACCGGCACGCCGCGCTTCGACTGATGCGCCAATGGACGCAGCAGCCGGTGGCGCCGCAGGGGCCCGCGTTACGGTGATGGACGGCCGCCGGGTAGTTTTTCCATAGCAACGCCGCACGAGACGGGAACATTTTCCGCCCGGAAATGTGTACCTGTCCCCGATTTCGGGCAGAGAGGGTAGCGATGAAATTCGATGACATCCTGGTGGAGCAAGACGGCGGCGTTGCGTGGATCACGATCAACCGCGAAGCCAAGGGCAATGCGTTCCGCGTGCAGACGGTGCACGAGTTGATCGATGCGCTCGAGGCCGCGCGCCGCGACGCCGACATCCGATCGGTGGTGCTGACCGGCGCCGGCAGCCGCTTTTTCTGTATCGGCGGCGACCACGACCATTCGGGCGAGGGCGACCACGACGACCGCATTCATTACGGCAATGTCTTCCCGGTCGTCGATCTCTACGACCTGATCGACAAGACGGCCAAGCCGGTGATCGCGATGGTCAACGGCTTCGCCGTCGGCGGCGGCAACGTACTCGCGCTGATGTGCGACCTGACGATTGCGGCCGATACGGCCACGTTTCGGCAGGTGGGACCGATGATGGGCAGCTTCGATGCCGGCTACGGCACCTGGTACCTCGAGGAAGCCGTCGGCCGCAAGAAGGCGAAGGAGATCTGGATGCTCAACCGCAATTACTCGGCGCCCGAAGCCCTGGCGACGGGCCTCATCAATGAGGTGGTGGACGTGGTGGAGGCTGCGTCCCTGCGCGCACGCGTGATCGAGATCTGTGACGAGCTTGCCGACCGCGGGCCGCAGGCGCTGGCGGCGGTCAAGTCGTCGTTCCATGCACGGCACGCGGGCGTCTCCGGCCTCTCTCGCGTCGCCCTCGACCTGCTGACTCCAAATTACTACCGCAGCGAGGAGAGCAAGGAACTCGGGCGCGCGTTCGGCGCGCGGCAGAAGCCCGACCGCAAGAAGTTCTACCGATGACGCAGGAATCCTGGCGTGCGAGGCCGTTCTACATCCTCGTCACGCTGACGCTCGTCAACACCATCAACTGGGCCGACCGCCAGGTCGTCCCCATCCTCGTCCCGTCCATCAAGGACGAGCTGCACCTTTCGGACACCGAGCTCGGCATCATCAGCGGCGTCGCGTTCTCGCTGATCTACGCGGTGGCGGCGTTCGTTTTCGGTTACCTCGCCGATCGCGGCTCGCGCCGCGCCGTCATCATCTTCGGTCTGCTGTGCTGGAGCGTTGCCACGGCCGCGAGCGGCCTCGCCACCAGCTTCTGGAGCCTGTTCGGCGCGCGCTTCTTCACCGGCATCGGCGAGGCGTCGCTGTATCCCTGCGCGATGTCGCTGCTCACCGACGCGTATCCGGCCGAACGACGCGGCCGTGCCATCGGGATGATCGGCGCATCCACGGCCCTCGGCGGCGGGCTCGGCATCGGTCTCGGCGGCTGGCTCGTCACACTGATGGGATGGCGCAACGTATTCTTCCTGTACGGCGCCGCCGGACTTCTCGCGCTGCCGTTGCTGCTCGTGATGATCGAGCCGGCACGTTCGGCGCAGCACAAGGAAGTGGCGCACGATCCGCCGGTGCGCATCGTCGGCGAAGCTCTGCGCGATGTGCGCCTGCTGGCGATCTGGTTCTGCGGCATGATGCTGCTGGCAGCCGCGAGCGGATGGATCACGTGGGCGCCCACGTACTTCGTTCGCGATCTCGGCTTCGACGTGGGCCAGACCGGGCTCGTCTTCGGTGTTGCGCAGCTCTTCGGCGGGGTGGCCGGCAGCCTGCTCGGCGGCAGGCTCGGCGACGCGTACCGCAAGCGCCGCTTCGGCGGCCAGCTTCGCGTGTCGGCGATCGCCGCGGCGGTCACGGTTCCGATGGTAGGCGTGGCGCTGGTGGACGTTCCGCACGCGGTACTGATGGTGGCGGCCGTGCTCGGCCCGTTTGCGATTTTTGCGTCGTTCCCGAACCTGCAGAGCATCGTGGCCGAAATCGTGCCCGCCCGGCGCCTCGGGCTGACATTCGCCGTTCACATGCTGTTCCTTGCCGGAGTCGGCACGGCGATCGGTCCGTTCCTGGTGGGATGGGTTTCCGACGCGACGGGTAGCATGCGCACGGCGCTGATGGTTCCTCTGATTGCCGCAGCAATGTCGGCCATGGCCGCCGTCGCGGCCGAACGGATCGTCCGGGCGCGCACGCCGGCGGAAGTGCGGTGAGCGAGCACCCACCTTTCGACCCGCCGCGCGTGGACGCGGCACCCGCGTGGCAACGCGCCGCGCTGCCGGACTGGGCGAGCAATGCCGCCGTTCCCAAGTACGTTGCGTTGCGGCAGGGCACGAGGCCGATCGTGCTGCTGGCGCCTCACGGCGGACGTCGTCGGCGGCCGATCCGGCGCGGCGACAGCGTCAACGATCTTCACACGGCCGGTATTGCGTGGGAGCTCGCCGAGCGGCTCGGCGCTCACGCGATCGTGAACCACGGCCTCGACCGTAACGACATCGATCTCAACCGCATCTCGCACCTGAGCCGGCGCGCGCCTGACGTGCTTGCGTTGCTTGCGCGTGCGATCGTCGCCGCCGCCGAGGGCGGCGATGTTCCGCTGGTGCTGTTCGTGCACGGCTGGAACATGGTGGTGCCGTGCTGCGACATCGGCATCGGCGTGCGACGCCGGGCCGGGCGTCTCACCGGGCGTTACCCTACGCTGAGCCGCGTGCGCTACGACACGACCGTGGCTGCGATCGAGCGCGAACTTGACGCACGCGGAGTGAGCGCGGCGATCGGCCGCCGCTACACGGCCAGCGGTCGCGACAATGCGGCGCAGCTCTTCAGCGGTCGGCATGCCGGGCACGAAGACGCGGCGGTGGCGGCGCTCAGCGCGCTGGCTGCGCAGGGACGCGTGGATGCTGCCCAGCTCGAGCTTGGCATTCTGCTGCGCTGGCCCGGTGCGATGCGCGAGGCGCTGCTCGACGGGTTGGTGGCGGCGCTTGGGGAGGACGCAGTGTTGCCAGTGCGCGAGTCGAGCCCAGCGGAGAAAGGAACCGCCGGGGACGACTTCGGGGCCGTCGCGCGCGCCGGCTGGCGCCTTCAAGTGGAGAAGCGCACCGAACCGCCGCCGCGTCTCGAATCGGGCTTCGCATTCCAGGCAGTGCTCGATCGCGACGGACATCGCGCGGTATTCTGCGGGGTGGAAGCGACGGGTCCGCGATCGATGGCGGCCCGGCTGTCCCTCGTCTCGACCGACGGCACGATGATGCTGCTCGTCGGAGAAGGGGAGTGGAACGGAGAAGAAGGGCGCTACTGCCTCGAAGGCTTCACGTGGCAGACCAGTCGCGACGGCCGTCACGTGGAACTGACGCTGCGTGCGCCGATGATCCGCTACCCGACGCACGACGCGTATCTCGATCTCGAAGAGGGGCTGGCCGGATCCGAAATTGTCGAAGCGGAAATTCACCTTGAGTTCGACGCGCTGTCCGAGTCGCACGGACGTCTTTCCGGTTTGGTGCGCACGGGCGACTCGGTTGTCGACGTCGATACGTTCGCCTTCGTGGATCGCGGCCGTCGCATGGGCGCCAACGTGGAAGCGCGCATTCGCGTGATCGCGTCGCGCGCCGACGGCAGCGTGGCGTCGATTCGCAGCGCAAGCGGCCCGGATGCTGTGCTGAGAAGGGATCGCGTCGCGGGAACACTGGGCTTCATCCGGGCCGTCGCCGGCTCCGGCGTTGCGTTGCGCGAGGCCGAAATTCTCGCGGCCGTTCCGCTGTGGCGCCCCGTCGCCGACGGTACACTCGGACGCTGGACGTTCGGCATCGCAAGGTGCCGCTTCGATGACGGCGCAGAGAGCGTCGGCCTTTTCGACTCCACCGAGATCTTCCAGCCCGCCGTGCCCGGCGCCGCAGCCTACTGAAATCCGGCCGGCGATCCTGCTTCTGGACAGTCAGAAGGCGCCCAAGCTTCAGAAGGTGGGGCAGCGACTTTCGCGAGCGCTTTCCTCGCAAGTTGAGCTGCCGGAACCGACTCGAAGTTGCCGATTGACGAAGACCCGACGAGCACAAACGGAAAGACGACCGCAGTTCTGGCGCAGGGGACTCGGTGCGTCGTCTTACCCGGCCGGGTCCGCTCAGTTGTAGCGTCCGCGGTAGACTTCCGGACCGCTCCGGCGCGTAAAGACGTCATGGTACCAGCACGTTCTGTCCACACCGTCGTCCGAGATGATTTTCGGATAGATGGAGTGAGTTTCCGGGGACAGCGCCGCCGGCAGGCCGAGCCCTGAGCCTTCGCCCATAATCGTGATGCTCTTGAAGTCAACGAGTTTCATCGACTCGATACCGTCGTTGGCGAGCGTTTCGTCTTTGTAGCGGAAGCCGTTCGGACGCTCGGTCCAGCACGCCTCGCCGTCGCACGCCCCGCCGGGCGGGACGACGACCCGGCCGATTACGCGGTCCTCACCGGACCGGTCGTTCTCGTAGAGGCAGACGGTGTATTCGGTTGAGGTCGCCGGATCGCCGAGGTCGCTGGGGAAAAACTGGTCCTTCATCTTGATTTTGAGACGCTGCCTCTCTGGCTCGCCGAGCCGGAGATCGATCGAAATGCGAACGGTGTTGTCGCAGGTGTCCTCGACGTCTCGAACGCAACCCTGCTCGCCGCCGCAAGTGCCACACGGAGCACAGGCCGACGCTTCGTCGAGGATACATTGCCCGGAGCCGTTGCACGCGGCGGACGTGCACTCGTAGTCGTCGAAATCGCAGTCCGTTCCCTGCGGCAGTGGAGGGTGCGCGCAGGCACCTGCGCCATCGCACTCGTCGCTGGTGCAGAGATTGCTGTCCGCGTTGCACGGTGTTCCCACGGATTCGGGCGCCGTGATCTGGCACGCGCCATCCGCGCAGTTCCCTGTGCCGCATCCCTCGTCGTCCGCGCACGGCACCGCGTTGAACGGGTGCTCACAAAGACCTGTACCGTCGCAGACATCGTCGGTGCACAGATTGTAGTCGGTGGCGCAGGCCGTCCCCACCGTATCGAGCGTGCACGAAGCCGAGCAGCAGTCGCCGCCCTGCCTGTTGCCGTCGTCACAGTCCTCCCCATCGTCCTGCTGCTGGTTGCCACAGCGACTTCCGTCGAGCGTGAGGACACCCGATACGCATTCGGGGTTGCACCCCAACGTAGGATGACAGCTGCCGCCGTAAAAGCTTATCTCCTGAATCCCGGTAAACGTGAGGCCGTCCGCAGCTACGTTTCCACCGACCGTGTTGGGCCCGCAAGGATGGTTGTTGGTCAGGAAGAACTCGAAGTCTCCGCTATCCGTGTCGATTGCGCCGTTGCAACAGAAAATGGAGTCGACCCAGAGCTCGATGTCGCCGCCCGTCTGCACGATGTTCCATTGGGAGTTCCCGATAACCTGACTGCCGTTCTGCATGACCACGACAAGCCACCTGCCGGATATGTCGTGATCCGCTCGCGCGGCGCTCGGCAGGAACATTGCCAGCGAGCAAGCCAGTGCGGCGAGACCGTGGGGTTCAAGTAGCGCATGGCGTCTCCCGAGATCGAACGGCTCGCGACGAAGCGTCGGTTTGGCTCGTTCCCTATAGCTCGATGTGGTGGATCGACGCAATGCGCGGTCACCGCCGGTCGTAAGGATGCACCTTCGAGGAAGTGGCTTGTCCGGGACTTGCGCGACGAGCTGTTCTGACACCAAGGGTGCCAGAACCTACCCGTGAAGGTGCCGTTGGCCGTCGAGTAGTCCACCCCTCGAACTGAATCCCGCCAAGGGACTGCTCGACGTCATGTGAAAGCGGACGACGTACCCACGTTTCCCGTGTGGGCGACGATTGCCCTGCTGGCGGCACGCCGTGCAGTGGGGATTACCGCTGACGCTGCAAACTGTCGTCGATGCCGTCGCGGTTCTCGTCCTTCGCGACGGGACCTCGTCTGCGGGGCGGTACGTCACGACCCTCGGCGCGGCTGGCAGGAGCGACCTGTTGCCGCTCGATCGTGCGGCGTTCCTGCACCGCCGGGCGTGGCTGCGGCGTTACTTCCCGTCGAACCGGAACAGCCTCGCGTCTCTCGATCGTGCGGCGTTCCTGCACCGCCGGGCGGGGCTGCGGCGCCACTTCCCGTCGAACCGGTACTGCCTCGCGTCTTTCGATCGTGCGGCGTTCCACCGCCGGCCGGGGCTGCGCCGCTTCACGTCGAACTGGAACGGCTTCGCGTCTTTCGATCACGCGCGGTTCTTCCGCACGTCGTTGGGCGTCACGTCGTTGCACGTCGACGGTGCGCGGCTCGACGCTGCGTCGCTCGACCGGCTGGCGTGCGTCGTAGGTCCGGCGCTCGCCTTCGCGTCTCTCATAAACGCGACCATCGTCGCGACGGTCCGGCCCGGTGACGGGTCTGCTTTGTTCGCGCCGGTCCGTGTCGCCTCGCCGATTGCCGTCGCGATCGTCCCAGTCGCGTCGGCCACTCTGGCGCCCATCATCGTGCCAGCGCCGGTCTCCAGTGTAGCGTCTCTGATCGTCGTCCCAGCGCCGCTCCCGCTTCCAGGTGCTCCAGTTTTGTTCGACTTCGTGACGCGGCACGCGAGCGTAGTCCCACGAGCGGCCCCGCCAGCGGTTCGAGCGGTAATCGTTGCGCCAGTTGTTGGGTATCGACGAGTAAAAACGCGGCACTCCGGCGAACGAAACCCATCCACGATTGTAGTGGGTCGATTGATACCAGCGCCCTTGCCAAGGGCGCCAGTAGTAACCATCCGCGTAGTAGAGATCGATGTCGTAGTCGGGCACTGCGTACGCGTACGTCCCCGGCAGCGGTACGAAGTACGGATCCGTCTCGAAGGCCAGGCCCGGCGGTCCGGGGACGTTGCCGTACATGCCAACACGCGCATGCGGCGCGCAGGAAATCGTAAGTGCGGCAAGAGCCGATGCAGCGATGAATGCAGGTCGAATGGTCATGGCGTGGTCCTCTTGGCGTTCTCATTCGGCTGCTCCCTCGAAAGAGCAGGGCACGCACGTTCAGACGACTGACACGGCTCAAAATTTATGCGCGGCCGGGGAATGCCTTCATGGCTGCGCATTTCACGCAGGTGCGTGCGGGATTTCGGGTGGGCCGAATTGTGCGGCGATGGTGGCTGTGTCAAAGGTCGCGCGTGAGTTCCACGTTTGATCAGCAGCCGATTCAGCGGACCGTCGGTCGTCGGGTTCCCCGTGACGGGCGTCCCCTGACAGACGCCGACCGTGAAGCGATGGTGCGCAATTCCTGCTACCTCACGCGGGCCCCTAAGGGAGTCTTCATCTATTACTCTGCCGAAGAGATGGAGGCGGACCGTATGCGCTGGACCGGGGACGCCGTGCTTGCCCGGCAGGAACCGTAGCGCAGATCGAGTACACACGACCGGCAACCTGGGATGACGTTGCGACGATCGTGCAGTACCTCGAGGAAGCCGGCGTCGAATAAGCTCTGGTCGGTGGGTACGCGATAGCTGCCCACGGGTTCAATCGATTTTCCGAAGACATCGACATTCTGGTGAACCCATCGTCGGATAACTCCCGACGTTGGATCGTGGCGCTTTCTCGTCTGCCCGATGGAGCGGCACGAGAGTTCGCATCCGATCCCGACGTGTTCGCCGATGACAAGCGCTACGCGATTCGCATCAATGACGAGTTCACGGTCGATGTCATGCCATCCATCGCCGCCTTACCTGGGAGGAGATGAAGCCGCACGTCATCCGCAGGCAGCTGGGTGCGGTCATGGCTTCCCTGCTCGATCTTCCGGGCCTTCTCAAGACCAAGCAGAGTGTACGACCCAAGGATCAGATGGATGCTGCGGTGATTTCGCGGGCGCTCGAGAAAATGAAGAAACGATTGTCGGGGGGATTTTCTACTTGATGATGGCGTAGGACCAGGTTTCGCTCAGTGCGGATTTTCCGTCGCTCAGGAAGGCCCTGAGTTCGACGGGCGCGTCGCCGTTCGGCTTTACCTGGAACGAGAGGCGCCATCCGCCGGTGTCCGGGTTGCGCACGACGTGGTGGTCGAGAAGTTCGGCTGCCTTGGCCGGGGCCGTGGTGATGACAGCGACCGGTGGCTTGTCGTCGGGGCGCGCGTTCAGCGCGTCGCCACCGAAGTCGAGCACGAAGCGGTTGGTGTTGCCCTCGGCGCCGTCGTCCTGGCGCGTGGCCAGCACGCGGCCACCTGGCGGCGTGGCCGGATCGTCCATGTAGAACGAAACCGAGTACGCGAAATCGAGGCGCTGCCCGGCCTGCACGGGTTTGGCGGGCACCCAGTACGCCACCATGTTGTCCACGAGTTCGGTGTCCGACGGAATCTCGACGAGTTCTACACGCCCGTCGCCCCAGTCGCCGCGCGGCACCACCCACGTGCTTGGCCTCAGTTCCATGCGCGTTTCGAGGTCCTGGTAGTTGGCGAACTTGCGGTCGCGCTGCAGCAGGCCGAAGCCGCGCGGGTTGCGCATGCGCAGGCCGCTTGCGTTCACGCGCTTCGGATTGTCGAGAGGCCGCCACAGCCACTCGCCGCTGTCGAAGTGCAGCAGCAGGCCGTCCGAGTCGTGAACTTCCGGACGGAAGTCGTCGTAGCGGCGCCGCGAGCTTTCGCCGAAAAAAAACATGCTGGTGAGCGGCGCGATGCCCAGCTTGTGGATCGGCTTGCGCGGAAACAGCCGCGACTCCACGTCGATGACGGTGCGCTCGCCGGGACGGATGTCGAAGCGGTAGGCACCGGCAATGCTGGGGCCTTCCATCAGCGCCAGGATCACGAGGTTCCTGGCGTCGGACGCGGGTGTTTCCAGCCAGAAATGGGAGAAGTGCGGAAACTCCTCGCCGCCCGGTTCGACGGTGTTGATCGCGATGCCGCGCGCCGACAGGCCGTAGACGTTGTCGCGCCCGAGCGCGCGGAAGTACGTGGCGCCGAGAAACACCACGAGCTCGTCGAAGTAGGCGCGATTGCGCATCGGCGCGTGAATGCGAATGCCCGCGTAGCCGATGTCCTTGGGAATGCGAGAGGCGAAGTCGTTCTTGCCGTAGTCGAACGAGTTGATGTCGAACGGCACCGCGTGTTCGCCGGCCTTGTCGATGGTGCTGACGGTGACGGTACGGTCGTAGTAGAGGCCGGGGTGAAAGAACTGCACCTGGAACGGCAGCCCTTCCTTGCGCCACATGGACATCTCGGGACTGAAGCGAATGTCGCGCCACTGGTCGTAAGTCATGGAGCCGGTGAGCATCCACTTCGGAACCGGCGCGCGGTGGTCGCGGTACTCCTCCTTCGAGAGCGCTTCGGCGCGGGAGGCGACGTCGTCGAGCGAGAATGCAGGCGCCATTGTGGGAACGAGCATGGCGACGCAGCACGCGACGGCAAGCGCTACGCCGGGGACTATTGCGGGAAACGCCCGCGTGAGGCTCGAGGACGGGGTTGCCGGTGCGGCGCCTGGCGCGCATTGGAAGGGGGGCGTGTTCGTGTGCATTGCGCGCGGATCTTCGGCAGGAAGCGGCAGCAACGCAACCCGCGTGCTGCAGGAGGTCGGACGACGATGATCACCGGGAGCTGTCTGTGTCGCGGCATCCGTTTCGAGATTCGCGGCAGATTGGGTTCGGCGGCTCAGTGCCACTGCGAGGACTGTCGCAAGGCCCAGGGCTCGTCCTTCGCGGCCAACGCCACGGTGGCCCGCGCGAACTTCGCCTTCATCTGCGGCCAAGACCTGCTGGCCAGCTACGAGTCCTCGCCCGGCAAGTACCGCACGTTCTGTTTCCGCTGCGGCTCGCCCATCTTCAGCCGGCGCGACGACGATCCGGCCACGGTGCGTGTTCGCCTCGGAACCCTCGACGGTGACCCCGGCGTGCGTCCGAGCGTTCACGGATGGATCCGCGACAAGGCGCCGTGGGAGCGCCTGCCCGAGGACGGCCTGCCGCGCTTTGCCACCGGCTCGCCCGACAGTGTGATGCCGCGTCTCAAGCTGCGCGCCGAGGATCCGGCCTCGCCCGACGCACGCATGCTCATCGGCGCACTCGACGAAGATCTCGCCGGCACGTATCCGCGCGAGGTCATCTTCGGTCTTCACGAGGATGATCACGATGACGCGCGCATGGTGTTCCTCGTCGGGCGCATCCGCGAGAAGGCGGTGGCCTGCGGCGCGCTGCGTTCGCTCGACCGCGAGACCGGCGAGGTGAAGAGGATGTACGTTGTGCCCGAGCTTCGCGGCACCGGCATCTCGCGGCGGCTGCTCGCTGCCATCGAGACGGTCGCCATCGGCCGTCGTCACCAGGTCTTGCGCCTCGAGACGGGCAGGCTCTCGCCTGCGCCGCTCGCGCTGTACCGCACCAGCGGCTACCGCGAGATCTCGCCGTACGGCGAATACGCCGGCAACGACTACAGCGTGTGCTTCGAGAAGAAGATCCCGTAGACGAATGGACCCGCGGCGGTCGGGCGGGTACAACCAAGGTCATGAATATCCTGCGCGTCCTTGCCGTGCTCTTCGGGCTGCTGGCGGTCTCCAACTTCCTCAAGCCCATGGAGTTCTCCTCGGACCAGGGCTTCGTCTTCATGGGACGCCGCCTCGACGGGACGCCCAATCTCATCGCCGGCTGGACGTTCGCGATCTTCCTTGCAACCTACGCACTCGCGCTGTGGCGACGCTCGGCGGCAGCCCTGCCGCTCGGCATCGCGTATGCCGCGTACGTAAGCGCGAACCTCTTCCTGTTCACGCTGAGGATGCCGCCGCCGGCGGACAGCGGCCAGGCTGCGTTCGGCATCGCTTACACCGTCGTTGCGCTCGGCTGTGCATGGGGCGCTGTCGTCGTGATGGTGCGAAGCGGCTTTGCCGAGATTGATCCGGCGCCCGGCCGCATCGCGCTGCGCACCTTCGCGCTGCTGTTCGCGCTGATGGCGCTGTCGAATGCGCTCAAGCCGTTCGCGTATACCGAGGACGTGGGCTTCGTACTGCTGGGTCAGCGCCTCGCCGGCGCAGCCAACACGACGGCGGCCGTCACGTTCTCAGCGCTGCTCGCGACGTACGCCGCCAGCATCTGGTCGGAGCGCCAACTCGCCCTCAAGCTCGGCATCGCCTACGCCGCCTACGTCGTCGTCAACCTCGTGATGTGGAGCTTCCGAAAGCCCGAGGGAGTGGAGACGCCGATGCTTTACGGCATCCTCTACCTGATCAGCGCCATCGGAGTCTCGAGCGGAGCCGCCGCCCTCCTCTGGAAACACCGCACCCGCCTCGCCTGAAGAAAAAGGGGTCAGACCCCATTTTTGCGAGAGGGCGGCGCTGGCAACGTAAATGGGGTCAGACCCCATTTTCCTGCACCGTTGTCCGGGAGCGGCTGGGCGGTGGCGTCGTGAGAGATGGGGGCTGACCCCGTTCTTTCCCGCGCTTCAACTTGCGTGTGCTGGATGCCGGGCACGTCGTTGGTCATTCGGAAAAGGGGTCTGACCCCATTTTTTTTCGTTCGTGATAACGGGGCGGCGTGCTCTGGACTGAACTTCCCGAAACGACAGTATGCTTCGACCGGGACGCCCCGATTCAATGCCCGTTCGACGAACTCGGTCCATCGCCTCTTGCTCGCGTGGCCGCGAGCATCCTTATGTCTGAACTGTCTGCGGGCATGGTCGCCGACGGCGCGCCGATGCCATCGTTGAATGCCGCCGGCGGCGGCAAGATGT
>JBHEOD010000095.1:14906-15310 GCA_046261745.1 Binatia bacterium
GCCGCCGGCAACGTGCCGAGGCCGCGCACGCCGGCCCGCCTGCCGATCTCCATGAACTTGACCAGCAGAGCCGCCGCGACAAAGCGCAGCGCCGCGCGCTCGACTTCGCGCACGCATCGCAGCGCCGCGCCGTGGAAGACGATCTCGCGAAACTCGAGCGACGCGCGGCCGCGCACGCGCGTCTGCACCGAATGGTATCGCGCAGCCTGATGAAGCAGATTCATGACACGTATCGCGTTGTGAATGCGCGCGGCGAAGTGCGCGCGTTGCGGGACTTGTATGTACCGTCCGAGCCGCCCGGCGGCGCAGCCGACTGCGCTGCGCCCAAGCTGCTTGCGTACGCGTACGCTCACGGGTTGAGACCGGTCGCGATCGCCGAGTTCTGGTGGGGAGCGCCTCCGCCC
>JBHEOD010000096.1:0-14672 GCA_046261745.1 Binatia bacterium
CATATGTCATGAACGCGGGCGGCCAACCGCCACACTGCACCTCGGCTTCTGCGCGACAGTAGCGCAGCCCATGAAGCCGCCGTGCGTCCGGCTTCATGCCCCGGGCCCCGCGCGGCCGTACACTCCCGGGGCATCCTCGGCGAAGCGTTCGAGGAGGAAGCGCTCCTGGGGCTTCTCCGAGGCGGTTTTCGGAATCTCGCTCACCACCTGAAGCCAGGACGGCACGAAGTTCCCTTCGAGTTCGCGCCGGCAATGGTCGAAGACACCGGCGGCGTCGAAGAGAAGGGGGTCGGCGGGCACCACGGCGGCGACGATGTCCTTCTCGCCCGGGGCCCCGGAGGCGGCGGGCACGCCGTAGACGAAGACGTCGGTGACGTGAGGGTGCTCGGCGACGACTTTTTCCACGAAGCCGGGGTTCACGAAGTCGCCGTTGTGACGGATGCCGCCGCCCTTGCGGCAGTCGAAGTAGAACCAGCCCTCGGCGTCGCGGTGGCAGATGTCGCCGCTGCGCAACCAGCCGCCCCGGGTCTTCGCGCGCGAGGCCTCCTCGTTGCGAAAGTACTCGACCCTGGCCTCCTCGCCGCCGGCAGGTCGCGATACGAGTTCACCGGGTTCGCCGGGCGGGCATTCGTTGCCGTCGTCATCCACGATCTTCATCTCGAGGTTGGCCGGAGGTCTGCCGAAGCTGCCGATGGGGCCGACACCGACCGGGTTGAGGGCGAGGCCTCCTTCGATGGCGCCGTAACACTCGAAGATCCTCACGCCGAACCGCTTCTCGAACGGCTTCCAGAGCGCCGCCGGCATGCCCGCGCTGAGCACGAAGCGCACGGGGTTGTCGGCGTCGTCGTCCCGTCGGGGTTCACTGTAGATGGCGGTGGCCATGCCGCCGAGGAGATTGAAGATCGTGCATCCGTACTTGCGCGTGATGTTCCACAGCCGCGACTTGGTGAACTTGCGGCTGAACACGACCCTCAGCTTCATTCCGAGGGAGGGAGCCAGCGTCATCATCTGGGCGTTGCCGTGCGTGAGGGACAGCCCCGTGTAGGGCCGGTCTCCAGCCTGGAAGCCGAACAGGGGGCCGATCATCGTGGCCATCGCGTAGCGGCCGTTCGAGCAGACGACACCCTTGGGGTCGCCCGTGGTACCCGACGTGTAGAGGATCTCCAGCGGGTCGTCGGCCGAGCGCTCGCCGCCGCGCCAGGGAGGCGCCGGCGTGGCCAGTGCCCGGGAGAACGGCTCGGCGTCTTTCACGGCCGAGGTCGACATTGCGCCGGGCTCCTCGCCGCTCTCGAGCACCAGGACCCACTCCAGCGTGGGGACCTGGTCGCGGACCGCCGCCACCTGGGCGAGGCAGTAGTCGGCGCAGACCACGCCCCTGCACTGGGAGTCCCGCAGGGTGAAGGCGAGTTTCTCGCCGCGGGTGCGAGGGTCGAGGGGCACGAACACGCAGCCGCTCATGGAGGCCGCCACCATGGTCTCGACGAACTCCGGGTGGTTGCGCATCAGCAGGCCGAAGCGGTCCCCCTGCTGCATTCCCCGCGCCTGGAGCGCGGCGGTGATACTGGCGCCGTGGCGGACGAGGTCGGCGTAGGTGCGCACCTCGTCGGGCCGGCTGCCGTTTTCGAAGGTGAGCACGTCCAGATCCGGGGCTTCCTCCGCGCGCGCGGCGATCATCTCCGCCAGCACGAGTTCGTTCCAGGGGCGCGGGCCGGTCATGGCGTGTCGCGCTGCAGGATGGTCACGCACATCGCCGCCGCGTCGACGCCGATGTTGCCGCCACCGTTGTGGGCGAGCCCCGTCCTCGCGTCTTCGACCTGGCGCCCGCCGGCGCGCCCCTGGAGCTGTTCGGTGAGCTCGACGATCTGCGCGATTCCGGTCGCACCGACGGGATGTCCCTTGCGCAGCAGGCCGCCGGACGTGTTCACCGGAAGGCGGCCGCCCAGACGCGTGATGCCTTCGTCGACCAGTCTCGAACCGTCCCCCTTGCCGCACAGGCCCAGATACTCGTAGGTCATCAGCTCGGCCGGCGCGGACGCGTCGTGCAGCTCGATGACGTCGATGTCGTCGGGCCCGACGCCGGCTTCCTCGTAGGCCCGGCGCGAGCACCACTGCGCAAGGCCGTCTTCCTCGATGCCGCGGTCCCAGCCGGAACCGAGCACACTGGTCACCACACGCACTGGAGAGAGGATGCCGAGCTCGCGCGCCTTCTTTTCGCTGACGAGGATGGCCGCCGCCGCACCGTCGCCGATCGGCGAGCACATCGGCCGGGTGAGCGGCTCGGCCACCATCGGCGCGGCCATCACCTGCTCGACTGTCAGCACGTCGCGGAACTGGGCGCGGGGATTCATGCTGCCGTGCAGCGAGTTCTTCGCCGAGATCGCCGCGAAGTGCTCGGCCCTGGTGCCGTAGTGCTGCATGTGGGCCCGCGCGGCGGCAGCGTAGATGTCCATGAACATCGAGCGCTTCTCTCCGGCGCCCTCGGAAGCCTTCTCGGCGCCGCCGCTCCTGGCGCCCTGGGCGAGCATGGCCATGATGTCGGCGAGAGCTTCCACGTCGACCGCGCCGGTGAACGCGCTGAAGGTTCGCCGCTTGTCTTCGTGGTAGAGCTTCTCCACACCGAGGGCGAGCACCACGTCGTAAAAGCCGGCGGTCACCATCGCGGCGGCCTGCTGGAAGGCCGTGGACGCGCTCGCGCACGCGTTCTCCACGTTCACGACCGGAATGCGCCCGATGCCCATGCCGCGCAGGACGACTTCCCCGCGGATCGATTCCTGGCCCGTGATCAGGCCCGCAGCCGCGTTTCCGACGTAAGCGGCCTCGAGATCGTCGGCCGTCAGGCCGGCGTCGGCCAGCGCGAGGACCACGGCTTCGCCGCCGAGGGCCTTGAGTCCCATGTCCATGTGCTTGCCGAAGGTGGTCATGCCGACCCCGGCGACGACGGCGTTCATTTTCACGGCTTCACCTCTTCCATTCGCGATACCGGTTCGCGTCAGAATTTTTCGGCGGCGTGAAGTCCGAGCACTTCGTTGACGCCGTCCTCGATCATCGACGCGCGCGCGTCGCGCAACAGTTTCTCCACCGGGTACTCGCGGCTCAGCCCGTTGCCGCCGAAGACCTGCACGGCCTCGCTCGCCACCTCGAACGCCGTCTGCGTGGACGTGATCTTCGACGCGATCGCGTACTCCACCGCGGGCATGCCGCTTCCGCCGAACATCGGCGATTGCACGGTGTTGTACATGACGACGCGGCGGCTCAGCGCGCGCGCCGCCTCCACCTTGCGGAACATCTCGAAGAGCTTGGCCTTGACCGACTGGTGCGCGAAGATCGGCACGCCGCCCTGGACGCGGGTCTTGGCGTACTCGACGGCATGCTCGAAGGCGGCGCGGGCGACGCCCGCGAAGGTGGCGCCCATGAAGCCGTTGGCCGTGCACAGCGTCAGTTCCAGCATCATCGGATACATCGCCGGCGGCACCACCAGGTTGCGCGCGGGCACGCGCACGTCGTCGAAGAAGATTTCTCCCTGGGGCAGCGAGCGCTGGCCGAGCTTCTCGAGAGGCTTGCCTCGGGACACGCCGGGCGACGTGAGGTCGACCAGGATCACGCCGCAGCCGTGGGGGCCGTCGCCGTCGTCGATCGCGGTGTAAAGGGCAGCCGACGTCGCGACGGTGCCGTTGGACACCCACGCTGCTTTCTGGCCGTGGATCACGTAGTCGTCGCCGGTGCGCTCGGCGACGCAGTTGGGCCGCGTGAGCGTCGGCCTGGCCTCGTCCTCGCTCCAGTCGAGTTCGTCGCTGCCGTGGTCGGGCTCGGTGATGGCCCAGCAGCCGATGCCGCCGGCCGGAAACGCCGCGATGAGCTCGGGATTCTGGGAAGCCTTGGCGAGCATCGCCGGGAACTCGGCGGCCCCGAGGCTGACGGCGAGGCCGGCATCGCCCCAGCCGAGTTCCTCGTTGACCAGGCACGAGAGGCGGGCGACCTGCGCAGCGCTCATGCCGTTGGTGTCGCCCGACAGAAGGCGCACACCCATCTCGTCCCAGCGCCGGTGCACTTCCCAGAGCACCGAGCCCGACGCGATGACGTCCTCTCCGTCGAGTCGGTCGAGGTCACGGCCCGCGGGGCGCATCACGTCGAGGGCGAAGCGATGAACAAGGTGGCGGACGGCGCGTTCGT
Organism: Binatia bacterium; assembly: GCA_046261745.1. GTDB lineage: Bacteria > Desulfobacterota > Binatia > UBA1149 > CAITLU01 > DATNBU01. The sequence goes on from JBHEOD010000096.1 coordinate 4,171, forward strand.
CCTCCGTCAGATCCAGATCGAGGTCATGTTCGAGCATGGTTCCAACCTCATTCGGGGAGGGCAGACGTAAAATAGGGGTGGTACCGAAAGCATGATTGTGGTACCAGCGGTACCAGATATGAGAGTCGAGCGTCAAGCCCATTCCCAGGATTCCGTTTCGGACCCGGCCGCTGCCGAAGGTGGCGCGTCGAGGCCGGACGACCTGCTGAAGCGCCTCGAGGAGATCTTCCTCCGCGAGGGGTTCCGACGGATCCCCATCGGGGAGCTGGCGACGAGGCTGCGATGTTCGCGGCGCAGCCTCTACGAGAGGGCGCCCGGCAAGAACGACCTTTTCGTGCTTGTCCTCGACCGCATCCTGCGCCGCATCGACGCGTCGGGCCGCGCCGCCGCGGCCGCCACCGCGTCCTTCGAGGAGCGCATCACCGCCTTCATCGAGCCGGGCATCGCCGAACTGGCCAGCGCCAGTCCTGCCTTCTTCGCCGACATCGCCTCGCTGCCGGCGGCGCGCGAGCGTCTCGCCGCCCACCAGGAGAACCGCAAGGTCCAACTCGAGAAGCTGCTTGCCGGCGGAATGCGCAGCCGCGCGTTTCGCAAGGTTCACCCGGCCGTGGCCGCGCGTGCGATGGTGGCCGCGTATCGGGCGGTCACCGATGCGAAGTTCCTGGCCGGGGTGGATGTCAGTTCGGCCGAAGCCACGCGCGAAGTGGAAAGCCTGTTCCTTCACGGGATCCTGCATCCGGAGGATTGACCCGGCAGGACGAGGAGATTGCCATGCTGGACGGAAGTGAGACCGACTCCCGAATCGAGGACGCGGAAGAAGTCGAGAAAGCCGCGGGACGCAACGTGAAAATTCGCGTGATCCCGGAGGGCTCGCCGTGGAACGAGGTGGAACTCGCGATGCTGCAGCGGCGCAGCATCCGCAAGTTCCGCAAAGCGCAGGTTCCCGCGCATCTCATTCGACGAATGCTGGAGATGGGCCGCTTCGCGCCGTCCCAGGGGAACTGCCAGCCGTGGAAATTCGTCGTCATTCGCGATGCGAAGATCATCCAGGGCATGGAGGATTTCTGCGTCGCGGCCTGCAAAAAGCTTTCGGACGGGTTCGACTACACCACGCAGCCTGTCGGCTCCCTGCAGCGCACGCTCACCTACGCCAAGGTGAACCTGTTCAGCCGTCTCCAGCCGAACATGCTCCACCCGGTGCCGATGACGGTGGCGACCTCGATCGCGAAGGGTCGCTTCGCGGTCTTCCACCGCGCGCCTACGGTGATCCTGCTGCTGATGGACAAGCGCGGTGTCGGCGTCCCGCCGATCGACATCGGCATCTGCGGCACCAACATCGTGCTGGCGGCCCAGAGTTACGGGGTTGGGACCTGCTGGGTCGGGTTCTCCAAGCTCCTCGGCGAGAGTCCCGAATGGCGCGAGCGCCTGGGGGTGGAAGACCCCTACGAAATCTCCGAAGCCATTTCCGTCGGCTATCCGGTCGGCGATCCCACGCACCTGATCTCGCGCGAAACCCACGAGATCGCCTGGTTCGAAGGCGGCAAGAAAGAACTACTCTTCTAGCGCCAGCCCCGAAAGGAGACAGCCATGAGTCTTTTGTCCTTCACCGAGCGTCTTCAGATTCCCGACTGGGACAATCCCGAGGAATGCCGTTACCAGCGCGTCACCGTCGACCTCACCAAGTGCGACGGCTGCAAGCTGTGCACGATGGTCTGCCCGGCCAACGTGCTCGAGATGTTCGGCGACAAGGGCAAGCAGAAGTCCCGCGTCAAGGAAGACCACCGCGGCTGCATCAGTTGCAACAACTGCCACGCGATCTGCTGTGCCGAGGCGATCGTCGCGACGGACTACTACGACTTCACCGGCTATTTCCGGCAGTTCGGCCGCGGGGACTTCCAGGAGCCGCGGAAGTTCTGACGGCGCGAGTGGTGCGCGCCGCGCGGTTCATCGGACGCCAGAGGGGACCTTCGGCTTGCCGAAGCCCGTGCGCGGGAGCGACGTTCTCGGGTGCGACGTGCAGGCGCCGCAGTGCGGCTTCCCACATCGGCGCCGACGGAGTCTCGCCTTTGCAGGCCCATTGCTCCCGTACAGAACTGCCGCCGACGTGTGACCAGTTCGGCTTCCAACCGGACAGTAGCGGCCAAAAGTAGGGAAGTGTTGGGGAAACTACGCTAGTCGCACACGCTCGGACCTGCCGGACATGACCCCGACGCACAGTCGTCGTTCGTGCTGCACTCGACACCAGCCGTACAGTTGCCGCCCTGGCCGCCCGACATGCCGAACACTGTGAAGCCGGTTCCCACTTGAGTGATGGGGTGATTTCCGAGACTGGTCTGGCGCTGGTTCGTGAGCGATACGGTGTCGGATGCTGCGAAGGCATCGATGCCGAGAGTGGGGTGATTGTTGCTCGCGTTGCTGATCTTGGCTGCCACCACGGATGCGGTGTCCCCCGGCGAGAGGAAGATCGCCGTGTGTCCCGGCGCCACCCCGCCGGTGAACTCGAACTCGAATACAACGGCGGTGGAAATTCCGTCATTCAGCGTAAATGTCGCGCCGTCGGGGGGCGCACTCACGATGGTAATCTGGCCGGTGGCGGACGCGAGCTGAGTCGCCGTGCAGGTCGCGTTGCAGGAGCCGCACGCATCGGCGTTGTTGTCGTCGCACTGTTCGGGAGGGGTCGTCGTGCCGTCGCCGCAGATCGCTTCGGCGGTGGACGTCGTCGTGGTGGAGGAGGTGGTGGTGGTCGTCGTCGAAGGACTGCCGCAGCTCCCATTAAGCTGGTCGTCGTCATGGGAGTCGCAGTCGCGCGACACATCGTCCATCGCGTTGATCGTCCTGCAGAGACGGCAATCGACGGCCACCGCCACGCAGTCGGTGAACACCGGAGCTGCGGCGCACTCGCCGGGGAACGCCGCACTGACGCTCGTCGAAGCGCATTTGTCTGCGACGACTCCGACCAGTTTGGCCGCAGTTTTGGCGACCTTCGCGTCCGTTTCGGTCGTGTCGAGACAGAGCTCGAGCGTCGCGGCCGAATCGATGCTGCCATCCTTGAGGCCGGCCTTCTTGCACTTCAGAAAGACCTTTCTCTTCGCCGCCGCGAGCTTTTCCCAAGCCTTGATGGCCGCCGCCTGACAAGCGGCGGCCGCGGCGTCGTTCGTGGCGGTGACAAGAGCCGTATTCAGGTCGCCGCCGAAAAGGTCCGATACCAGGGCCAATTCCTCGTTGACGGCGCTGTCGTTGATCTCCGCCGTGGAGTTGCGGCCGAAGTCCGGCGCGATGGAACACTTGGATGCGTCAGCTGCGACCGTCTTGGACTCGGCTTTGCTGACGATCATCTTCGTATCGGCGGTCAGGCAGGCCTGAGCGTCCACCACCGTCTCCTTTGCGAACCGCTTGACGCAGGTCGTGTTCTCCTTGCCCTGGGTGCTGGCGACCTTCGCGCCGGCCTTGTTGAGCGAGTTGATGCAGGCCTGCTGTTCAGGTGACTGCAGATCGGCAAGCGCCGCCGCGACTGTGCCGCCGAAGTGAACGGCAAGGGTCGTCGCGATCGACGCAAGGACGAATGCTCGGTTTGGCATGGAGGATTCTCCTCATCGACCGCTCGGCTCGGTCGTTCATGATCGACGCGAGCCCATCTTTATGGTCCGGCCAACGAGACTCTGTCAACAGCAGTCCGCAGGAAAAAGTTGTCTCCACGTTCGCCTGTCCGATCTGCAGTCGGCACTGGCGCGGCTGCGCGACGCGCTTGTGCAGCCGAAGAAGGAATGGACCCGTGACGCGGCGATCCAGGGTTTCGAGTTCATGTTTTAGCTGGCTTGGAAGTTGGTGGTGATGGCGGATTCGTGATCCGACCGCGTGGTCGCGGAATACCTCGGTGCGGTGCACCGCATGCTCGGTGCGTAAAGCCGCCTGCGGATTCCGATACGACGGTCGTCGTCGCGCAGTAGCGACGGCGCCGGCCGCAAGCGAGAGGCATCTGGTCGCGCTGGCTGAGGTTGGTGCGCCCAACTGGATTCGAACCACGAGCCGCGAGCCGGCGAGGGTCGAGAGGCCCCCTGTGTCGCACATCCTGAACGCGTCGTTCCGGTAGTAGCGGACGATGCGGGGCAGGGTCTGCAACCGGTCCAGCTCTGCGAGCAGGTCTGGAATTCACGTGGCGTCGTTGGTGTCGGTCTTGCGGCCAGGCACGTTGCGGATGTGCATGGCGTTGGCCAGCATGAGCTCCAACAACCCGTCGAGCACGTGCCACAGCGGCTTCCAGTAGACACCAGCGGCTTCCATCGCCACGTGCGTGCACACGCTCTCGACAGGGTCGGCCAAAGGCAGGTGGGGAGGAGGAAAACACCGTACACGCTACGCATCGAGATAGGCGTAGCAGTCGACGGGCGTGTCTCGTCCGATGCCGAAAATGCTTCGATCAGGTTCGCGCGCGATCTCGTATCTCAATCTTGCAGTGCCGTTGTGGAACTTGTCGCGAAGCGAATGATTGCCGATACATTGCACGAGAGAAATTCGGAGCGCGCTCACAGCGAGTGCGATCGTATTTCGCACAAATGCTTTCCCGCTTGGTCACGACATGGTAGGTGTCGACGGCTGGAGAGAAATATCCGGCGCTTCCTGATGTCCCGTGACGCGGCGCAGCCAGAGCTCCGCGGGGACACTGTTGGCAGGAACGACGCTCCACGGAGCGAACCCCAAAGGAGGATCCATACCATGCACCATTTTCCCCCCACTCGTCCGGGATGGCTCGCGCCGCTTGTCGCCGCTGGGCTGGCCGCATCCGCTTCGCAGGCCTTCGCGAGCACGATCACGCAGAACACCTCGTGGACCATCGACCGCTCCGGGACCACCACCAACTACCGCGTCGTCGCCTACGGTGACTCCATCTACGCCGGCTACAACGGTTCCCTCTCGAACGTGGCCAGGCGTGCGGCACCCTGGGTCGAGGGCGAGTATCTGTCGGCGGCCTGGAGCGCCGACATCGAGGTGATCCGCCGCGCCAAGTCCGGCGCTGTCGCCTCCGACATCTACAACAACAAGATCGTCTCCGAACGCTCCTACATGCAGACCTCGAATACCCGCGTGGTTACCTTCGCGATGTGCGGCAACGATGGCCTGCAGGCCCGCTCGAACTTCGTCGGGCAGACCGGCACCTGTAACTACGGCGTGCTCGACACCGCGCTGACCAACTGCACCACCTACCAGGAGGCGGCGTTGGCCTACATCAACGCCAACGCCCACCCGAACACCGAGCTCAAGGTGATCGCCAATCTCTACTACCCCGGTTACGACGCCGACAACGGCTTGGCCGGCTGCACCGACCCCACGACCGGATTGAGGCCGAACAAGCAGGAGATCATGTTCCCTTATATCGCCAGGATGAACTGGCGGGCGTGCAACTTCGCCAGCCAATACGGCTGGGAGTGCGCGGACAGCTTCGCCCAGTACATGGGGGCTGACTACGACTCGAACGGCGACGGCCTCATCGACTCGGACGCGATCGCCTACGTTCAGGGTGAAAGCGAGAACGCCTACGTGACACGAATCACGCAGACCCTGCGTTCGACGATCCGCGACGCCAACTTCCACTACGCGTCGTCCGGCACCAGCTACGACTACATCCAGTCGGACGACACTCACCCCACCTACACGGGCGATACGATTTACGTGGGAGTGTTCGGCGGCACGGGCTCGGGCTCGGGCGCGCCGGACTACGCGACGATCAGCGGCGGCAAGAACCCGGTATGGAACCGCTACGGGCACGAGCGCATGGGCTGGGCGCTGTGGAGCTTCTCGGAGACGCCGACCACCACGACGTCGACCACCACCACGTCGACCACCACCACCACGTCGACCACGACGTCCTCGACCACGACCACGTCGTCCACCACAACGACCACCACGTTGCCGTCCCAGTGCGTTGCGGACGGCGCAAGCACCCTCTGCACCGAGACCACCAACTGCTGCTCGGGCGTGGGCAACTGCACCGGCGGCAAGCCGGCCTCTCGCGTCTGCGCGGCGGCGCAGACGATCTGCGGGAATGGCGTCGTCGAGGGCAGCGAGCAGTGCGAGGACGGCGTTCCGCTGGCCGACAGCTGCACGAGTCTCGGCTTCACCGGCGGCACTCTCGCCTGCAGCGGATGCCAGTACGACACGAGCGGCTGCACCGGCGGAACCTGCGGCGCGCCCCAGTCGGCCTGCTCGGCCAACGGCGACTGCTGCTCGAACAACTGCAACACTCGCAAGGGCACCTGCCGCTGAGACGGCCCTCGCCCGCACCGGTTCCTTCGGGAAACCGGTGCGGGCGGGGAACCCTGTTCACGGCGACATTCTGGTCGGCGCCGAACGGCCGTCACCCGTGTTCATCCGGACGCAGGTGTTCTTCTCCGTGTACGTGCTTGCACCAGCCCGGCGCATCGAAGGGACGAGCCCACGCGAGGCGTCATTGCCGCCCTGCACGCAAGGCTGGACCGACACCGCTGCCAGCCGTCAATACGCCGGCAGCATCTCCGCCACGGCCACCGTCGCGCCGGGCAGGGCGACCAATTCCACGACACCCTCGCGCGACACCCGCCTCACTTCGCCGTACAAGCGTCGCTCGCGATCGGGCTTCGTCAGGACCTCCACGCAGCGGTCGCGCAGGTTCATGAAGACATTCGCAGGCTCGAGTCTTGTCGGATCCCAACCGTGGATGCATGATGCGCGCCGGTGGCGCTCTACGCGTCGCCCCAGGAGGGCTCCCCATGCACCGTCTCTTTGCTCCGCTCGGACTTACGCTCGCGCTTTCGACCGGCCTCATGTTCGCGCTCACGCCGTCACAAGCGGCTGCGCAGGCCGACCACCTGCAGTGCTACAAGATCAAGGACGCGCTCGCGAAGGGCGTGTATACCGCCGATATCACTCCGGATGACCTCACGTTTCCGGCATCTGCCGGCTGTACGATCAAGACCCCGGCCAAGCTGCTTTGCGTGGACGCCGTCAAGAGCAACGTCGCTCCCGTACCGCCGGGCGCCGATCCCGGATCCGCCGCGCAGAAGTATCTCTGCTACAAGGCGAAGTGTCCGAAGAACCAGCCGACGGCCACACTCGACGATCAGTTCGGCACGCACGCGCTGGAAGTGAAGACGACGAGCATGCTGTGCGCACCGGTTCCCGAGGCCGCGCCGTCGTGCAGCGACAACGTCCAGAACGGTAACGAGACCGACATCGATTGCGGCGGCGGCTGCCCGCCGTGCACGGCCGGACAGGGCTGCAGCGCAGGAAGCGACTGCACGTCGTTCGTGTGCATGGCCGGCGTGTGCCAGGCGGCGAGTTGCAGCGATGGTGTCCAGAACGGTGCCGAGTCGGACATCGACTGCGGCGGCGGCTCCTGTTCGATGTGCGGCAACGGAAGCGCCTGCGTGGTGGCGAGCGACTGCGTCTCGGGAACCTGCCAGGGGAGCGTCTGTGTGGAACTGCTCGCGGACGGGGCGCCGTGTGCGCAGAACCCCGACTGCGTCTCGTCCATCTGCGTGGACGGCGTCTGCTGCAACGCCGCCTGCGCCGGAACGTGCCAGGCCTGCACCGCTGCCAAGAAGGGCTCCGGCTCCGACGGCGTGTGCGGCAACATCGGCAACGGCACCGATCCGGATAACGAGTGCGCGGGCACGTGCGACGGCCTTGGCATGTGCCAGCCGTAGACTGATGCGCCCGGTGCCGGTGCGACGCCCGTCGCGCCGGCACCGGGACGTACATCGTGGGCGCGTGCCTGCGCTCTGGACCCGCTTCGCGAAGGTCCGATGTTCGCGACGTGGACGTGGCTTTTCGAGCCCGTTCGATTTCGGAGTCGGCAAAAACGCAGCTGGGCCAACTTGCTCGTCGCGTCGTCGATGGAGAGGAGCAGCGAGCCCCTGAGGATCCGTTCACAACGGGTCGGATGGCTCCGTGGTTCCCCTAACCCCCCTTGTTTTGCGGCGCGCCTGCCACTTTCGCCATCCGGCGCTCCGCCGTCGAAGGAACAATCCTGTCCGTCGATGCTCGTTCGAGCACAACTGTTGCATTCCGCCGACTTTCAGCCGTGGCAACCGGCGGATGGGGCACGAGCTACGCCGCTGCGCGCCGACCCCGCAAGGTTCAACTTCGGCACGAGTGTTGACGTCGGAGGGACAGCGCGGTTAGGAACTCCCGTGGCCCGCATCACGGTGCAGAATGGAACTTCGAGTTCCTACAGCCAGAGCGTCCCTGCGGAGTCGGTTCAACCCGCTTGCGCGACTCGTTGTCGAGATCGCGATCGTGAAGAGCACGGTGAACCAGTGGTTTCGAAACTCGAAGCGGGGTGTCCACGCCTCGTCTGCGTGGTTGGCATCGTGTCCCTCGTACTCTTCGCCGGTTGCAGTGGTCGATGGTCTACCGCGAAGACCGGCAAAACGACAGGACTGCACCTGGAGCAGCGCGACCAGGTTTCGTACCGCCGCGGTTGCAACAACCTTTTCCGGGGTTGTTACAACTTCGATTTCTATCGCAGGCACAACGACGCCTATCGCTTCGGCGCGGCGATCCACTTCGCCCATGGCAAGGCCCACGACGTACCCCAATTGACCGGCCTGGACCGGGCCGCCTACATTGACCGTCAGTTCGACGCGGAGATGGTCGAGAGGATCCACGATACTCCGCGGATCGAACCTCACATGGAGTATTGGGGGCCTCACACCGCGCAGTTCGCGTGGGATCTCTACCGTGCGATCGACTGGACGCACATACACCATGAGCAGACGTACGACATTCTCTCGTCGCGCGAAGTCGCCTGGCAGGACAAGGCCGCGACGACCGATCTTGCAGTGGCGTACTATCTTCGTTGGCTGGACATCCCGCGCTCGGTTGCGCCTCTGGACGTGACGATGCGCCGCGCAGGCACGATGATGAAGCCCTACTTCGCGTACTTCCGGACCTACTACCCGGAGTCCGCGAAGTTCTTCTATGTAGCGCACTGGTGGCACCCCGCGATCTACGAAGCGATGATGATCGCGGGCAACGATGACGAGCAGCAGCGTTCCGTGAGGGAAACTCACGAATTGACGTATACGCACGTGATCGAGGATCGACCGCTGCGCATGCTGCTCTCGCGGGAAATGATGCCGCGCTACAGCCGACTGACCCCGGAGTCGGCGAACATCTTCGACAACCTGCACATGCTGCACGGTATCGCCTACTCGATCCTCGCTTATCCCGATTACACGGAAGAGGAGAAGCGCGCCGAGCTCTACCGCGTCATCGAGGCGATGGCGGAGCAGCCGGGCGACCGCGAACTGGCACGGAAGTTCCCGATCCCGGTGGCTGATATGGACCCGCGTGTCTATGCCAGTTGGATGAAGCCGGTGAAGAGTCCCGGCCTTGGTATGAACGAGATCATGGAAGAAATGCTGCAGGAGATGTGGCCCATGATGTCGGCCGACGGCAGCAGCGCGCCTACTCCCGAAGTGTGGAAGCAGTTCTGGCTCAAGGTGGAACCCGGCATGCAGCCAGGTGAGAAACCGGGATCGCTGCACGAAGCGATCATGGCCGTCCATCCGGGCATGAAGATGGATCCGGACGCGGGAAAAGCAGGTGTAACGCCCGTGAAGATGATCGACGCCATGCTGAAGGGATGGCGGCAGAAACACGGCGACATGGAACCCGTCGAGCCGTGGCCGATGCAATCGGAGCCGAGCCTGGTCGCCACCGCCGTCTCCGGCGAATCGGTGCGCACATCGAACCAGGCATCGCGGGGACTGTCCGTCGGAGGAACGGCCCGATGACGATCGGTCGCAGGCAAGCCGTCATCGTTTCCCTGGTTGCTGCGATCGGTCTGGTGACGCAGCTTCGTCCCGCGGCGGCCGACCCCCTCAATCTCGAATCGGGCCTGCCGCTGGAAATGGAAGATGCCTATGCCGCGCCGTTTCTGAACCGCGAGTACCAAACCTACCTCCGATACGAGCGCGACGACGATGGGCGCGACTTTGGCCGGTGGGTGAACCGCCTGGAAGTGGGCCTCTGGTACAACACCGAGTTGACCGTCGAGGTTCCGCTCGTTTTCGGCGAGATCGAGCCTGACGGCCTTGGTGACGTCAGCGTGGAGTTGCTCTACAACTTCAATCAGGAGAGCCAGATCCTCCCCGCATTCGCTCTTGCGGGAACCCTGATCACGCCGACGGGCGACCACAGCAGGGGGCTCGATCCGGAAATCGAATTCATTGCCACGAAGACGCTGCCCGGCACGTGGGACCTGCACCGGTTGCACTTCAATTTCAGCTACCGATTCAACGACGAGGTCCGCTCCGGCGAGCGTGGCGGCATCTATCATGTCGTGGTGGGGTACGAGGTTCGGGCGACCAACAACCTGGTGCTGCTTGCCGATCTGGTCCGCGAGGAAGACCTCGAGAAGGGCGTGGAGATCAATCTCATCGAGGGCGGTGGACGCTATCGGCTCACTCCATACGCGCTGCTGGCGGTCGGTTTGGGCTTCGGCATTGCAGACGAATCACCGG
>JBHEOD010000096.1:14768-15145 GCA_046261745.1 Binatia bacterium
CATGACGGAACGTGACGCACCCGAAGAACTGCGATCACTCGCCATGCGCACGGCGACCATCGTCGCAACCGCCGTCGCGATCGTCGCCGTCGTGGGGCTGTTGGTTTCCACCGCGGAGATTTTGCTGCTGGTGTTTGCCGGACTTCTGTTTGCCGTCCTGCTCAGCTCGCTGGCCGACGAGCTCGCGAAACGCTCCGGCGCACCCCGCGGCGTGGCTCTCGGCCTGACGGTGCTGTTGCTGCTCGCAGGCACAGCCGGGACCGCGTGGGCGCTGTGGCCGTCCGTGTCCGAGCAGGCAGACCAACTGGTCAAGGAGCTTCCCGCCGCGATTCGGCAATTGCGCGGCTGGTTCGAGCAGCAGGAATGGGGCCGATGGC
>JBHEOD010000097.1:0-14925 GCA_046261745.1 Binatia bacterium
GCGCAGGTCTTTTGCGACGAGATGCGGTTCGATGCGGCTGGCGATCAGGCTGTGCTCGCCGCCCCATAATGCGAGCAGGCCGCGCGCGTGCTCGCAGACTTCGCGCCACGTGACCCACGCATCGCCCTTCTCGCAGCGAAGGCGACCGCGGGTGACCAGACGGCAAAGGCTGCGATAGCCGTCGTGGCTCTGCGCCAGCAACACGATGCGCGTGCCATCCTCGATGGTGATCTCGGAGCCGTGAATGAGGTGGACGCCGAGTTCGCGGGCTCGCACGTGCGCACGCACGATGCCGTGCACGCCGTCCACGTCGGTGAGCGCGAGTCCGCCGAGGCCGAGTTCGGCGGCCTTGTCGACGAGTTCCTCGGGATGGCTCGCGCCGCGCAGGAAAGACGCATTGCTCTTGCACCACAGCGCCGCGTAAGGAAGCACGGCGCTCAGTTCCCGCGAGCGAAGCTTGCGGAGCTTCGCCTGCTGCCACGCTTGGCAGAAAGCGCGAGGGGAGCCTTTTTCCGCGCCGAAACCATTGGCGAACATTTAGCGAAAGCTGTTTCCCGATGCAAGGAAAAGTCGAGCGCCTTTCACGCGAACGCGTTCCTTGGATTCCGTCGCATCGACGGCGCGACGAAGTGTTACGCGCGTAGTTCTCCGCTCTTTCGCCGCAAAGCTCGTCTGTTTAGAACGGTTGTAGCGAGAACAGCGAAGGACACACATGGCACTTCCGGCAACTCAAAGGACAGATGCGCTGACGGGCGGCCCGATCGCCGACAACTCGGCCGGAGCGGCTTTCGAACAACTCGTCTCCAGCACCCAGGGGGTGATCAGCAAGCGCATCGATCTTGCCGTGCTCGAAGGGCGCGAGATCGTGTCGGAAAGTTTGCATCGCGCGGGGTGGGGGGGCGCCGGAATCGTGCTGGCCACCGTTACGTGGCTGTCGCTGATGATGTCGCTCGTATTCCTTTTCCTCCCGAACGCCGCCCCGGCGATACGCCTGGCGACCTTCGCATTGATCAACGGCATCGCCGCGGCCGCCTGCCTTGCCTTCGCAGAGCGATCCAAGCGGCGATCCCAGCCTGAGACACCGACCACCGTTTCGAGGAGAGAGATGAGATGAGCGAAGAAGAGACGGATTACGAAGCCAAGCGTGAGGACCTCCTGATGTCGATCGAACGCGACGAGGAAGAAGTTCGTGCTGCCGTGCAGGAACTTGCCAACGTCGCATCCGAACGGGTCCAGGAGTTGACGACGGTTGCGTCGGACAAGGTGCAGGAGTTGGCCACCGTAACCTCGGACACAGTTCGCGGGTTTGCCACGGCGGCCTCGGAGAAGCTCGAGGTGCTCGACGTGAACGAGCACATCCGGCAGTCCCCCCTTCGGTGGCTTCTCGGAGCCTTCGTCGTGGGAGCCTGGCTCGGCGTACGCAGCGCCCGCCACATCGCATTCGAACAGAGGAGTTACCGATGACAGAAGAACACACCTTCGCCAACGGAGCTTACGGCTCCCAACACGAAGCCGCGGAACGCCACGGCTTCTTCCCCCCGGCGACGACGCAAGAAGTGCGCGCCGCCGCGAGCAACCTTGAGCAATATGCCCGCACTTTCGTGCGCGAGCAGCCCGTCGTGGCCATCTGTACGGCAGCGGGAATCGGTTACCTGATCGCGCGAATCTTCGCGCGAGGGATGCGGTGAACGACATGCAGGAAGATCGCGAACAGAAATCACGTGCGGACAAGAACCCCTCCCCCGCAGGCCAGCCGGCTGCCAGCAGCGAACAGCAGTCCGGTCACGAGCAGCGCCAGCAGGGGCAACAGGCCGGGCAGCAGTCGGAGCGAGAGCGCGGCCAGTCCTCTCAGCCCTCTCAGCCCTCTCAGCCCTCTCAGCCCTCTCAGATGGGTCAGATGGGTCAGATGGGTCAGGGCTCGCAGGGCGCGCGACGTCAGCAGGGCCAGGGTGAGCAGGGCCAGCAAGGCCGCCAGCAAGGCGAAGCCCAGCAACAACATCGCCAGCAAGGCCAGGAAAGCGCCGCGCGAACGCAGGGGCAGGGCGGGCAGTCCTCCAACGCGCCGCTGAGCGATCTGGTCGAGCAGGGCAAGCACATCCGGCACGACGCGCAGGCGTTGACGACGTCAGTCCGGGAGTCCGCACAGCTCTTCAGCCGTTACATGACCGAACAGGTCGAGCAGCGCCCCTACACCACGCTCGGTGTCGCCGTCGGCGTCGGCTACCTGCTCGGCGGAGGGCTCGCCACTCGCATCACGGGCACGGCCCTCGGCACCGCCTATCGTCTCGCTCTCGCGCTGGCCGCGCGCGAGCTCAGCCAGCGCGTGTCCATTCCGGGCATCAGCGGGGAGTCTGCGGACTCCGGGAGGTTTTCGTCATGAGCGTCATCGATCGTCTTCGCGAGGAGTACAATTCCACGATGAGAAGGGGCAGCTCGATGTCCTTCGAGGATCTTCTGCAGGCACTTCCGTCGAAGAACGACCTCGCGAGTGCCGTCGGCATGCAGCGGCGTCATACGATGGCGCAGGACGTGGCGTCGACTCTCGGTCTGTTCGGCACCGGCATGCTCGTCGGAGCGGGGCTCGCGCTGCTCTTCGCACCCAAGCCGGGCCAGGAGATGCGCAAGGAACTGGCCGAGAAAGTCAGCGCCGGCATGGAGAGCACCGGCCTGGTTTCGTCGTCGCAGGAACCGGCCAGCAGGTCCCACATGTAGCGAGCCATCGGCTTCGCTCTCCGGCAGGTTCCTCCCGGCCTGCCGGTGTACTGTCGGCCGTCCTTTGCCCCGCTTCATTGGCAAAGGACGGCCGAAGTGCGTGGTGACGGAAGTTCTTCGCGCCGTTGCATGCGCGTAACGGGAGTCCTGCTGTCGCAATCCCCGGCCCCCTTGGCAGACTCCCGCCCCATGCCGGACACCCGGGAACAATACGCCGAAAAGCTTCTCTCCGCCGTCAACGCCGCCGCCGGCGCCGTCAGTTCCCGCTTCGTCACTTTCCTCAGCGTCGGGGCGTATGTGGCAGTGACGGTGGCTTCGACCACGCACGAGATGCTGCTGCGCGCGTCCAGCGTCGTCACGCTCCCGCTACTCAATGCGCAGATCCCCATCGTCGGTCCGTTCGGTTTCTACACCATCGCACCATGGCTGATCGTGCTGCTGCATTCGGACCTGCTGCTCCAACTGTCCATTCTCGCCAATGACATCCGGCGCCTCGAGCGCGAAAGCGAGCCGCTGCCCGACGAACAGCGACAGATGCTTCGACAGCGCGTCGCCAACTTCTATTACGTCCTCTACTTGACCGGTCAGGCTTCTTCGCGATTCCTGCACGTTCTTTCGGCGCTGATCACGTGGATCACGGCGGTCGTGCTGCCTCTCGCGTTGCTGCTGTGGATCCAGATCCGCTTCCTGCCGTACCACAGCCCCGGGGCCACGTGGCTGCACCGGGCGGCGATCTTTACCGATGCTGCGCTGATCCTGGTGATCCTGATGCCGCACGTGTGGCCGCAGTTTCACGAAGGCAAGGCGGATACCCGCTGGCGCTCCGCGGCGGGCAAGTTGTTCTCCGTTCCGGTGATGATCCTGGCCGCCTGCGTTTCGACGGTGGTGGTCTCGGTGGCGGTCGCGACGATTCCCGACGATTCCGCGCGCAAGGTCTCGTGGTTCGCGCAGAACATGCAGCTTCGCGAGCGCGTGCTGACGGCCAACACGCTGACCCCCGAGGACATCAACGAGCTTCGCGACAGCCCCGCCGAACGGCTCCCGGACGTGCTCGTGAAGGTGACGCCGTACCAGGCGCTGCAGGGCCGCGACTTTCGTTACGCCGACCTCTACAACGCGGTGCTGCCCAAACTCGATCTGCGTGCGGTGAGACCCAGCGGCGAGCAGCAGGCCGAGCCGTTGCCGGCCGACTGCGACGCGCGCCGCGGCTGCGTGGATCCCCCCGAGTGCATCGACCAGTCGCTGCAGCCGACACGGATGGCCGGCGCCAATTTCGGCTGGGCGTCGATGCAGCAGGCGATGCTGGATGATGCGGTGCTCGACGGCGCCGACCTGTCGTGGGCCAAGGTGCAGTTCGGATCGTTCACGAGGGCGCGCATGAACGGCGCGAATCTCGCTTCGGCGCGGCTCGCCTCGGCGCGCTTCGAATCCGCGAAGCTGTGCGGGGCGAATTTCGAGGAGGCGAGCATGCCGAAGGCCTCACTGGCGCGCGCGTGGCTGCGCGGAGCGAACCTGCGTGGGGCGAACCTGCGTGGTGCGAACTTCGACGGCGCCGACCTTCGCGGCGCCGACCTCTCCTCGGCGGACCTCACCGGTGCGGTACTGCGAAACGTACAGCTTCAGGGAGCCGCGCTTCGAGGGGCCAACCTCGACGACGTGTCGCTCGATGGAGCCAACGTCGAACAGAGCGACCTTTCCGCGTCACGAAATGCGGCGCCGGCCGGCATCGCAGCGCTCCACGAGTACCTGGTCGGCCTTGCCTGTGAGGACGTGGCGACGGCGGGCGGCCTGGCTCGGCAGGCTTTGCACAGCCCCGCACGTGATGCCGGCTTTTCGCGCGCATTGCTGGGCGGGGTCGAGCGCGAAGGTTGCGTTGGAATCCAGGGGTTGCCCGAGACGACGAGGCGCGACCTCGAGAAGAAGACCGTGCTGCCCGATACCGCGGCGATCCCGCCCGTCAAGGACACCGCAGCACCGGTACCTTTGCCGTCGGGCCCTTAGATCTTCGCAGGCGATCTTCCGGGGCGAGCGCCTGTTCGTGCGGTGCGCAGTCTCGGGACGATGGCGACGCGAACCGGCTGCTCCCTCCTTTACCCAGCTACTCCACTTGGCCGGCCAGGTACCACCGCCGCCGCCGTCGGTCGTAGTAGACCCACAGGATCTCGCCGTCTTCCGTGCGGGCGTAGTGGTACTCGCGGTGGACCTCGCGGTTCCACCAGCCGCCCGAGACGATGTAGGGGCCTGTCATGTGATCGACGCGGCCATGGGCGGTGCGGCTGTGACCGCGTGCTGCCGTGCGGTTCTCCACGGGCCGCGGGCTTTCGGTGGCCGCAGGGATCCAGCCGTCGTCACGTTCACGGAAAGGCTTGGGCGGCAGCGCCGCGGCATGCTCGTGGATCCGCCGCACCAGCGGCCTCAGCAGGACGAGGCGTGGCGAAGCGGCCACCAGAGCGTCCGCCGGCTCCCACGTGTAGGTCGCCTCGGGCAGGTGTCCCTGGCGCAGAACCGCGCGCACCACCGAGTTCTCGCCCAGCTCGGCTCGAACCCGCGCGAGGGCGCGCGCTCCGGCCGCAAGATCGCGTCGCGTGCGTTCGTGGAAGAGGCGGAGCTGTTCGCGGCCGGCAGCCGCCGTCTCGATCTCGACGTCGATCTCCACGATGGACGCGCCCGCCAGCGCACGGCGCATCTCGCTCTCGAGGCGAAGCCGGACGAGATCGGCGAGCGCGGCCTCGTCGAGTGTGGGTTCGGCCGCGCGCACTGCGAGCGTGACGGCAGGCACGTCCCGGCGCAGGCTGCGGTGCAGCGTCACCACCACCGCGCATGCGCCCTGTTCGCGCTCGGCCAGCGGCGCGACCAGTTCGGCCAGCAGGCGGCGCACCACGAACAGCACGATGCCGGTGTCGAAGACCGGATCGTCGAGCAGCAGCGAACGTTTCCGCGACGGCTCGGGCGCCAGCGGCACGAGTGGATCCCACGCATCCCCGCGCGCACGACGGTGAAGGTGCGAAGCCTCCTCGCCGAAACGGCGGCGGATGCCTTCGGCTGGAAGGCGCAGGAAATCGCCGACCGTCCGCACGCCGAGGCGCGCCAGCGCGTCGCGCAGTTTGGGCGCGATGCCGAGTCTCTCGAGCACGACGCCCTCGACGAGGCGGCGTTCTTCCTCTTCGCTTTCGCACAGCAGTACGCGGCGTGCCGGCAGGCCGGCGCGGCGGGACGTGCGGGGCGCGGCGTCGGTTGCGCTCCCGAGCGTTCTTGCCAGCGCGTAGGTGCCGAAACGCTTGAAGCCGACGACGAGGCGGGCTTCGAAACCGCGTGCGCGGATGGCGCGCGCGACGGCCTGGCCCCACGCCTCGACGCTCGTGTAAAGGCTTTCGAGGCCGCCGGCATCGAGCCAGAACACACCGGCCTCCTCGCGGGAGGGTTCGACGTGGGGAGTGTGCGAGCGCATCACCGTCGTGATGTCGGCGACAGCCGCGGCGATGGTCGCGGCCGCCACGGTGCCCGCGCGCAGCCTTGCTTCGATCGACAGCGCGGAAGCGTAACGCATGCCGGACCGGAGCCCGGCGCGCCACGCCGCCGCATTCACCCACAGCAGCGTGCCGGTGGGTTCGTCGGCATCGACGACGGCCATCGGCAGTGCGCGCCATTCGGGATGCGCCGCCAGCAGCAGTTGCAGCGCGAGGGCCGGAACGTCAACGCAGGCCCGGCGGTCCACGGAAGGTTTCCTCGCAGGTCCAACCGGGAGTGCGGCGCTTGTCCTTGGTGGCCTGCATGGTGCATGCGAAACGCGCCGTCCCTGCGTGGCGGCGCGACGCCGTCACGCGTAGCGAGACGAGCGGCGCAAGCGACGGCGCATCGGCAGCCTTCTCGGTGAGGAACACGACGGCGGCATGATGTTTCTGCGCAAGGCCGAGCAGGCGGCCAAGAAGGGGCGCCGCCACCGCCGCATGCGGACCGAGGTCGAGGATGACGAGGCCGAAGGCTCCCGAGCGCAGCAACTTGTCGGCCGCGCGCGCGGCGCGGGAGGCATCGGCCGCGCGCACGACGACAAGGGCGGCAAGGTCGATGCCGCCGGCGTCCAGGTCGGGTGGAAAGAAGCAGGACGCGCGCGCGCTGATCCACGCCGCCGGTTCCCCGCTTTGCTGGGCCTTCCAGATGAGGCTGGCCGCGGAGGTGAGCACGGCACTGCCGCAGTCGCGCTGGCCCGGGGCGATATCCCACAGGCTCGCCATCGAGGAGGCTTTTCGGGGGACGGCCGGGCTGGACGGACGGCCGGGAGTGATCTCGACGAGCCGGCCGGCCCACGAGGCAGGATCCCAAAGATCACCAGACCCCCAGAATGTTGAAATGGATGTCGAAATGTCAGGCTTTTCCCCGACTGCGGTGCCGTGGGGGGAGGGCGTGGAGAGAGCCGCGGGCACGGCAGGTTTTGGGATGGGCACCTCCACGACCCGGCCCGTCTAGCAGAGCCGTCCGTGGCGAACAAGAGACGAAAGCGCATTGCGACGCGGAGCCGCGGCTTTGGCGCGCGGGGTGTCGCCCGCGGCCTCCGCTACAATCGCGACCATGCAAGACAGGAAAGACAGGATCGAGAAAGACAGCCTCGGCCAGGTGTGCGTTCCGGCGCACGCGTACTGGGGCGCCCAGACCCAGAGAGCCGTCGAGAATTTCCCGGTGAGTGGACGGCGCATGCCGCGGGCCTTCCTCGAAGCACTCGCACGCGTGAAGAGCGCGTGCGCCCGGGCTCATCCCGGCCTCGACGATGCCCGTCGCGATGCGATCGTGAAGGCCTGCGCACGCATCGCATCGGGAGAACTCGACGAGCACTTTCCCGTCGATTGTGTTCCAGACCGGTTCGGGCACGTCGACGAACATGAACGCCAACGAAGTGATCGCCAACCTTTGCAACCCCGTGCGCGGAATCTACGAGCCCGTGCACCCCAACGACCACGTCAACATTGGACAGTCGTCGAATGACGTGATCCCGACGGCGGCGCACGTCGCTGCGTTGCGCGTCATCCGCGGAGAACTGCGCGCGTCACTCGAACTCCTCGCGTCGGCCCTCGAGACGAAGGAGCGCGAGTTCGACCCGGTGGTCAAGAGCGGCCGCACGCACCTGATGGAAGCCGTGCCGGTGCGGCTCGGCCAGGAATTCGGCGGCTACGCCATGCAGGTACGTCGCGGACACGAGCGCATCGAGGAAGCGTCCCGGGGGCTCGAGGAACTCGCCATCGGCGGCACCGCCACCGGTACCGGAATCAATGCGCCGGCCGGTTTCGGCGCTCGTGTGGCCGGCATTCTCGCCCGCGACCTCGGCTTTGCAGTGCGCGAAGCGGCCAATCATTTCGAGGCCCAGGGGGCTCGCGACGCGATGGTCATGGTCTCGGGAGCACTGCGCACGCTGGTGGTGGCCCTCGTCAAGATTGCCGGCGACATCCGCCTGATGGGCATGCTCGGCGAACTACGGATTCCCGATCTCCAACCGGGCTCGTCGATCATGCCGGGGAAGGTGAATCCGGTGATGTGCGAGATGATGGTGCAGGCAGGCGCGCAGGTGCAGGGCAACGACCTGGCGGTTGCGCTGGCGGGGCAGGGCGGCCAGTTCGAGCTCAATGCGATGATCCCGGTGATGACGGTGAACCTTCTCGACTCGCTGTCGCTGCTGTCGGCCGCGTGCCGGCTCTTCGCGGAGCGTTGCGTGGAAGGCCTGGAGGCGGACGCGGAGCGTTGCGCCGAGTCGCTCCAGAAGAGTCCGCTCGCGGCAACGGTGCTGGTACCTGTCGTCGGATACGAGCGCGCCGCAGCCGTCGCCGCCGAGGCGAGGACGCGCGGCATGAGCGTCAAGCAACTCGCTGTCGAGAAGGAACTTCTGTCGCCGGAGGAGGCGGAGAGGATCTTTGAGTTCCGACGCCTGACGGAGCCGCAGCGGTAGGGGTGGCGCGGTGCTGCGGCTCCGCCGGCGTTCCCGTGGGCGCGGCCTTGCGAGACTCGCTCGCCGCGTCACGGGAAACCGAACGCTCAACGAATCATCAGCCCATCTTCCACCTTGCAGACGCCTGTCGTCGCGCGTGCAATGTCGAGCGCCTCTCCGCGCTGGAAAGCAGATGGCACGGAACCGGTCAGCCTCACGATGCAATTGCTGACCTCGATATCCACGCCGCCCAGTTGCGAATGCCGTCCCAGACTCTTCGTGACGTTGCGCTTGAGAATCGCGTCTTTCGCCTTCACGGCGGGGCGCTGCGCACGGTCCACCACCTGAAGCTGGTTCTCGACCGAATCCACGCCGGCCGCCTTGCGCGCCGCCCGTTCGGCGGCGGATCTGCTCGCCTCGGTCGGCACGATGCCAAACAGCGTGACCACGCCGCCGCGGGTGTCCACGTTGATGCTGAGTGCGGGCGTTCGCTCGTTGGCGATGAGCCGCATCTTCACCCGCAGGGTCGTGTAGACGTCCTTGACGGCGCCGCGAATCGTGCCCACGTCACGATCGGTGGCCGAGTATGGATTTCTCCAGATGCTCGAATCGGCAAGCTCGTCGTTCGAGTCGGCGCTGACCGGCGCCGCAAGGGCGAGAACGAGAAGCGCAGCGAGTGCGCCGTGGCGCGATGCTGCGCCCGTACCCGTCCGGCGCAACCCTCCCGTCATGCACGTTTCGTTCCTCCCGGTGTTCCCGTCCATGCCCGGGGTTCGAGTTGGCACGGGTGCCTTGCCCCGCAAGACGTCCCGATGAATCCATCGACAAAAAAATGGACCGGATCGCGCTGCAATCCGGTCCACGAGCTCTCCAGCGGCGACCATCCGCGAACGGCACTCTGTCGGATACGTGCGTAATCCTTGGAGGTCCATTCGATTTGACCGATTCCCAATCGTCCGGGGGCCGCGCGCCGGGACGATCCCGGCGTGGTCCCCGGGGCTCATACTCTTGGGAAAAGGCCCCGACCGCTTCCGCTGAGGAGCGCGACTACGAGAAATACGAGGGACAGGATCGCGAAGAACCAGCCGAGCTGCGCCGACATTCCGGCCACGCCGCCGAAGCCCAGGGCGGCTGCGACCAACGCAATGACGAAGAAGGCGATGGCGTAGTTCAGCACGAGAATTCCCCGGCGACTGCCGGCCTGACCGCGGTCGTGGAACGGCTGTACCCGTCGTCGTCGCCCTCGAGAGAGATCCCGAGTGAACAACGGACGGCCACGGGATCGAGGTCGAGGATTTCGCAGACGCGAATGAAGGCGAACAGCGAGTCCTTCTCGTCCGACAGCATCCACTGCACTTCTTTGGCGAACCGTGCCTTGCTGCGGGAGTCGCTTGCAGTGCGATACTTCTCAATGCAACGAACGGCATCGGCCACTAACGCGACCATGAGTCGGCGCTCGGGCACGTCGACCAGCGAAGGATCGAGCTCACGACGAAGTACCACGACCCTTCTCGCTTCCTCGTACGAAACCTGAAACATGACCGTTCCTCCTTGTGGTGGCCGCCTCCACAGGCGGGTTCTTGCCCCGCCGCCCGCGGGTGAACGCCGGCATGAGTGGGGGCATGCCCGGTTTTTACGAAAGGAAAGAAGTCCGCGAAAGATCGGAAATGTACGTGCGTGCGTGTGCGCGCGTAACTTCACGTGCGCAGAACTGCGATCTTGGCAACATACGGCGCCGGGCTACGGTAGCCTCGCTGGCGTGGGTTCGTGCGTAGGTTGCGGCGCATAACCCCCGGCTCGAGTAGTCTGACATGGCAATGCATCCCACCCCCCGGCGCGCGTCTCTCAGTCCGCGCGAGAAGCGCATGCTTCGCCTGCTGTGCGACGGCCTTTCCGATGCGGAAATTGCCGGCAGGATGAGCCTCGGCCCGGACGCAGTGAGTGCAACCCTCAAGCGGATCTTCGGCAAAATCGACACGGACAGGCAGGGACAGCGGCCGGCGGGTCGATCAACGTCGCTTCGGGGCGAAGGCGTGACGCGCAACGACTGGCGGCTGTGAACGCATCCTTTGGCGGACTGGGTTGCGTGGCGGTCTAGTTCGCGACGTTCACGCCCCGGGTGCTCATCACCACTCGCACCAGTTGGGCGGCCGAAGTGACTTCGAGCTTGGCAAGCACGCGCCGACGATGGCCTTCGACCGTTCGCACGCTGATGCCGAGATCGGACGCCACTTCCTTGGAAGTCGAGCCGGCGACGAGCAACGACATGACGTCGCGCTCGCGGGGGGTCAGCGTCGCAAGGCGCTGAAGGGATTCCGCGCGTTCGGACGCCGCCGCGCGGGCGGTGCGGTCGCTCTCGAGCGCGGCCTGCACTCGCTCGAGGAGAACCACTGGACGGAGCGGTTTCTGCAGGAAGTCGAAGGCCCCGGATTTGAGTGCCCGCACCGAGTTCGGCACGTCGCCGTGCCCGGTCAGTACGATGATCGGCATGGGAACTCCCCGGCGCTGCAGCTCATCCTGGAGGTCGAGGCCGCTTCCCTCCCTCAACCGCACGTCGAGGATCAGGCAGCCGGGGCGATTCGTATGGAAGGAGGCGAGGAATTCCGGGCCGGACGCAAAAGTTTCGACGGGCAGCGGAACGGACATCATCAGTTCGCGCAGCGAACTGCGCACGGCGGCGTCGTCGTCGACGACGAAGACGGTCGCGTTATCCTCACTCATCACATCCTGTCTCCTTTGCCTGGAAGAAGTTCGACGGTTCGCCAGCCGCCGGAATCGAAGCATGAACCCGACTCAACGCAGACTCTTGCCCCAAGCGTGACAAGGATCAAGACGAATCCAGCGCGATGGAGGCTCAATCTCGTGGGGCTCATGAGTTGTCGAATGAAGGCGCCGTGCCCTTGGGGGGTAGGAGGAACACGTACGAACGCGACTCGATCGGGTGCGCGCGTGATTGCGCGCGTAACAGTGCGGGCTGTGCGCCGATGCGACATTGAGTAAAAGTGATCTTCTCCACGACAAGTTCCCGCAGGGGGAGCGAGTGGGACGAAACGGAACAGATCCGGAGGATCACGTCATGGCAATTCGCACGTCAACGGTCAGAAATTTCGCGCTCGCGGGGCTTCTCGCCCTCGGCGCCGGTAGCGCGCTCGTCGTCGATGCTGTCGCGCCGGCGCGCGCGCAGGCGCAGGGCGTCGACGTCGGCCTTTTCTATACCGGCTTGGCGCCGCACGGGGAATGGTTTTTTCAGGCCGACTTCGGATGGGTCTGGCGTCCGGGAAGCGTGTCGACCGGCTGGCGCCCCTATACCGCCGGCCAGTGGGTGTGGGCAGACCAGTACGGATGGACGTGGGCTTCGCACGAGCCCTGGGGATGGGCCACCTATCACTATGGACGCTGGTACTTCGATCCTTTCTACGGCTGGAGCTGGGTGCCGGGCCGCACCTGGGCGCCGGCATGGGTGAGCTGGCGCGTCGAGAGCGGATTCATCGGATGGGCGCCGCTGTGGCCTGCCTACTTTGATAATCACCCGGACTACCGCTGGGACCGCTGGCGTCATGACGACGACTGGCGCCGCCGTCACCGCGATCGCGACTGGGACCGTTGGGTCTTCACGCGCGACCGAGATTTCACTGCCTCGAACGTGGGAACCGTGACGATCCGGGATCGCAGCGAACGCGACAGGATCTTCCGCTCTTCCCGTGACGTGCCCATCGACACGAGCCGCCCGCAATCGATCGGCCGCGCGATTGAGCGCGAGCGTATCGAGAAAGCCGTCGGTCGGCCGGTCAAAACCGTTCGCGTCGAGGATGCGGACAAACCCACTACGCGCGCCGAGGTGAGCGGCGATCGCGTGCGCATGTTCCGTCCCGACGTGAAGGAAGCCCCGCCGGAACGGACGCCCGACAAGCTCGGTGTTGCGAAAGAGCCGACGCCGGAAGCACGACGCAAGAATTCATTGCGCGAAGAGAAGGCCCGGCTCGAAGGCGCTCCGGCAAAGGCCGGAGAACCCGACCCGGCGCAGGAGCCACGAGGAGCGAAGGATCGCGAACCGGCCGCGCGTGAAAAAGCGGATCGCGAGCCGGGAAGCGGACGCGACAAGCCGGGCGCGCCGGACCGTGAACCGGCCGCCGGACGCGACAGGCCAGGCGCGACGCGTGACGATTCGCCCGCACGGACGCGGCCGAGCCCCGAGAAGGCCGACGAACCGGCGGGGAAGCCGCAGCAACAGAAAAGGGATCAGGCGGATCGGCCGGCGCCCGCCGAGCGCAAGGCAAACCCACAGCAGCGACCACAGCCCCCGCAAGCGGCTCCAGTGGAGCGCGCGCCGCAACAGCGACCAAAGCCGAATGAGTCGCGTCCGCCGGGGGCCAAGCCGCAAGCGCAACCGACGCCGCAGTCGCGACCTCAACCGCAGCAGAAACCCGACGATGCGCTGCGCGGCGGTCCGCCTCCGGCGGCGCAGCGCGGACCGGACGACGCCCGCAAGGGCGGCGGGCCGAATGAGAACGACGACCGCGAACCACCGCGAGGTCCGAACTAGGTTCGCCTATCCGCTGCGTCGGCAACGTGCCGGCGCCGCGAACCACCGGGATCCCATGTTTCGAACCGAACCGGGCGACAGGGGGCGCGCAAGTTGGCTCGTGACCATCGTGATCACGGCCGCCGCCGTCCCGGGTCTGTTCTCGGCAAGCGGCTGCACGATGATCAATGGAGTGGCCGCGGGCGTACGCAACGAGGTGTGGGCCCGTCCGAAGCGAACCGACTACAAATTCGATGCGTTGTTCACGGTCGAGGATCCGCAGTTCCGCCGGACCATGGACAGCATCGCCGACGGCATGGTCGAAGGAAACACCGCTACGCTGCTGAACAACGGCGTCGAGATCTTTCCAGCGATGACTGCGGACATTCGCGCCGCCAGGGCGTCGGTCAATCTCGAGACCTTCCTCTACGAGAACGACGAGGCGGGCCGGCTGTTCGCGGACGCCATGATCGAGGCGGTCGGTCGCGGCGTCGAGGTGAGGCTGCTGGTCGACGGCTGGGGGGCGAATCTCGGCGATCTCCGGGGCGAACTCGAGGGCGCCGGCGTGATCGTGCAGGAGTACCGTCCGCTCAAGCTGTACACCCTGAACCGTCCGGGCATTCGCACGCACCGCAAACTGCTGATCGTGGATGGAAGGATCGGGTACACCGGCGGACTCGGCATTGACGAGCGCTGGCTCGGCGACGCGCGCAACCCTGACGAGTGGAGAGAAACGCAGGTGCGCGTGACCGGTCCGGTGGTGGCACAGATGCAGGCGATCTTCAGCGAGAACTGGGTCTATTCCTCGGCGGAGATCCTGGCCGGCGACACGTTCTTCCCGCAGCTCGAACCCACGGGGGACATCCTCGCGCATGCGCTGAAGTCCTCGAAGGGCGACAGCTCGTCGTTGCCGAAACAGATGTACGTCGTGGCCATAAAGTCTTCACGGCGTTCGATTCACATCCACAACCCGTACTTTATCCCGGACACGCAGGTGCGACGGGCCCTCGTCGAGGCCGTGCAGCGCGGGGTGGACGTCCAGGTGATCGTCCCCGGCAGGCATCACGACATTCCCCTGGTACGGCAGTCGTCCCGCTCTCACTTCGGAGAGCTCCTTGAAGGCGGCGTGAAGATCTTCGAGTACGTTCCGACCATGATGCACCTCAAGGCACTCGTCATCGACGAAATTTTCTCCACCATCGGCTCCATCAACTTCGACGTCCGTTCGATGCAGATCAACGCCGAAGAGAGCCTGTCGTTCTACGACCGTCCGTTCGCGGAGAAGATGGAGGCGATGTTCCAGGACGACAAGCGGAGATGCCGGGAAGTGACGCTCGAGCAGTGGGAGAATCGCAGCTTTGCGGCGCGATCCGCCGAATGGTTCTCGTGGATCTGGGAGCCGTACTACTGAGAACGGCCGCGGCCCTGCCGTACTCCGGCCCATCTGCGAGAACCTGGGCCCGGGCCGCGCGGTCCACGCACGGCGAGCCGTGCGTAGACCGCGCGGGCGTGCTCCAATCGGGGCCCATGTCCCCACCCGTCTCGCGCCTTGGGCGCCGTATGCTTCGGCACTGGGCGCTCGATCCGTCGATCACCTACCTCAATCACGGTACCGTCGGGGCGACGCCGCGCGCGGTGCTCGCCCGGCAGTCCGATCTTCGCGAAGAGATCGAACGCCAACCGGCGAAGTTCCTGCTCCGCGAGTTGACGCCGATTGGCGGAACGCGAGCGGCTGGCATGGTCGGCAGGTCAGGCCGCCTGCGCGAAGTGCTCACGGCGG
>JBHEOD010000098.1:0-14819 GCA_046261745.1 Binatia bacterium
GCAGCAGGCGATCGTCACGCCCGAGCCCGTCCACCGCGGCGAGGATGCGTTTGGTCGATGCGATTCCTCGTGGCGTAGGAAAGGGATGACCACCGCGCAGCACCAACGCCGACGCCGGCAGTTCTCCCGCTTCGCCGGCTTCGGGGAGCAGCACGATCGCGCGCGCATCCGCGGCTTGCCCCATCGCTCCGCGCAGCATTCCGGCGGCCGCCTTGCCGACTGCCACGATGAGCGTACGCGAAGAGGAAAGGTCCGGTCGGCGGGCCAGCGCGTGCCGGACGCAGTCCTCGGGACGGACGGCGCGAACGCCTTCCATCCATGCGGCAAGCGCGTCGGCGCGCAGCCTGGCGAGTTCGTGGGGGGGCGGCGTTGGTCTCACGATCGGACTACCTGCTTCGGCGTTTAGCGACCCGCCGCGGACAACGCACGACGCGGCCGCGGCGCCGTCGCCAGCGCGCTTCCTTGGTGATCCGCCGCGAACAGCGAACCAGCTTCCTTCGACGCTCCCGCGCGTGCAGGATGCCGGCCGCACCATGAAACGCGACGCCGCCCTGGTTCCCCTGTCCCACGATCACCACACCGCGCTGGTGCTCGCGCGCAGATGCAAGGTGGCGGCAAAGGCGGGCACCGGCGACGACGCATGGCGCCGGGTACGCGAGGCTTTCCCGGCACATCTGGAACCGCACTTCGTCATTGAGGAGCGCTTTCTGCTACCCGCGCTCGAGAAGATCGGGGAGTCGGAAATGGTGGCTCGCGTTCGCGAGGACCACGCGTTGCTGCGCAAGCTCGCCTCGGCGACGACGGCCAGCGCCGGGACGGTCGAGCGCTTCGGGCTCGCGCTCGAGGCCCACGTTCGGTTCGAGGAAAGGCAGCTTTTCGAGGTGGCGCAGGCGCGATTGCCTGCCGAGACGCTGGAACTGGTGGCGCAGGGCTGTCGCACGATTCCGCGCGTGCCGCCGGCCTGCATCGCCGAAGTCGCGATGCGTCGCGGCTCATCCTGAAAAATGGGGTCTGACCCCATTTTTTGAGAAGGGATGGGGGCGTGCTCCGTTGGGGAGAAATGCCCCCGTCCCTTGTTCGTCAGAACGTGTCGTCTTCGGCGTCGGTGGTTGGGTAGCGGGGGGCGGCCATGCCGCCCGAGTCCACGTGCATCGTGCGCTGGGCCTGCTCGTGCTCGTCCTGGCAGGTCACGCACAGGCGCGTGAACGGCATCGCATCGAGGCGCCCGGTGACGATCTCGCCGCCGCACTCCTCGCACTCGCCGTACTCGCCGGTGTCGATGCGGTGCAGCGCATCTTCAATGAGCTGAAGCTTCTTGCGCTCACGATCGCCGAGCAGGAGGTTGATCTCCCGGTCGCGCTCGTCGCTGGCGATGTCGTAGGTGTCGCGGCCTTCGCCGGCTTCGCCTTCGCGCCCTTCCTTCATGTCCTTCTGGATGACGCGCAGGATCTCCTTGCGCATTTCGAGAAGCTTAAGCTGAAACTTGTCACGGTCGCGTTTTCTCATGTTGGCTCCCCTTGCAAGGCGAAAGGCGCGACACCTTAGTGACGAGATGCGGGTTCGTCAATGAAAGTTTGCCAGAAAACACTGTGCCCGGAGGCTTCTGTGCGTGGAAAGCGCGCGATTCGCCCCGTTCGTGGCAGTACCACGGCATTCGGCGCGTGTTCCCGACCAAAAAAGCCGGCTTTGCCGCGGGGCGCAAGCGTCAGGCCAGTTCGCCGAAGAGGTCCATGCCCTCGGCGCCGGTGATCTCCACGTCGACGATTTTTCCGCGCAGGTGGCCGAGATCGCCGTCGAGCAGCGTGACGCCGTCGATCTCCGGCGCCTGGATGTCGCTGCGGCCGAACCAGGTGCCGTCCTCGTCCTTGCCGCACACGAGGATCCTCTGCGTGCTGCCAACCTGGGCATCGAGCAGTTCGGCGGTGATCGGCTCCTGCACGGCCATCAGCGCGTCGCGACGGTCGCGGGCCACTTCGGCATCGACTTCACCGGCCAGGCCGTCGGCGCCGCTGCCTTCTTCGGAGGAGTACGCGAACACGCCGATGTTGTGGAAGCGCGTCTCGGCGACGAAGTCGCAAAGCCTCGAGAACGCCGCTTCCGTCTCGCCCGGGAAGCCGACGATGAACGCACTGCGGATGGCCGCGCCGGGAATGCGCTCGCGGATTCGCTCGACGACGCGGCGGATCTGACCGGTGTCTTTCGCGCGCCGCATCAGGCGCAGCACGTCGCTGTCCGCGTGCTGGAGCGGGATGTCCACGTAAGGCACCACGTTTGGAACCTCGCGCATCGCATCCAGCGCGCTGTCACTGAGCGTGCTTGGGTAGAGATAGAAGCAGCGTACGCGTTCGAGGCCGCTTACGCGGCCCAGGCGCCACAGCAACTGGGCGAGTCCGTCCTTGAGGCCCCGGTCGCGCCCGTAGGCGGAAAGATCCTGGGCGATCAGGTTCAGCTCGACGATGCCGCCGGCCGTCAGCCGCTCAGCCTCCGCCGCAATGTCCTCGATGCTGCGGCTTTCGTGCTTGCCGCGAAAACTCGGGATCACGCAGAACGAGCACTCGTGGTCGCAGCCCTCGGAGACCTTGAGGTAGGCCGAGCCGTCGGTCTCGGTGACGATGCGCTCCATCAGCGCGGACGGCAGGTAGTGCTTCGAGCCGCCGCGGAACATCTCGCCGCCGCGCGCCGCAAGCGCGTCCGGAAAGCGGTCGAGTGCGCCGGTGCCGACCATCGCGTCGATCTCCGGAATGGAATTGGTGAGCTCGCTGCCGTAGCGCTCGGCCATGCAGCCCGTCACGACGAGCCGGCGTCCTTCGCGCAGCGCCTTGATGCGCGCGAGTTCGAGGATGGTATCGACCGATTCCTCGCGCGCCGCCGCGATGAACGCGCAGGTGTTGACCACCAGCACGTCGGCGTCGTCGGCATCTTCGACGAGCGTGTGGCCCTCGGCCAGCGCGCGCCCGAGCATCAGCTCCCCGTCCACCTGGTTCTTGGGGCAGCCGAGCCGCGCGAAGTAGATTTTCCGGGATTCCATCTAGTCCCGGAAGTTCTCGAATTGCAGCGGCAGCCCGTAGTCGCCCTTCTTGAGGTAAGCAATGGCCTCCTGGAGGTCGTCGCGCGACTTGCCCGACACCCGCAGGCTGTCCGACTGGATGGCCACCTGCACCTTCATCTTGGTCGTCTTGACGTCCTTGACGATGGCCTTGGCCTTGTCGGTCTCGATGCCGTTCCTGATGCCGATCTTCTGCCTCGCCCTGCTGCCGCCGGCCGGCTCGATCTTGCCCTTGTCGAGGCACTTGAGGGAAACGCCGCGCTTGGCCAGCTTTCCCTCGAGAACTTCCACCGCAGCGTTGATCTTGTAATCGTCGGACGACTCGATCTGGAAGGCCTTCTCGACCAGCTCGATCTTCGTGTCGGTGCCCTTGAAGTCGTAGCGTTGCTGCACTTCCTTGACTGCCTGGCCGAGGGCGTTGTCCACCTCGTGCCAGTCCACTTTCGAAACTACATCGAACGTCGGCATCGCATCACCTGGAGATTGAGTTCGTGCAGGCCGGCGCCTCGCTCGAGGGCCCGCCTGCAGGTGCCCCGCGCAAGCGCGAGGGCTGGATCGTGGGAAGGGCGACGCGGGTGGCGTCAGAACCCGGCTTCGTTGTCGGAGATGATATCGACGGCCGGCGGCGGGGTAAAGGTGAAGCGCTCGCGGTCGGCGCCGTTGTTTCGGCGGGGCTCGGCGAACGTCATCGACGTGATCGAGCCGGCGGCGTCGTGCACGGTGACCGCGCGCAGGTCGAAGGTGTCGGCCTCCAGCGTGACCTCGAGATTGCCGCCGCCTTCGGTCAGCGATTTCAGCAGGATGCGCACCGTTTTCGCATCGGGCCTCTCGATGGACGTGTGGTAGCGCTCGGACACACCTTCGCGCCCCGCGAGCAGTTCCACGAGGCCGCCACGCCCGAAAGCCTTGGCGTAGGGGATCTTGTAGACCTGCTCGAGGTCTGGCTGGTAGAGCCAGATCCAGGTGCCGTCGCCGACGACGGTCTGCGGCGGGCCCTCCACGTAGTCCCAGCGCACGAGGCCCGGCTTCGCGAAATAAAATCGGCCGGCGCTCTCCACTTTGGAGCCGACGTCCGGCACTTCGATGATCTGCCGGAAGCCGGCCGAGTAGTCCTCGGTTTCGGACCAGCGCTTTTCGTACGCGCGCCAGACCGATTCAGCTTCGGGGCTGGAGGCCGGGGCCGGGCTCGGGGCGGGGGCGATGGCGGGATCGGCGGCGACGGGAGCCTGGACGACGGGGACCGGCGGCGTGACGATCGCGTCCGGCTTGGGTTCTTCGGCGAGCGCGCTGCCCGCGAGCATCGCGACGAAAGAGATCAGCAGGCGCGCACGGCGCTTGGTTCCTGTCTTCGGTTGGCGGCTCACGGTCAGAGGGCCGATACCAGCACTTTGCGAGGTTTGGCGCCATCCGCGGGCCCTACCACCCCTTCGCGCTCCATCATCTCCATGATGCGGGCCGAGCGGTTGTAGCCGATGCCGAGCTTGCGCTGCACCCAGGACGTCGAGCCCTGCCCGTGCTGCGTGACCAGCGCGACGGCGCGGTCGTAGAGCTCGTCGTATTCGTTCTCGCCGTCTTCTCCGCCGTCTTCGCCGTCGCCGCCGGTGTCGAGCATGTCCATGCGGTATTCGGGCTCGCCCTGCTGCCGCAGGAAGTCGACGATTTCCTTGATCTCACCGTCGCCGACGAGACCGCCGTGCAGGCGCTGAAGGTGCGACGTGCCAGGCGCCATGTAGAGCGCGTCGCCGTTGCCGAGCAGCCGGTCGGCGCCGACGGTATCGAGGATGGTGCGCGAGTCGGGACGCGACGTTACCTGGAAAGAGATGCGCGACGGGAAGTTGGCCTTGATGAGGCCGGTGATCACGTCGACCGACGGGCGCTGCGTCGCAACGATCAGGTGAATGCCGGCGGCGCGGGCTTTCTGCGCAAGGCGCGTGATGTGGGTTTCCACCTCGCGGCCCACCGTCATCATCAGGTCGGCCAACTCGTCGATGATCACGAGGATGCGCGGCAGGTGCTCGTGGCGAAGTCCGGGGGGAGGCTCGACGGCGACCGTCTCTTCCTCGCCTTCCTCCAGCTCTTCGTCTTCCTCTTCCTCGACGGGCGCGACCTTGCCCCTGGCTTTCGCACGTACGGCTTCGGCAGCGGCCTCGGCTTCGGCGGCAATTTTCTCCTCGGCGATGCGCTTGTTGTAGTCGTCGAGGCTGCGGACCTTCTTGTCCTTCATCAGCTCGAAGCGCCGGTCCATCTCGCGGATCACGTTGGCGAGCGCCGCGGCGGCCTTCTTCACGTCGGTGACGACCGGAACGAGCAAGTGCGGGATTCCCTCGTACAGCGAGAGTTCCAGCATCTTCGGGTCAATCATGATGAAGCGCACTTCGTTCGGAGTGGCCTTGTAGAGCACCGACAGGATGTAGGTGTTGAGCGCGACCGACTTGCCGGTGCCGGTGGCGCCGGCCATCAGCAGATGCGGCATCTTGGCGAGGTCGGCAAAGACCGGCGAGCCGGTCGTGTCGCGGCCGAGTGCGAGCGCCAGTGCCGAGCGGTGGTCGCGGAACTCGCTGGTGTCGATGAGATCGCGCAGCGTGACCACCGCGCGATTCTTGTTGGAAACCTCAATGCCGACGCAGTTCTTGCCGGGGATCGGCGCGACGATGCGTACGCCGTGCGCGCGCAGCGCCATCGTCAGGTCGTCGCAAAGGTTGACGACGCGGCTTACCTTGACGCCCGCCTCGGGCTCGAACTCGAACGTGGTGATGACGGGGCCGGGGCGAACCGCCGTCACGCGGCCACCGACGCCGAAGGTGGCGAGCTTCTGCTCGAGGATGGCCGAGCTGTCGACGAGGGCTTTCTCGTCCACGTAGTCGCTGCGGTCGTCGTGCTTGCCGAGCAGGCTGGCTGCCGGGAGGCGGAAGTTGCCGGCCGGACCGCCGAAGGAGAACTCGGCCTGGCGCACTTCGCTGCGGCTCTTGGCCTTGTCACGGGTCTTCGGGCGAAGCACTTCGATCAGCGGGCGGCGTCCGGGCTGCGGCGCTTCTTCAACTTCGTCGTCCTCGACGGCGGCACGGCGCACGATGCGCGGCTCCGCGGTCTCCACCTCGGTCTTTCGCTTGAGGAAGCCGGGGATCGCTGCGGCCGGCGTCAGCTGGCCGAAGCTCGGCATCCCGCCCCGAACCTTCGCGATGGACGCCCGGACCGTATCGGTGACGGCCTGGCGGGCCTTTTCCCACGCCTCGTCGATGGTAGCGGCGAGGCGGCGCAGTAGCTCGGACAGCGCGTGCCCGGTGATCATCATGAAATCGAGAAGGAAGAGGGAGACCAGGACCACCACCGAGCCGCCGCGGCCGAGGCCCTGCAGCATCAGCGTGGCCAGGAAGCCGCCGACCCAGCCGCCGGCCGCTTCCACGGCGACGTGCGGCCGGTAGACACCGAGCGTCACCGAGACGAGAAGCAGCAGGAAGATCGCGCCCACCCAGCGCACCGGCGTGAGTCGCATGCTGCGGCTGAGGAACAGCGACGCGCCCGCTGCCATCAGGGCGAACGGGAATACGTAGGCGCCGTAGCCAAAACCCTGGGTGAGGATGTCGGCGAGGGTGAAGCCGAGGCGGCCGCCGTGATTCACGCCCGGAGACTCGGGAACGTAGGACATCAGGCAGACGACGAGGAAACATCCCACCGCCGACGCGACGATGGCCTCCACTTCCTGGATCAGCCGGGAAGGATCCTTGCTGCCTGCACCCGATCTGGCCACCAATCCCACTCCACCACCTCTTCGTCCGCTCGGGGCG
Organism: Binatia bacterium; assembly: GCA_046261745.1. Classification (GTDB taxonomy): domain Bacteria; phylum Desulfobacterota; class Binatia; order UBA1149; family CAITLU01; genus DATNBU01. The sequence continues at coordinate 6,832 of JBHEOD010000098.1, forward strand.
GGCTATGCTCGAATCATTCCGGCGCGCTGCTTGCCTGCCGGCGCGAACGCCGGCTCAGTTGCCGACCAGGCTCCATGCCAGCGTCAGTGCACCGACCGTCCAGCAGTATACAGAAAACCCCCGCAGACTACCCCTGCGCACAGCGCGCATCAGCACTTCGATGGCCAGAAGACCTGTGAGGCCGGCGGCCAGCGGCCCGACGATGAGCGGAGCCGCGCTGCCGGTCTGGGCCATCACCATCATGTCGCCGAACTTGAGCACGAGTGCCCCCGTAATGGCTGGAATCGACAGCAGGAAGGAGAAGCGCGCGGCCGTCGTGCGCTCGATGCCGCTCGAGAGGGCCGCGAACAGCGTCGTTCCGGAGCGCGAAACGCCGGGCAGCAGCGCAAAGCTCTGGATGCCGCCGACCAGCAGCGCATCGCGCACCGTCAGCTCGCCCTCGGTGCGTCCGGTGGCGCCCTTGCCGTGGACGAGCCACAGGATGGTTCCGGTGATCAGCAGGCCGGTGCCGGCCCAGACGATCGAGTGGAATGTTTCGGCGAACCAGTCCTCGAGAAGAAGGCCGACGATGGCGACTGGGACGGTCCCGAGGCCGAGCAGCCAGATCCAGCGGCGCCTCACCTCAGCCTGGGCGCCGGACGCCCCGAAGAGCGCGGCGAGCATCTCGAGCAGCTCGCGGCGGAAATAGACGACCACCGCGACCAGGGTTCCAAGGTGAAGAAGGACGTCGAAGGCCACCGCGTTGGGCGGCCTGAGCCCGAAGATCTCCTGCGCGATCACAAGGTGACCGTCACTGGAGATCGGCAGGAATTCGGTGAGCCCCTGGATGACCCCCAGGATCATGGCCTGCCAGATCGTCAGCCCCGCATCCTCCACAACAACAACCACCGGCGGAATGTAACGGCCGCATCCCCCGCCCACAATCGACGGCCTGCGGGGATGTGCTCTCTATCGGTGTTTCCGAGCGTGACGTTCGAGGCGGAGAGGGAACAGATTTCTACAGTTCGACGACGTAGGGGACGACGACCGGGCGGGAGCCGTGCGTGCGGCGGAAGAAGCGGCGCACCGCCAACCTCACCTCCTCGCTGAGCTCGTCGATGTCGCGGATGGCCGCCTTTGGCATCGCGTCGATCGCGTTGACGACGGCCTGACGCAGCGGCTCGACGTCGGGCTCAGCCTGGTCACCCGTGACGACGCCGCGCATCAGGAACTCGGGACCGGACAGGATCGCGCCGCTTTGCTGCGCCACTTCCAGCACCGCCAGCACCATGCCGTCGCGCGAGATGTTGCGGCGGTCGCGCATCACGCTCTCGTCGTCGATGCCGACGACGCCGCCGTCGATCAGCACGCGGCCTGCCGTCACGATGCCGGCGCGGCGGCCGCCCTGCCCGTCGATCTCGAGCACGTCGCCGTCGGTCATCCGGAAACACTTCTGCTCTTCGACGCCGGTTTCCACCGCGAGGCGCGCGTGGTGCACGAGGTTGCGGTACTCGCCGTGCACCGGCACGAAGTACTCCGGGCGCACGAGTTCGAGCATCGTGCGCAGTTCTTCCTTGCAGGCATGGCCCGAGACATGGGCGCGCGCGAACTTCGGGTAGTAGACTTCGCAGCCCATGCGGTAGAGCTGGTCGATGACGGCTCCGATCGGGCGTTCGTTGCCGGGAATCACCTTCGACGAGAAGATCACCGCGTCACCGACACCGGGCACCACGCCCTGCATGTTGCCGAACGCGATGCGCGACAGCGCCGAGCGCGGCTCGCCCTGGGAACCGGTCAGCAGGTAGCAAACCTCCGACGGCTTCATTCGCTGGGCTTCGCGCGCATCGACGAGCAGGTCGCCGGGGAAGCCGAGATGGCCGGTCTGGTTGGCGAGCGCGGTGTTCGATTCCATGCGCCGGCCGAGGATGACCACCTTGCGACCGAACTGGTGGGCCAGCGCCATGATCGCGGCCACGCGGTGGATATGCGACGCGAACGTCGCGACGAACAGGCGGCCCTTGGTGGCGGCGAACATCGGCTCGAGCATGCCGCGCACGAGGCGCTCCGAGCCGGTGGATCCTTCGGTTTCGACGTTGGTCGAGTCCGAGAGGAGCAGCTTCACCCCTTCGTCACCGAGCGCGCGAAATCGTTCGGTGGCAAAGGCGCGTCCGTCGATCGGCGTCTCGTCGATCTTGAAATCGCCGCTGTGGATGACGATTTCCCCTTCGGTGCGCATCGCCAGCGCCACCGCATCGACGATGCTGTGCGTGACCGGGATGCCCTCGATGTCGAAGCCCCCGAGTTGGAAGCGGTCGCCGTCGCCGAACATCTCGATGCGCTTCTTCGAGAGTCGCGGATGATCGCCGAGACGTTCGCGCAGCAGCCCTTCGGTGAATCTCGTCGCGAACACAGGCACGTCGAATTCGCCCCACACGTACGGAAGCGCGCCGAGGTGATCTTCGTGGCCGTGCGTGAGCACGAAACCCTTGAAGCGGTCGCCGAGCTCGCGCAGGTAAGTGATGTCGGGGATGACCAGGTCGATGCCCATCAGCTGGGCGTCAGGGAACATCACGCCGCAATCGATCGCGATCGCGTCGTTGCCGCGCTCGACCACCATGCAGTTGAGGCCGAATTCGCCAAGTCCGCCTAGCGGAACGATACGGAGCGGGGCTTTGGATGACATCGGCAAGCGTCCTTCGTCGGCGGCTTCAGGACGCCCGGGCCGGCTGGGCCGGCGAAGAGCTCGCCGGGGCTTCCTTATCCTCCGTCGCCGATGACATCGCCAGCGGAGGCTTTCGCTGCCACGACTTCTCCGACGGCGGCGGCGGGCCCTCGAGCTCGAACAGCATCGACTGGATCTGCGCACGCACGCGCTCGGTGAGTGAGCCGCGGTCGTCCTCGGTCATGCCGGAAGTGTCGATGGGCGTGCCGAGAGCCACGCGAATGGTTCCGGGCGTGGACATGATCGAGTGATTGGCGATCACGCGCTCGGAGCCCGACACCGCCATCGGAAGCACCCACACGCGCGCCGAGATCGCGAACGCAGCGGCGCCCTTCTTGAACGGCAGCATCTCGCGCGTGGACGAGCGGTGGCCCTCCGGAAAGAAACAGATCAGCGCGTCGCGGTCGCCGGCGTGCCTGGCCAGCGCGTTGACGGCGGAGGACGTGTCGCCGCGGTCGATGAAAATCTGGCCGGTCAGCTCGAGTGCCGTGCCGAGGATCGGTACGCGGCGCAATTCCTTCTTGGCCACCCAGCGCGTGTAGCGCGGCAGCATCGCCACGCCCATCGCCACGGGATCGAGCTGGCTGCGGTGATTGGCCATCACCACGTAGGTACGGTCGGGATCGAGTCTCTCGCGGCCGGTGACGACGAGGTTCACGCCGAAGATCCTGAGGATGCCGCGTATCCAGATTTCCGCGGGTCCCCAGTACGCGGGAGTGCCCGGCTTCACCGCAGCGGCGATGCCGGTGGCCGTGAGCATGACGGCGCTGAACGTGAAGAACACGAGCAGCCGCAGGTAGGCAATGACGAGCCTCAACGTGTGCCTGCTGTCGCCGTCATCGACGCGACATTCGCGTTTTCGCCCTTGGGTTCCGTGCGCAACAGCACTTGGGTGTCATTGACTCGGTCCATGGCCGGCTCTAGCCTCCGCGCACGTTTTCGCTTCGAACTCGAAGCGACCGAAAGAGGACAACATGGCATCAGTAAACAAGGTAATGATCCTTGGCAATCTCGGTCAGGACCCCGAACTCCGCAATACCACGAGCGGAAAGGCGGTCGCCACGCTGAGGGTCGCCACTACCGACACCTGGAACGACGCGAGCGGCGCGCGGCAGGAACGAACCGAGTGGCACACGATCGTGGTGTGGGGACGCTCGGCCGAGAACTGCAAGCAATACCTCGCCAAGGGCCGCGCCGTCTTCGTCGAGGGACGGCTGCAGACGCGCAAGTGGCAGGACAAGGAAGGACACGACCGCTATTCGACCGAGATTGTTGCGGATCGTGTGCAATTCGTCGGCGGCGGCGGCGGTGGCGGAGCGGGCGGTGGTGGCGGCGGCGGCGGTCGCGGCCGCTCCGACTCCGAGGCCGGCGACATGGGCGGCGGATACGGCGGCCCGAGCGGGCCTCCGCCCGACGACGACATTCCTTTCTGAGCGACGCTCGCGCGGACGGCCCACACTTCGGGGCCGTCCGCCGTACCCCTTTCGGACCCACCTTTTGCGGCCACGCCCGCTCCGACGGCAGCGTGAATCTCGCCACGAACTGCCGCCCCGCCGGATCGTGTCACCAGCCGTTATCGGCAAACGACCAGTAGCGACCACGACCGACCACCACGTGGTCGAGAACCGGGATGCCCATCACTTCGCCGGCTCGGCGAAGCCTCTCGGTGATGCGCCGGTCCTCGGCGCTCGGCGTCGGGTCCCCGCTCGGATGGTTGTGAACGAAAATCACGCCGGCCGCGGCCTCGCGAACCGCGGCGCGGAACGCTTCACGCGGATGGACGATGGATGCGCCGAGCGAGCCCTGCGAAACCCGCACCTTGGCCATCACGCGGTTCTTGCCGTCGAGCAGCACGACGTAAAAGCTCTCGCGCTTGTCATCGACGAGCAGCGGACCGAAGTGTGCGTGCACGGACGCCGCCGACGACAGAATCACGCCGGCATCGAGGCGATCGGCCTGCACACGACGCGCCACCTCGCCCACCGCCACCACCGTGGCCGCCCGCGCGCGCCCTACTCCGGGAAGCGACGCGAGTTCCGTGATCGACGCGCTGAGCACACCGCGCAGGTCGCCGAAGGCCGACAGCAGGCTGCGCGACATCACGAGGGCGCTGCCCGCTCCCGGATGTCCGGTCCCGAAGATCACCGCGAGCGTCTCGCCGTCGCTGAGCACCGAGGGGCCGAGAGCGAGCAACCGTTCGCGCGGGCGCTCCGTCTCGGGCCAGTGCGCCGGCGAATTGTCGTTGGTGCGTAGCGCGGTGTTTGCGGCCGAAGCGATGGCTTTCATGACGGCAAGCCTATTCGCGTCGCCGGGTGCCGTCATCGACTGCGATGTAATGAAACGCGCGACTATTCGCCGTCGCGCCGAAACTTGCCGCTCTTGCCGCCTGTCTTGGCGATCAGGCGCACGTCCGTCAGCACCATCCGCTTGTCGACCGCTTTGCACATGTCGTAGACGGTCAGCCCTGCGACGGCCACGGCCATCATCGCTTCCATCTCGGCGCCGGTGCGCGCGGTGACCGCCACGCGCGCTTCCACTTCGAGGACGCCGGGCTCGTGGCCGGCCTCGAAGGAAATTTCCACTGACGAGAGCGGGAGCGGATGGCACAGCGGTATAAGGTTCGGCGTCTGCTTGGCCGCCAGGATGCCGGCGGTGCGTGCAACCGCGAGCACGTCGCCCTTGGGAAGGTCGCCCTGCAGGATGCGCGCGAGCGTCTCGACGTTGGTTCTCAGCCGAGCCCTGGCCGTCGCGCGACGCTCGGTCACATCCTTGCCGCTCACGTCGACCATGCGCGCGCGGCCTTTTTCATCGAGGTGAGTCAGTCCGGACTTGGGTTGCATGGCTGTCGGGTCCTTCTTATATCGGCGCGACCATGTCGAACGACCACCACAAAGTCATCATCCTCGGTTCCGGCCCCGCCGGCCTGACAGCCGCGCTCTATTCCGCGCGCGCCAACCTGGCACCCCTCGTCATCGAGGGCACGCAGCCCGGCGGCCAGCTTACGATCACGACCGAAGTGGAGAATTTCCCGGGCTATCCCGACGGCATCATGGGCCCCGAGATGATGGTGCAGTTCCGCGACCAGGCGGCCCGCTTCGGCACGCTCTTCGTTACCGGCGACGTCGAGTCGGTGGACCTTTCGAAGCGGCCTTTCACGCTCAAAACCAGCGATCGCACCTTCACCTGCGACTCGCTGATCGTGTCCACCGGCGCCACCGCGCGCCTGCTCGGCCTGCCGTCGGAGACGACGCTGATGGGGCACGGCGTGTCGGCCTGCGCCACCTGCGACGGCTTCTTCTTCCGCGGCAAGAAGGTGCTCGTGGTGGGCGGCGGCGATTCGGCGATGGAGGAGGCCAGCTTCCTCACCAAGTTCGCGAGCTCGGTGACGATCATTCACCGTCGCGAGGAGTTTCGCGCGTCCAAGATCATGCTCGACCGCGCGCGAAACAATCCCAAGATCGACTTCATGCTCAATCACACCATCGACGAGATCGTCGGTACGCCCGCAACCGGCGTCACCGGCGTGAAGCTGCGCAACACCGCGACTGGCGAGCTCTCCGAGATGGCCTGCGACGGCGTGTTCATGGCGATCGGGCACGTGCCGAACACGAAGCTGTTCGTGGGCAAGCTCACGCTCGACGACAAGGGCTACGTGGTGACACGACCCGGCAGCACCTACACGAACGTGGAAGGCGTGTTCGCGTGCGGCGACGTGCAGGATTCGATTTACCGCCAGGCCGTCACGGCCGCCGGCAGCGGCTGCATGGCGTCCATCGACGCGGAGCGCTGGCTCGAAGGCCAGCACGGCTGAAGGCGCTTCTTATGGCACGCCTCGGACGTTACGAGAATCCCTATCTCACCGTGGAATTTCACCGCGATCCGCCGGTGGGAAGCACGTCGCAGGTGGTGGGCCTTCGCAGCGCGGATCGGGCCAACAGCCACGGCGTACTGTGGCTGCCGCCCGGTGCGCGGCCGAGGACGGTGCTGACGCTGATGCACCCGCGCGCGGACTTCCATCGCCACTACGTGGTGCCGCCCCTGCTCGACGCGGGCTACGCCGTGTTCACACAGAACAGCCGCTGGGTCGGCAACGACTCCATGCTGATTCACGAAACCGTGTTGTTCGACGTGGCCGCCGGAATGCAGCGGCTACGCGACCTCGGATTCGAGAACGTGATTCCGGTGGGCAACAGTGGCGGCGGCTCGCTCTACACGTACTACGTGTCGCAGGCCCACGCGGCGCCCAACGCTCGCATTTGCGAAACCCCCGCGGGCGACCCCGCGCCGCTCGCGAAGCTCTCGATGCCGCCCGTGGACGCCATGGTCTATCTCGCCGCCCATCCCGGCGAGGGTCTTTTCCTGCTCGAAGCCATCGATCCGTCGGTCGTCGACGAGAACGATCCGGTGGCCTGCGACACGCGCATCGACATGTACGATCCGGGCAACGGGTTTCACGCGGCGCCCGAAGCCACGCGATACGACCGCGACTTCCTCGCCCGCTATCGCACCGCCCAGCACGAACGCATCGAGCGCATCGACGCGCATGCGCGCGCCCTGGTTGCGCGCCGCCGCGACGCACGCCGCCGTGCCATGGAACATCCGCACGAAGCCACGCCGTGGCGCGAAGCCATCGCTGTGCAGTTCCTGCGCATCTACCGCACCGAGGCTGACCCGCGTTACGTCGACCTCTCGCTCGATCCTTCCGACCGCGACTACGGCTCTCTGTGGACGCACCGACCCGACCTCTTCAACTACGGCCCCTTTGGATTTTCGCGCATGGTCACGCCGGAGGCGTGGCTGTCGACGTGGTCAGGATTGTCGTCCAACGCGTCCATACCGGCGCGCGGGCCCGGCGTGAACGTGCCGGCGATCGTCGTCGGCTACACCGGCGACAACGGCGTGTTCCGCGAAGATGCGCGCCTCATTTTCGACAGCCTCGGTTCGGGCGACAAGCGCCTCGTCGAGGTGGCCGGCGATCACTACGGCTTCCCGCTCGTTGACGGCGACGAGTGGGGCCGCGATCGCGCGGTGCGCACGATCGTCGAATGGCTCGGCGAGAAGGGCTTCTGAAATCCTTGCCGACCGACGATGCGTCAGCGGACCTGCCAGTCTCGCGACGACTCAAGAAGATCGGCGTGCGCGCCGTCATGCGCATTGCCCCGGTGGTTTACCGCGCATGGATGGGAATAGTCGCCGCGACGTCACGCGTGGACAGGACGGCCGCTCGGGAACTTGACCAGCGCCGCCGCGGCGGCGAGCGCATCGTGCTGCTCATGCTTCACCAGGA
>JBHEOD010000099.1:0-14756 GCA_046261745.1 Binatia bacterium
CCGGACGGGGCATGGGGATTGACCAGGCAGGTCAGGCGCGCGCCGGCGTCGTTCAGCTGTTGCGCGGCATCTGCCGGCAATTGCCAGGCATGGTCCAGCGGCAGACGAAAGAGCTTCGCGTCCTGAATGCCGGCCAGCACCGGATACAGCGAGTAGCTGGGCTCGGCCATGGCGAAGGTGGATCCTGGATCGACGAACGTGGTCACAGCCAGCCGCAGGCCCTCGTCGCCGCCGTGGGTGATCAGCACATTGTCTCTAGCCAGCCCGTGCAGCGCGGCGATCTCGTCGCGCAGCGGATCGGCGTCTTCCGCAAACGTCCTCTCTTCCACTTCGATGGATTCCATCGGCGAATTGAGATCGATCGGCCCGGCGCCGGCGCGGCGCCGCACGATGCGCAGGCTGCGCGCATCGAAATCGACGGCCACGTAGGCGTCCTCCTGGAAAATGCGCAGGCGCCGTTCGCGTTTGAGCGACACGCGACTGGCCGTCACGTTGGCGATGCAGCCGCCTTCGAAGCGAAGGCGCGCGTTGGCAATGTCGGCGTGATTGCTGAGCACCGGAACGCCGATGGCCTCGACGCTGAGGAGAGGACGGCCGACCACGAACGAGATCAGGTCGAGGTCGTGAATCATCACGTCGAAGACCACGTCGATGTCGGCGCCGCGCCCGGCGAACGGCGCCAGGCGGTGGCACTCGATGAAGCGCGGGTGACCGACGATCGACGGCAGGTCGGCAAACGCCGGATTGAAGCGTTCGAGATGGCCCACCTGCAACAGCACGCCGGCGGCCGACGCCGCCTCGACGATCGACGTCGCGTCCGCCAGCGAGGCGGCCAGCGGCTTCTCGACGAGGACGTGCACGCCGCGCGCGATCGCTTCGGACGCGGCCGCGTGGTGCGCGGCGGTCGACGCCGCGATGCTCGCGCAATCGACCTCGCCGAGAAGCTCGGCGAGCGTGGCGAACGCGGTGCACGAATGGCGCGACGCCACTTCGGCCGCGCGCGCGTGATCGGGATCGTAAACGCCGACGAGGCGGGCGCCGCCTGTGGCGCGGTATTTCGCGGCGTGCAGCGCACCGAGGTGGCCGACGCCCACCACGCCTGCGCGCACGGCGTCAGTCATCCGAGAATCCTGCCACCGCGCCGGAATGCGTGCAGCCGACCACGGTGATACCGGCGCGCGTGGCCGCGTCGACGAGGTGCGTACGGTCGAGCAACAACGTGGAGCCGGCTTCGACAGCCAGCACGCAGGCCCGCGCCTCGACCATGGTCGCAATGGTAGTCGGGCCGACGGCCGGAACGTCGAAGCGCATGTCCTGGCCCTGCTTGGCCGTTTTGACCACTACGCCGCTGCCGCGGCCGAGCCTTCCCGCGCGGCGCACCGCCTCGTCGGTTCCCTCCACCGCCTCGACGGCCAGCACCACGCCATGCTCGACGACGACGCTCTGTCCGACGTCGGCTGTGCCGAGCGCGGCGAGCACGCGGCAGCCCGTGCGAATGTCGGAAAGCGCCTGCGACGACGGCTTCGGGCCCGCCAGCCGCCCCGGCGGCGCAAGAAGGTTCTCGAGGAAGATGGTGGACGGCACGATGGAGATCCCCTCCCCCTCGAGTTCGGCCGCCAGCGAACGAAGGAGCGAGTCGTCACCGTGGCCTCCGGCCGAGATCGCACGGCGCAGGAAAAGCATGCCGCGAAGGTCGGGGCGGATCTGCGTGAGCGAGCGCGCCTTGTCGATGCCGCCGGCCATCACGGCCCTCTTGACGCCGGCATGCTTGAGCGTGCGGATCAGCTTGCCGAGTTGGCCGACGCGAACCCAGGTCAGCTCGTCGACTTCGCCCTCGACGGCTTCGTCGGTCTCGCCGCGATGCGCAACCGCCGTGATGCTCAGGCCGCGCGCACGCGCCTCGCGGGCGAACAGCAGCGGGAATCGCCCGTTGCCGGCGATGAGGCCGATCCTTTCGCCGCTGGCGCCGCTCGCCGATTCACCCGCCGCGGCGCCGGCAGCGGCGCCGGCACGAACGCCGGCGGCACTCACCGGCAGATCCCGCGCTGCGACTGCTCGATGAAGTCCAGGAGATGCGTGACGCGCGAATCCAGGTTGGCCTGCGCCCGAAGCGCCTCGACGGCATCCTTGAGGCGAACCCCGGAGCGGAAGATCGTGCGATACGCTGAACGGAGCGCCATCAGCGTCTGCGGGGAGAAGCCGCGGCGCTTGAGGCCGATCACGTTGAGGCCGTGAAGCGCCGCGCGGTCGCCGGCGGCCATGCAGTAAGGCGCGATGTCGAGCGTGACCATCGCGCCGCCGCCAAGGATGGCCGACTCGCCGATGCGCACGAACTGGTGGATGGCGACGAGCCCGCCGACGATGGCGTGGTCCTCGATCGTGACATGGCCGGCCAGCGTGGCCGCGTTGGCCATCACGACGTGGTCGCCCACCGTGCAGTCGTGGGCCACGTGCGCGTAGGCCATGAACATGCCGTGGCTGCCGACGCGCGTGACCCCGCCGCCGTGTTCGGTGGCGCGGTTCATCGTGACGAACTCGCGCACGATGTTGTCGTCGCCGATCTCGAGGCGCGTCGGGCCGCCGGCGTACTTGAGGTCCTGCGGCGGCGAGCCGATGGAGGATTGGCCGGTGAAGCGGCAGCGCGCGCCGATCGTCGTCAGCCCGTCGATGACGACGTGCGGCCCGATCTCGGTGCCGTCCCCGATCGAGACGCCGGGACCGACGATCGCGTAGGGTCCTATCTGGACGCCGTCGCCGAGCCGCGCAGCGGCATCGACGACGGCCGTCGGATGAATACGTACGCTCACGCTCGAGCGACCATCCGGGCGAGGCGAGCTCAGAGGCTCTTGTCGGCCAGGCGGATCACCTCACTGGTGACGTCGGCCTTCTCGGAAATGTAAAGGAGCGTGCCGGCGTCGAGCACCAGGTCGAAGCCGTTGTCCTTCGCGAACTTCTCGATGACGCCGCGGAACTTGGTCATCATGTCGTTCTCGATCTCGCCGCGGGCCTTGTCGAACTCGCGCTGGGCGTCTTCCTTGGTGCGCTTGGCGTCGCGCGCCTGGCGTTCGTACTCCTCGGCGAGCTTCGCCTTTTCCTGGTCGTTGAGCACGGCCATCTTCTTGGTGATGTCGTCCTGCAACTTCTTGAGGTCGGTCATTTTTTTCTCGAGGCCCTTCTCGGCCGCCTCGGCCTTGGCCTTGAGCTTGGCGCTCGACTCCTTGCCGAGCTTGCTCTCGGCAAGCAGGCGCGGCGTGACGATGTAGCCGATCTTGAGGTCGGCGGCAGAGGCGGGCAGCACGCCGGTCCCCAGGCAAAGGGCGAGCGCGGCAACGGTCGGGACAATCCACTTCTTCATCTGTTCTCCTGTTGGCGATCGAAAAGGGTCAGTACGGGGTGCCGAACGAGAAGAGCACGAGACTCTCCTCGTCCTGCGATTCGGAATTGAGCGGGAAGCCGATCTCGATGCGCAGCGGTCCGAACGGAGACAGCCAGCGCAGGCCCACGCCCGTGGCGAGCCGGAGATCGGCAAAATCGATGCCGTTGGCGTTGGTGGCCGGGAACGGGCCATCGCCTTCCTCGCGCATCCACGCGTTGCCGGCGTCGAAGAAGAGCACACCCTTGACGCCGGCGTCGGGGATGATCGGGAAGATGATCTCGTTGTTGATGATGAGCTGGCTGCTGCCGCCCACTTCGCTCGAGCGCGAGTCGCCGCTCTCGTTGTCGAAGAACCTCTGGCGCGGACCGAGTGTGCGCGCCTGGAAGCCGCGCACCGTGTTGATGCCGCCCGGGAAGTAGCGCTCCGAAAGCGGCAGCTCGACGCCCGACGTGCCGCCGTTGCCGAAGCCGTAGCCGAAGGTGCCGGCGATCGAGTACACCAGCTTCCAGCCGCTCTCGGCCTTGTAGAACGGGAAGTACCAGCGCGACGAAATGTCCACCTTGGTGAAGTCGTTGTCGCCGCCGAGCCCGGCGAACTCGGCCGAGATCGAGTTGATCGAGCCCTCGGTGGGATCGAACGGCATGTCGATGGTGTTGCGCGCGATCGACGGGCGCACGCTGCTGGTGAGCCTGGTGCCGTCCTCGATGCGGATGTTGGCCGGCGCGGTGCGCGAGATGCCGTCGATGACGGTATTCTCAATGCGGTACTCGATGCCGGCGCGGATGTCGTCGAGGGACGCGCCGAGCACGTCGCGCAGGCCCAGCTCCCAGAGCGGATAGCTCGCCCGCAGCGACATGCCGGTGCCGCCGCGCTCGAAGTCGCTGAACTGGAAGCTCCAGCTGAACGCGTCCACGCCGATCAACAGTGGAATGTCGAACGCCCACGGCTCGGTGAAGGCCAGGCGGAAATTGCGGCGCCGCGCGCCGAAGTCGACGTTGAAGGTGGCGGTTTGGCCGCGGCCGAACAGGTTGCGCTCGGTGATGCGCGCGTTGGCGAGCAGCGAGTCTTCCGAACTGAAGCCGGCGCCGGCCGAGAAGGTGCCGGTGCGACCCTCCTTCACGTCGACGACGAGGTTCACCTTGTCGGGCTCGTCGGTGCGCGTGCTCTCGACCTTGACCTCGTCGAAGATGCCGAGGCGCCGCACACGCGTCGTTCCCTGGCGAAGTCCCTTGCCGGTGAACTGCTCGCCTTCCTGCTGGCGCAACTCGCGGCGGACGACTTCATCGCGGGTCTTGGTGTTGCCGCGGATCTCGATGCGGTCCACGGAGACCACCGGGCCGGCGGTCATGCGAAAGCCGATGTCGACGGTCTTGGTTTCCGGGTGCACGTCGGTGAGCGGAACGGCCTCGGCGAACGCACGGCCGAGATCGCCGTAGGCCTCGGTCACCGCGAAGATCGATTCGCGCAGGCGGCTCGGCTTGAAAATCTCGCCGCTCTTGAGGCCGGACGACTCCACCAGCTTGGCCTGCTCCTCGAGCACCTCGCCTTCGAAGCGGATATTGCCGATGCGGTACTGGTCGCCCTCTTCGATGCGCACGGTGAGGACGAGTTCGTCTTCCACGCGCGTGACCTCGATGTCGTCCACGCGTACCTGGATGTAGCCGTTGTCGTAGTAGAAGGCCGTGAGCCGCTCGACGTCGGTCTTGAGTTCCTCGTCCTTGAGCACGCCGGAGCCGGTGAACCACGACAGGAACCACGCGCGCCTGGTCGACATCACGCTGCGCAGCTTGAACTCGCTGAACGCGCTCACGCCCTCGAAGTTGATCTCCTCGACCAGCACCTCGTTCTTCTCGTCGATGACGTAGAGCACCGTGGCATTGCCGTCGGCGTCGGGCACGAGCTGGTAGCGGATGTCGGCATCGGGATAGCCTTCGCTGGCATAGACCTTGCGGGCCTCGCGCAGCCCCTCCCAGGCCTTCTGCGGATCGAACACCGTGCGCGCGCGAACCCCGACGACGGCTTCGAGGTCGGCCTTGTCGACGTTCTCGTTACCCTCGAACTCGATCTTGGCCACGTAGGGCCGCTCGGCCACGTGGTAGACGAGGACGACGCCGCCGGGAGCGGGCCGGGTGGTGACCCAGACGTTCTCGAAGAAACCCATCCGGAAAATCGACTTGACGTCGAGGTCGACGGCCGCCTCGTCGAGCCCCACGCCCGTGGGGTGAGTGATGTGGATTCGGATCGCCGATTCCTCGACGCGGCGGAAGCCTTCGACGAGGACGGCCGTGACGTTCTGTCCACGAGCCTCGCGGGCGACGGTGGTCGCGGCAGGCGTCTCGACGGCAAGCGCAACGCTCCCGGTCGTCCAATCGGACGCCGCCGCCGCGGCGAACGCGCAGCAGGCGACCAGTCCGGCGATTCGTACCCTGGGCAGCTTCAAGACGACCGACCCTCCTTCAACACGCCACCTTCCATTCGTAGCGTCCGGTCCAGCAAGGCTGCCAGAGCGAAGTTGTGCGTAGCCACGATCAGGGCCGAGCCCTCTTCCTTCTGGACGTCGCGCAGCAGCCGGTGCACCTCGTCGGCCGTGCCGGGGTCGAGGTTGCCGGTGGGCTCGTCCGCCAGCACCACCGACGGGCGCGGCGCCAGCGCTCGTGCCACCGCCACCCGCTGCTGTTCGCCGCCGGAGAGTTCCCCGGGACGATGGTCGAGACGATGGCCGAGCCCGACGCGTTCCAGCACGTCTGCAGCCCGCTTGCGTGCGGCCGGACGTGCCGCGCCGCCGACGAGCAGCGGCATCATCACGTTCTCGAGGGCGTCGAAGTCGCCGAGCAGGTGGTGAAACTGGAACACGAAGCCGATTTCCTTTCCGCGCAGCGCCGTCCGTTCGCGATCCCCGAGGCCGTAGACATCGATGCCGCGGATCCAGACCGTCCCGCCGTCGGGCCGGTCGAGTCCGCCGAGGAGGTGAAGCAGGGTGCTCTTGCCCGTCCCCGACTCACCGACCACCGCCACGGATTCCCCGGAGGCCACCGAAAGCTCGACCCCGCCGAGGACCTCGATGACGTTCTCGCGGTCGTCGTAGCGGCGGCACAGGCCCTCGGCCCGGATGGCTGGTCCCGCGGCGGCCGCTGCGACGTCAACAGTTGCGCTGGCGGCGTCACTCATAGCGCAGCACGTCGACGGGCACGACCCGCGAAGCCTTCCAGGCGGGAAATAAGCAGGCCCCGAAACAGATGATCATGGACGCCCCCATGACCATCGCGAAGTTCTCCGGGTCGAGCCGGATCGGCAGGGTCTTCACGTAGAAGACGCCCTCGGGAAGCTTGATGAACTCGTAGCGGCTGAGCGCCAGGCAGCCGAGCCAGCCGAACAGGGCGCCGAGCGTGGTGCCGACGCCGCCGATCAGCAGGCCCTTCATCACGAAGATGCGGGCGATGCTGCCGTCGCCGGCCCCCATGGTCTTGAGAACCGCGATGTCCCGGCGCTTTTCCATCACGACCATGTACAGCGTCGACACGATCGTGAAGGCCGCGACCAGGATGATCAGCAGAAGGACCAGAAAGTAGGCGGTCTTCTCGAGCTTGAGGGCCGCGAACACGTTGCGGTGCGCTTCGGTCCACGGCTCCACCCAGTAGGGCATGCCGATCAATGCGTTGAAGGTGGCGGCCACTTCGGGCGCATCGTAGGGCTCGACCAGGCGTGCCTCGACGCCGGTCGCGACCTTTCCCACGCCGAACAGCGCGCGCGCGTCTTCGATGCCCATGAACACCAGCGCGCTGTCGTACTCGACCATGCCCGATTCGAACAGCGCCGCGACGACGAAGCGGCGGCTGCGCGGAAGCGCCCCGAGCGGACTGGCCGAGAACCGCGGCGACATCAGCCGCACGATGTCCCCGCGCTCGACGAGCAGCTTGTCGGCCAGCTCGCGCCCGATCATCACGGTGGGCAGTTCGACGCCTTCGGAGGAGATGCGTTTGCCGACGTCGTCGATCGAACCTTCGGTGACGTAGTTCTCGATGCCGGCCGTGCTGCTGCCCGACTTCTCGTCGACGCCGCGCGCGAACACGCCGATCAGCGTGTCACCGGCCGACGCGAGCATCTGCGACTGCACGACGGCGGCCGCGTCCGCCACGCGCGCGTCCGCCCGCAGCGCCGCAACGATCTCGTCAGGCTTGTCGATGACGCCGGTGCCGAGGCGGTTGCTGACGCGAAGATGCGGATGCAGGCCGAGGATGCGTGCGCGCAGGTCTTCTTCGAAGCCGGTCATGATCGCCAGCGTCATCGTCAGCACCATCACGCCGAGCATCACCCCGAGTGTGGAGATGAACGTGATGACGGAGACGAACGTCTCGTTGCGACGCGAGCGCAGGTAGCGAAGACCGACGAACAGTTCCCACGACATCGGGCGATGCTTCTTCGTCCAGGGTAGCCAGGTCGCGCCGCGGCGCGTCCCGGAACTACCGGACGCGGCCCTCGTGCCGCAGGTGAGGAAAGAGCAGGACGTCGCGAATGGAGGCGGAGTCCGTGAGCAGCATCACGAGGCGATCGATGCCGATCCCCTCGCCTGCCGTCGGCGGCAGGCCCACCTCCAGCGCGCGCACGTAGTCTTCGTCGAGGTCGCTCGCCTCTTCGTCGCCGGCCTCGCGGCGGCGCATCTGTTCGAGGAAGCGCTCGTGCTGGTCTTCCGGGTCGTTGAGCTCGGAGAAGCCGTTGGCGATCTCGCGCTTGGCCACGTAGAGCTCGAAGCGGTCGACGAAGCGCGGATCCGCGTCGTTGCGACGGGCGAGCGGCGA
This sequence comes from Binatia bacterium, assembly GCA_046261745.1. Taxonomy (GTDB): domain Bacteria; phylum Desulfobacterota; class Binatia; order UBA1149; family CAITLU01; genus DATNBU01. The sequence goes on from JBHEOD010000099.1 coordinate 8,173, forward strand.
GATCTCGATCGGGAAACCCGTCACGAACGTGGGCTGCACGAGATCCTGTTCGCAGGTGGCCTCGAACACGTCGGCCAGCAGGCCGAGTCCGGGCTGGCGCTTCTTCGGCTCGATGCCGAGGCGGTCGGCCGCGCTCGCGAGCACCGACAGGTCGAGTGCTTCCGCACGCGTGACGCCGAGTGCAGCGGCGACGGCTTCGGCCATTTCCACTCGCCTGAGCGGCGCGGAGAAATCGAGCACGACGTCGCCGTACGGCACCTGCTCGCTGCCGGTCACTTCGCGCGCGAGCGTCGAGAGCATTCTTTCCGTGAGCACGATCAGGTCTTCGCAGGTGGCCCACGCCTGGTAGAACTCGCACATCGTGAACTCGGGGTTGTGCTGCAGCGAGATGCCCTCGTTGCGGAACATGCGGCCGATCTCGAATACGCGTTCGAACCCGCCGACGACGAGGCGCTTGAGGTAGAGCTCGGGAGCCACGCGCATGAACAGGTCCATCGACAGCGCGTTGTGATGCGTGACGAAGGGCTTGGCCGTGGCGCCGCCGGCGATCGGCTGCAGGAGCGGCGTCTCCACTTCGAGGTAGCCCTCGTCGCAAAGGAAGCGGCGCACGCCGCTGACGACCGCCGCGCGGCGGCGGAACGTGCGGCGAACGTCCTCGTTGACGATCAGGTCGACGTAGCGCTGGCGATAGCGCGCCTCCTTGTCGACGAGCCCGTGCCATTTCTCGGGCAGCGGCCGGAGCGATTTGACGAGCAGCCGCAGGCCTTCGAGGCGCAGCGTGAGCTCGCCGGTACGTGTGCGAAAAAGGCGGCCGGAGGCGCCGACGATGTCGCCCGCGTCGAGGCGCTTGGCCAGCTTGTAGCCCTCTTCGCCGAGGTGGCCGAGGTTGGCGAAGAGCTGAATGGAACCGCTGCCGTCCTGGAGCTTGAGGAAAGCCGTCTTGCCGAAATCACGGACGGCCATGATGCGGCCGCCGACGCTGTAAAGGAGGCTGCGTTCCTCGACCTCTTCGGCCGTCAGCGTGCCGAACTCGGTGGCGAGCATCTCGCAACTCGCGTCGGGCTTGAAATCGTTGGGGAAAGCGACGCCGACCTCGCGCAGTTCCGCGAGCTTGGCGCGACGAACGCGAACCTGTTCGCTCTCGCGCGCCGCCAATTGGGCGTCGGTCTCGACGGCTGTGTTGTTGTCCGACATGTCCTGTGTGATCGAGGAGGTCAGCCACCGGCGGCGAAAAACCGTCGGAGCGGGTCGACGCTAGCCCGCGCTCCTCAGGCAGTCAACTTCCTGTTCTGCGCAAGTGCGCGCAAAACTTGAACTTCTGGACGGTGTTCTCTACCCTCCGCGCGGTGTTGCGACGCGCGGGACTTGGGACGGCATTACGGGTCCTCCATTACAGCCTGATCGTGCTGACGGCATGGGCAGCCGCCACCGTCGTCCTCAAGGTGATCAGCCTCGACCTCGATCCCAAGGTCCAGGTCAAGGCCCCCGCCGCGGACGTCGGGGTCAAGACGGCCAGCAACCGGCGCGGCGCCGACGACGCGGTCATCCTCAAGCGCAATCTCTTCGGCGCGACCGACCTCGAGACGGTCAGCGAGGAAGCCCCGGCCGCCGGCAGCGCCGACCTGAGGCTGCGGGGAATCGCCTCTTCGAAAGGAGATTCGTTCGCGGTGTTCGAGAACACGGCCAGTGGAGAGCAGAATGTCTTCGGCATCGGCGACAAGGTCTTCGATGGTCCGATGCTGGTCTCGGTGGACCCCCTCGGAGCTGACGTGCTGCTGCGGGGCCGCAAGCGCCGCTACGAGATCGAGGAGGAGGCCGCCGCGGCGTCCGCCGCGGACAGGAAGGGCGCACGAGCCGCAGCGAAGAAGGGCGACAAGAAGGCCGAGGCGACCTCCGGCGTCAGGAAGACCGGCGCCAACGCCTACCTGGTGGATCGGCGGGAAGTGGAGAACGCGGTGGCCAACTTGAACCAGGTGATCACGCAGGCTCGCGCCGTTCCGGTCCTGTCGGAGGGCAAGAGCGCCGGGTTCAAGCTGTTCAGCATCCGCCCGGGCTCGATCTTCGAGAAGATCGGCCTGGTCGACGGTGACATCGTGCAACGAGTGAACGATACCGAGCTGACCGATCCATCCAAGGCGGTGGGGCTGCTCGAGGAGATCCAGTCGATGGGCCAGATCCGCGTCAACTTCATGCGCAGCGGCAAGCTGCAAACCAACACGTACACCATCCGATGAGCGGCCGATGAGAATCCGTTGCGTGACAGCCGCGATCCTGCTGCTCGCGGCAGGCGCGGTGCTTCCGACGGCGGCTTCGGCGCAGAAGGCCCGCGGCGAAGGCCGGCGCGCGCAGGCCGAAGCGAGCCGCGCACAGAAGGCCCCGGAAGCCGCGGACGCCGCGGACGAGCTCCCGGTTCCCGCCGACAAGTCCGCCATCGTGATGAACTTCGAGAACGTCGAGCTCACTGCGTTCATCAAGTTCATCAGCAAGATCACCAGCCGCAACATCGTCTTCGGCGACAAGATCGAAGGCACCGTCTCGGTGGTGTCGCCGACTCCGGTCAACGTCGAGCAGGCCTTCGCGATGTTCCAGTCGGTGCTGGCCACGCAGGGCCTGACAACCGTCGACGAGGGCGCCGTGATGCGCATCGTGCCTACCAAGGATGCGCGTACTTCCGGCGCGTCCGTGGCCGAGGCGGGCCGCTCGGGCGCGGGGTTCGCGACGCGGCTGATCCCGCTTCGCTACGTCAACGCGGCCGACATCTCGCGCGTGCTGGCACCACAGGTCTCCAAGGACGGCTCGATCGTCCCGTACGAAGGCACCAACACCGTCATCGTCAGCGACACCGCCAGCAATCTCGCGCGCCTCGCCGAGATGGTCCAGGTCATGGACATTCCCGGCCACGAGCAGGTGATCGCGGTGATCCCGCTCAAGCACGCCGAAGCCGTGCGCACCGCCGAGCAGATCGTCGAAATCCTGCTGGGGCCGAGCGGCGGCGGCGGTGGTGGTGGTGGTGGACGCCGCCGGGCCGCAGCCGACGACAAGGACAAGGGATCCACGGCCCTGCAGATCGGCTTCAAGATCTCACCCGACGAACGCACCAACTCGCTGATCGTGATGGCACCGGCGGCCGACATGGCGCGCATTCGCGAACTCGCCAGGGGGCTCGATACCGCGATCCGCCCCGGCGACGAGAGGGTCCACGTCTACTATGCGAGGAATGCCGACGCGGAGTCGCTCGTCGAAGTCGTCTCCGCGATGATCCTCGGCTCGAGGGGACGGGGCCGCCGCGACCGGCAGCAGCCCAAGGATGCCGCGCAGCCGGCCAGCACCGGTGGACTCTCGAGCCCGTCGGCGCCGCCGTCGGCCTCCAGCGACACTGTCTCGATCACGGCCGACCCTGCCACCAATGCCGTCGTCGTCGAAGGCGCCGCGCAGGAATGGCGGACCATCCTCAGCCTGCTCGAGAAGCTCGACATCCCAAGACCGCAGGTCTTCATCGAGGCGATCATCATCGAGGCCTCCGCCAACCGCGCCAAGGCCCTCGGCTTCGACTACCAGGCCGCCGTGGACATCGGCATGGGCGACATGCTGCTGCGCTCGAACATTGCCGCGCTCAGCTCGGCGTTCATCAATCCGCTCGCGCTCGGCGGGCTCGTGGCCGCAGCGGCCAGCGACAAGCAGGTCGAGTTGCCCGACGGCACCGAGATCCCCGCCAATTACGCACTGCTTCAGGCGCTCAGCACCACCAGCGACATCGAGGTGCTCTCGGCCCCTACCCTGCTTACCCTCGACAACCACGAGGCCGAGATCATCGTCGGCCAGAATATTCCGTTCGTGACCGGGCGCGCGTCCGACATCGCCAACATCGAGAACGTCTTTACGCAGGTCGAGCGTCGCGACGTCGGCATCAAGCTGCGCGTGAGGCCGCAGGTGGCCGAGGGCGACATCGTGATGCTCGAGGTCCAGCAGGAAGTCTCGGCCGTGGTGCGCAACGCGCTGACCGAAGCGCAGCTCCTGCAGGTGGGTCCGGTCACCACCATCCGCTCCGCGTCGACGTCCGTCAGCGTCGGCGATGGCCGCACCGTGGTGATCGGCGGACTGATCAGCAACCGCCAGGAAGACGGCGAGTCGAAGGTGCCGCTGCTCGGCGACATCCCGCTGCTCGGCAAGCTGTTCACCTACGAACGCAAGGACAAGGAGAAGGTGAACCTCATCGTGTTCCTGACTCCCCACGTGATCCGCTCCCCGCGCGATCTCGACATCGTCAGCTCGGACCGGCGCGATCGATTCCGCGCGAACATGCGCGAGACCACCGCGCCGCTGCCCGGCGATCCGGTGGTGGTGAGCGAACCGATCGGGGAAGGCACGCGCTACGACGCGCCGGCCAACACCGTGAATCCGGCATCCCAGGGAGTGCCCGTGGTCATCAAGGATGCCGAGCCTGCTGCCAAGACCACCGTGAAGACCACTGTGAAGACCACCGTCGTGGAGCCGGAGCCGGAGACTACGACGATCGTCGTGCCGCCGGCCGAGGCGCCTGCGGTGGCGCCGGCACCGTCAGGTTCCGAGGCGCGCCGCGACGAGAGCACCTACCGCCACACCACCGACGAACGGAACAAGCGCATCTACCCCCACGACAAGGACACGCGCGAACGCGCGCCGTTCTGATCCGTCAAGCGTGAGCACCAGCGGCACCCATCCTCTCGACCGCGCGCTCGGCGCCGCCGGTATCGACGCCGGCCTTGTCGCGACGGCGCGCCTGAAGACGGGAGCCGACGGCGACTTCGCGCGAAACCTCGAATCCATTGCCGGCGTGAGCAAGCTGCGCCTGGCCGAGATCCAGGCCGATGCGCTCGGACTCGCGCACGCGGAGTCGATCGATCCGGCCGGCATCGCGCCCGAGGTTCTCGCGCACGTGACGATGCAGCAGTGCCGCCGCGGTCGCCTGCTACCGGTCGCGCTCGAAGACGGCCGCCTCGTGGTGGCCACGTCGGATCCGTATCGCATCGGCCCGCTCGACGACCTGCGCGTGCTGTACGGCGTGGAGGTCGACCCCGTGGTCGTTCCCGAATCGGCCCTGCTCGACGCCGTCAACCGCGCGTTCGACCTTGCCGCCAACGCGGCCGCCGACGTCGTCAACGACCTTCGCGGCAGCGGCACGCTGGCCGAGCGCGCCGCCGAGCTCAGCGAAGCACCCGACCTGCTCGAAGCCGAGGATGCCGCGCCGATCATCCGGCTGGTCAATTCGCTGATTTACCAGGCGGCCAAGGACGGCGCATCCGACATCCACATCGAGCCGTTCGAACGCACGTCGTCCATCCGTTTCCGCGTCGACGGCATCATGAACGAGGTGCTCGCGCCGCCGCGGCGCCTCCACGCCGCCGTGGTCTCGCGCATCAAGGTGATGGCGCGCATGAACATCGCCGAGAAGCGGCTGCCGCAGGACGGCGGCATCCGCACTCGCGTGGCCGGACGCGAGCTCGACATCCGTGTGTCGACCGTGCCGACGGCGTTCGGCGAACGCGTCGTGATGCGACTTCTCGACCGCAGCGCGACGCTGCTCGGCCTCGAGGAAAGCGGCATCGCCGGCGAGAACCTCGCGGCGCTGCGCCGCCTGATCCAGCAAAGCCACGGCATCGTGCTGGTCACCGGCCCGACCGGCAGCGGAAAAACGACGACGCTGTACGCGGCGCTCTCGGAGATCAATTCTCCGGACAAGAACATCATCACCATCGAGGACCCCATCGAGTACCAGCTTCGCGGCATCGGCCAGATCCAGGTCAACCCGAAGATCGACCTGTCGTTTGCCAGCGGACTGCGTTCGGTGCTGCGCCAGGATCCCGACGTGATCATGGTCGGCGAGATCCGCGACGTGGAAACCGCGCGCATCGCGATCCAGGCGGCGCTCACCGGCCACCTCGTGTTCAGCACGCTGCACACCAACGATTCTTTCAGCGCGATCACGCGCCTGCTCGACATGGGCATCGAGCCGTTTCTCGTTTCCTCGTCAGTGATCGGCATCGTCGCGCAGCGCCTTGTCAGGCGGCTGTGCCCGCAGTGCTCGCTGCCGGCCACCCCACGCGAGCCGACGATGATCGAACTCGGCCTCACGACGAACATCGCCGGCGCGCGCATGCCGGGCCCGGGATGCGAGACCTGCCGGGCGAGCGGATATCGCGGGCGCCTCGCGCTGTCGGAAGTGCTCGTCACCGACGACGAACTGCGCACCGGCATCATGGAGAGGACCGACGCAGCCACGCTGCAGGGCCGCGCGATCGCGCGCGGCATGAAGACGATGCGCGACGACGGCGCGGCCAAGGTTCGCGCCGGCCTCACGTCGGCCGCCGAGGTGCTGCGCGTGACGACCGAGGACGCCGAGTAGCTTCGCGTGCCTTCCTTCCGTTACAGCGGCGTCTCGGGATCGGGCCGCAGCGTGGGCGGCTTCGTCGAAGCCGACAGCCCGCGCACCGCGCGCGCGAGGCTGCGCGAGCGCGACGTCTTTGCCACCACCGTCACGGAAGTGAAGGCCGAGGGCACATCGCTCGCGAAGCGGCCGCTCAGGCGCGGCGTCAGCACCTCCGAGC